>NZ_JAKGCV010000424.1 GCF_021556455.1 Streptomyces fuscigenes | reverse complement strand
GCGCGTACGGCCGAGCCCGGCGCTCCGGACGCGGAACGCCTCCGCAGGCGCGCCCGGTTCCTGAGCGAACGCGCCGAGGCGCGGGCGCTGCGCGAGCGGGTCCGGCCGCGGCGCGCCCGCGCGGAGCGGCTCCGCAGGAGCCTGCGAACACGCCCATTCCGTTGGTAGCCCCCGGCAACCGCCAACCGGGAAAGGCCATTCCGGGACAGCCCTCGCCCGATCGTGATCGGACGCCGAATAAAATGGGCGCACGACGCAACGGCGGAAGACCTCTCGCGCAGCGCTCGTTTCTGCCACGATTCCGAGTGGACGGGGCACGCGCCGCGCACCGCCCGATCGACACACCTCCGACCAGTGGGAGAGTCACGGTGTACTTCGCCGCACTGCTCGCGCGCACCGAAGACGGGTGGGAAGCGAGCGACACAGACCTCGACGACGTGGAAACCCTCGCGGACCTGACCGACCTCGCGCGCGAGGCGTCGGTCGACGAGGACGTCGTCCTCCTCTTCATCGAACAGGAGGATGCCTGGTTCGGGATCCTCCGCGTCGAGGGCGAGGACGACCCCCGGATCTACGTCTCGGACGCGGCAGCCGCCGCACGCTCCTCGTACGGGGAGATCCTCATCGACGAACTCACCGGCGGTGACGAGGACGACGCCTCCGCCGATCTGGACCTGGACACGCTGGACCTCGACGGGACCGAGGACGGCGAAGCAGAACCTTCCGAAAACGACACCGACGACACCGACGGCCCGGACGACGCCGACGATCCGCGCGACCTCCGCGCCGGGGCCGGCGAGCACCCCACGGGCCCCGTCGGCGACCGGGGGATCCTCACCGATCTCGGGCTCGCCGAGTCGGAGCTGCTGGACGTGGAGACCGACGCGATGGCGGAGATCGCCGAAGCGCTGGGCGCCACGGACGTGCTGGAGACCGTGCGCTAGTGACCGATCGCGGACCGGACGGCCGGACCGTACCGGCCGATCCGGTGCGCGATCCGTGGCGTACGTGGATGCGCCGTGCCCTCGACGAGGCGGCGCGGGCGGCCGACGGCGGTGACGTCCCGGTCGGCGCCCTCGTCCTGGCGCCGGACGGCACGCTGCTGTCCACCGGCCACAACGAACGCGAGGCGACCGGCGACCCGACGGCCCACGCGGAGGTCCTCGCCCTCCGCGCGGCCGCCGCGCGCCTCGGCGCCTGGCGGCTGACGGACTGCACGCTCGTCGTGACCCTTGAACCCTGCACGATGTGCGCCGGTGCTCTCGTCCAGGCGCGGGTGGACCGCGTCGTCTACGGGGCCCGCGACGAGAAGGCCGGGGCGGCCGGCTCCCTGTGGGACGTCGTGCGCGACCGCCGCCTCAACCACCGCCCCGAGGTCGTCGAAGGCGTGCTCGCGACCGAGTGCGCCGAACAGCTGCGAGCCTTCTTCGCCGGGCGGCGGTCCCCCGGCCGGCCGCTCCCGGATACGGATTTCTGAACACGGGCCCCCGTGGGCTAGGATCTCTCTCGGTAGCGTGTCCGAGCGGCCGAAGGAGCTCGCCTCGAAAGCGAGTGTGGGGAAACTCACCGAGGGTTCAAATCCCTCCGCTACCGCAGATGGAGAAGGGCCCGATCCTCAAGGATCGGGCCCTTCTTCGTGCTTGCCTCGGCGCCCGGCACGCGCCTCCCACCAGCCCGGACGCGTGACCGCGACCCGTGACCGCGGGCCGCGACCCGCGACGTACGTGCTCCCGGCCCGGCCATGAGTACGCCCCCGGGGCCCTCCGGTCGCGTCAGCGCGAGCCGGTCGCGTCAGCGCGAGCCGGTCGCGTCAGCGCGAGCCGGTCGCGTCAGCTCGGGCCGGTCGCGTCAGCTCGGGCCCGGGTGTCGGCGCGGGCCGGTTCCCTCAGCTCGGGCCCGTGCCCGGCTGGAAGACGCCGACGATCGTCGCGGCGGCGTTCGGGGGCTGCTTGCTGACCGCGCCGCCCGACCACGTGGCCTTGAGGAACGCCTTCTCGTCCGGCGGGGTGATCTCGACGGCCGCCGGGGTGACGGTGGCGCCGCCGACCATGTCGGGGTTGGCGAAGCGCAGCGTCGCCCAGGCGCTGCGGCCGGGGCTCAGCGAGACGACCTGCTTCTGACTGCCGCCCTCGCGCTGGGGGTCGGTGGAGACCTGCTTGCCGGAGCCGTCGACGAACGCGAAGCCGGGGAAGCCGTAGACGGTGCACGTGCGGCCGGAGGTGTTGGTCAGCACCAGCGCGAAGTTCTCCTGGCCGGCGCCGGGGTCGTTCCCGCCGACGGACGCCTTGAGTTCCGAGGTGTGGCAGCGGCTCGAACTGCCGGAGGCCGCGTTGCCGCCGCTGTCCGTGGACTTCCCGCCCGACGTCTTCGTGTGCTGGACCGTGGGGGCCTGGGACGACGGCTGCTGCTGCCCGCCGGACGCCGTGGTGGAGTCGTCGGGCGCCTTCGACCCGCCCGTGTCGTCGCTCGCGGCGCCCGAGGGGCTCTGGCCGTCCGTCGCCGGACCCGCCGTGCCGTTCACCTTCTGCGGCGACGCCGGATCGCCGTTGCCGCAGCCCGCCAGGACGACGCCGGACGCCGCCACCAGCGCCAGCGCGCCCACGGCCAGGCGTGCGCGGGAGGAGCGGGCAGCCCGTGCCGCCACCGCCGCCGTGTCCCGTTCGCCCATGTTCTTCGCCATGTCGTGCCACCCCGTCCGTTTCGTGCCTTCTCGTTTCCTGTGTACACCACGTGCGATGACCGCCCGGCCGCAAAAGTTCACGGAACTTCGCGAAGCCGCCCGCGTACGTCTGCCCTGGGTGGCAGCGTGGCATCCATGACTGCGGCCATCGAGCTTCCTTCCGACGTCCTCCACTACTCGGCCTTCAGCTCCGACCCCCGGGGCGGCAATCCCGCGGGTGTCGTGCTCGACGCGTCCGCCCATGAAGACGCGCGCATGCTCGCCACCGCAGCCGAGGTCGGGTACTCGGAGACCGCCTTCGTCACGAAGGCCGACACCGAGGGGCGTCGTTTCGGCCTGCGCTTCTTCAGCCCGCTCGCCGAGGTGGCGTTCTGCGGGCACGCGATGGTCGCGACGGCGGTCGCGCTCGCCGAGCGCCTCGGCCCGGGCCCGATCGTCTTCGACACGCCCGTGGGCGAGATCCCCGTCATGACGCGGACCGGGGCGGACGGAGCCGTCCGGGCCACCCTCACCAGCGTCCCGACCCGCTCGCGGCCGGCCGACGAGGACGAACTCGGCCTGACGCTGGCCGCGCTGGGCTGGGACGCCGCCGACCTCGACCCCTCGCTCCCCCCGCACGTCGCCTTCGCCGGCAACCTCCACCTGGTGCTGGCGGCGCGCACCCGGGCCCGCCTCGCGGACCTGGAGTACGACTTCGACGCGCTGGCCGATGTGATGCGGCGGTACGAGTGGACGACCGTGCATCTCGTGTGGCGGGAGTCGCCGGACCTCTTCCACGCCCGCGACCCGTTCCCGATCGGGGGTGTGGTGGAGGATCCCGCGACGGGGGCCGCGGCGGCGGCGTTCGGCGGTTACCTGCGCGCGCTCGGACTCGTGGAGGGGGCGGCGCGGATCACCGTCCGCCAAGGCGAGGACATGGGCCGGCCCTGCGAACTGCTGGTGGACGTCGACGAGTCGGACCCCCGGGTCTCGGTGACCGGGGAGGCCGTGCCGCTCGAGGGGTGAGGCGAGCGGCAGCGGCACGGTGGTTCTCCGCGGACGACCGGTGACTGGTGGTCGCGATGAGGCCCGGATGCGGTGGCGCGGTGGCGCAGCGGCGTGGAGGGACGGGGGCGCGGTCGGACGGGGCGCGGTGGGCCGGCGATCGGTGGTCGCCCGGGCTGCCGAGATCGCCGTGGCCGCCGCGGCTGCCGGGACCGCCCGTGGTCGCCGTGGTCACGGTGACGTGGTCGCGCTGTCGCCGGTGATCGCGCGCGGGTGGCGCGGTGCGCGGTGGCGCGGTGGGCGGTGGCGCGGTGGGCGGGCGTGCGGTGCGGCGCTGTGCGCCGTGGCCGGCCGGTGCGGCGGGGTCAGAGCGAGGTGTCCGTGTACCGGTCCGTCGTGCTGCTCCACAGCCGGACGCCCTCGACGAGGCGGCCCGTTCCGCGCAGGTACCAGTCGGCCTCGGGATGGTGGGCCGTCAGGTAGTTGCGGAGGATGTCGCTCCTGGCGCCGAGGCGGTCGACCTCGGCGCGGACGGCCTCGACGGCCGCGGGTCTGCTCATGTGCTGTTCACGCTGCAGGATCACGATCATGTTGAACGGGCACGCGTGGCGTTCCTCGCGCTCCAGCGAGTACAGGTCGTTGATGAGGGTCGCGGTGTCGGCGACGTGGGCGCGCAGCAGGCGCAGTTCGCGCTCCGCGTGCATCTCCTCGGGCAGCGCCGTGCCCCGGACCCGCTCCAGCATGTTCATGAAGGGGTACAGGCAACTCGCGTGGCGGCGCAGGTGGACGGCCTGGCCCACCGTGGGCAGGGTTCCCGCCGTGCGGTGCGAGGCCTCGGTCACGAACGTGGTCAGGCACCGCGCCCAGTCCCGCGCCGCGCGGCGCGCCCACGAAGCGGGCATCCCGGCTCGCTGCCGGCTCCACAGCTCCCGCCACGCGGCCAGCAGTTCGGCCGGACCGGCCGCGCCGGCGGAGGGAGCGGCGGGAGGCCGCGCGTCCTCGGGCGGCGCCGCCGCACGCAGCGGA
>NZ_JAKGCV010000423.1 GCF_021556455.1 Streptomyces fuscigenes | reverse complement strand
GGGCAGCCGCACCGTGGCGGCGGGCTGGGGCCCGCCCGTGAACGTCCCGTCGGGGCCGACGACGCGCACGCCCACGTCGAGCGCCGCGGCGTAGAGGCGGCGGGCCCGGGCCTGCTCCACCGTGTCGGGCCGGCCGGCCGCCGCGGCCCGCAGGACGGTCCGCGCCTCCGGGACGACGGCGGCGGCCCGGTCCCGCAGGTGCTGGTCCTGCTCGCGGTGCAGGTCCCGCGAGACGAACTGCAGGAGCAGCCAGCCCGAGGCGAGGACGAGGAGCGGCAGGGTGGCGCCCACGGCCAGCGCCAGTCGCGTGGACAGCCTCACGCGGCACCCCCGTCCTGCTCGCGCAGCACGAAGCCGACCCCGCGCACGGTGTGCAGGAGCCGGGGACCGCCGTCCGCCTCCAGTTTGCGCCGCAGGTAGCTGACGAACGTGTCGACGGCGTCGCTGCGCACCTCGGCGTCGTAGCCCCAGACGCGTTCCAGCAACTGGTCGCGGGTCAGGACGAGACCGGCGTTGCGGGCCAGGCACTCCAGCAGTTCGAACTCGCGGCGGGTCAGGTCCAGGACCTGCTGCCCGCGCCGCGCGGTGCGGGCAGCAGGGTCGAGGACGAGGTCCCCCACGCGTACGAGGGCGTGGTCCGAGGGAGGGCTGCGGCGCAGGAGGGCGCGCAGCCGCAGCACCAGTTCCTGCAGCGCGAACGGTTTGACCAGGTAGTCGTCACCGCCCGCCTGCAGGCCGGCGATCCGGTCGGCCGTCTCGTCGAGGGCCGACAGCATCAGGACGGGCAGATCGGCGCCTTCGGCGCGCAGCGTGGCGCACACCTCGGTGCCGGAGAGGCCGGGCATCGACACGTCGAGCACGAGCACGTCCGGCGGGGCGGCCCGCACCATGGCCAGGGCCGTCTCGCCGTCGGCGGCGGTGCGGGTGCGGAAGCCGTTGAGGCGCAGGCCCCGGTCGAGGGACCTGCGGGTGGCCGCGTCGTCGTCCACGACCAGCACGCCGCCGGGAGCACCGTGGGGGTCCATCAGCTCGCCTCCGCCCTGGCCGCCGCCGGGTGGCGGCCGACCAAGGACCGTATACCTCCTCGTTGTGAGGCCGGTCCCCGGCCGGTGCCGCCGGGCGCCGTGGTGGCGCGTCGCGCCCGTCAGAACAGCGGCGTGCCCGCCCGGGTCAGCCGCCAGCTGTCGCCTCCGAAGGCCGCGGGGTCGATCGTGCCCTCGGCCTGCACCCACGCGATGATCGTGTTGCGGATCTCGTCGCTGCTCGACCAGACCGAGGGGGCCGTGGCGACGTGCGGGTAGCCGCTGCCGCCGCCCGAGCGGTAGTTGTTGACCGCCAGCACGAACTGCGCTGCCGGGTCGACGGGTTCGCCGGCGTGCGTGAGGCCCGTGATGCGCGATCCCACCGGCTGCGCGATGTCGATGTCGTACGAGACGCCGCTGAGCACGTCGTAGCTGAAGTCCGGGATCCCGTTCGCGTTGGTGATCTTCGCGAGGTCGACCGGGTCGCCGGGCGCCGTCAGCGCGAAGTACTGGGCGGACCATTCGAGGTAGTCCTTGACCTGGGCGCCCGTCAGGATCTTGGCCTCCAGGGTGTTCTCGTACACGTACAGGCCCGCCACGTCGCGCAGCGAGACCTGGCCGGCCGGGATGGCGGCGGTGCGGGAGAAGGGGGATGCCTCCGAGAGGACCGGCAGGGAGGCGTACTGGCCGCCGGCGAGGGCCTTCGTGACCGTGTCGCTCTGCACGCGGTTGACGAAGTCGATGATCGGGGTGTCCTTGTACGTGGAATCCGTCGCGTCCATCGCGGCGGCGCAGGTGCCGACGATCTGGTTGACGTAGGCCACGACGGCGTCGTGCTCGGACCTGACGAGGGCCGCCACCTGCGGGTCCTCCGGCACGGTCGCGGCGTCGCGCACCCCGGCGGTCACCGAGGTGACCTCCCAGCGGCCGTGGCGCAGTTCGAGCGCGAAGTCGAAGACGCTGAGCCGCATCCCCCACATCAGCGGCTCGGACAGCACGACCTGCTTGCCGGTCTGCTCGTTGGTGACGATGCTGCTGGGCCGCTCGACGTGGGTGTGGCCCACGAGGATGGCGTCGATGCCGGGTACCTGCTGGGCCACGAGGGACGAGGCGTTCTCCGGGTAGGGGATCGCGTCGCCGTAGGTCGTGGCCCCGTCCAGGCCCGAGTGGTCGGTGCAGAAGACGACGTCGCACCCGAGGCTGCGCAGCCTCGGCACGTACTTCTTCGCCTGTTCGACCAGGCCCGGGAAGGTCATCTTCCCCTGCACGTTGGCCTTGTCCCAGATGGCGATGCCCGGGTTGGTCAGGCCGAGGATGCCGACCTTGATGTCGGGGCCGCCGGGGACGTGGACACGCTTGACGACGTAGGGCTCGAAGGCCGGCTTGAGGGTCTTCGCGTCGAGGGCGTTGGCCGCGAGCAGCGGGAAGTCGCACTGGGCCTCGAAGGCGCGCAGCAGCGGGATTCCGTAGTTGAACTCGTGGTTGCCGAGCGCGGCCGCGTCGTACTTCATGTGGTTCATGGCCAGGGCCATCGGGTGCTTCGGCGGGCGCTTGCCCTTCGTGCCGCCGGTGATCGGGTCCACCCGGGCGTAGTAGTACGACAGTTGGGTGCCCTGGATGATGTCGCCCGCGTCGACGAGCAGGGTGCGGTGGCGGCCCGCCTCCTCGCGCGCCCGCTCGACGAGGGTGGCGACCTTGGCGAGGCCGACGTCGTTGTGCGTGGCGTCGTCGTAGGCGGCGTTGGTGAAGTAGTCCCAGTTCAGGACGTGTCCGTGCGTGTCTGTCGTGCCGAGCACCCGCAGTGACGCCGTGCGCGGGGCGCGTCCGTGGTGACCGCCGAGCGGCGCGGCCTCGGCCGAGTCGACCCCGCCGACCGCCCCCGAGGCCAGCGCGACTCCGGCGCCCGTCGCGGCGGTCCTGTTGAGGAAGGTTCTGCGGTCGATGGGCATGCGGGGGCTCCTGTCGGACGAGTGAGATTCTGCGACGCGCGTAGATTCTGCACCGGACGGCGGCCCCGCGGTAGCCCGGAACGCCATCGGCCGCTTGAGCAGGCGCCGTGAACTCCGGGCCGTCCAGGGGGCATGCGGTGCCGACCACGGCGGCCGGGCGCCTCGCCCGGTGCGGCGTCGGGCTCGCGTCGAACACGCGTGCCCGGCGCTGCGGGCGTGCGTGCCCGTACCTGCCCGGTGTCGTTGTGCCTGGCGTGAAAATGACCGAACTCAGCCAGTACCTCGTCCGCCCCGGGCAGGTACGGGAGTGGACGCTGCACCCACCCGCCCTCTCGGCCGCACAGCGGGCGGAGCGGGACGCCGTACCGCCCTCGTACAACCAGGAGTCCCACGTCCTGACCATGGCCAGACTCCAGGAGCGCGGGGTGCGTACGGCCGACTGGGGCGGGGTCGCCTTCGAGATGCCGGGCGAGTTCGACCTGGAGGCGTTCGGCAGGGCGCTGGCCGACTGGATCGGGCGGCACGAGACCCTGCGCAGCGGATTCCGCGACGCCGGGGGCGAGTTGCACCGCTTCACGCTCGCGCGGGAGGTCGTGGGCGTGGACAGCACCCTGCTCGGGGACTTCCGCGATTCCGGCGTGCTCAACCGCTTCCTCCGCGACCGGCTGGACGCGGCCACGCACACCCTGCACTGGCCGAGCTACGTCGTGGAGACGGTGCAGCGCCGTGACTCCACCACGGTCCTGCTGGCCTTCGACCACACGCAGACCGACGGCTACACGCTGTTCGGGCTGGTGCACGAGATCCACGAGATCTACCGCGCGGCGCGCGACGGGCGGCCCCCGGTGCTGCCCGACACCGGCAGCCACGTCGACTACAGCCACGAGCAGCGCACCGCCGCGGCCCTCGTGGGGCGCGAGCACCCGGCCGTCCTGCGCTGGGAGCGCTTCATCGCCGACAGCGGCGGCAGGCCGCCCGGCTTCCCGCTGCCGCTCGGCACCTCGGGGGAGGAACTCCTGCCGCAGAAGTCGCTGTTCGAGTGGCTCCTCGACCCCGCGGGGACGGACGCCCTGACCCGGGCCTGCCGGTCCGAGCGCACCGCCCTGCCCGCCGGGATCCTGGCGGCGAACGCGCTGGCGGCGCAGCGCCTCGGCGCGCCCGGCCCGTACCGCACGGTCATGCCCTTCCACACCCGTACCCGCTCGGAGTGGACGTCCTCGGTCGGCTGGTTCGTCGAGGGCGGTCCGGTCGAGATCGGCCTGCCCGACGACTGCGACTTCCCCACCGCGGTCCGCCTCGCCCAGCGCTCGGCCCGCGAGGCCAGGCAGGTGGCGCGGGTGCCGTTCTTCCGGGTGTGCGAACTCCTGGGCGTGGACTTCAAGAAGTCGACTCCCGACCCGTTCTCCCTGCTGTCCTACATGGACGTGCGGGACACCCCCGGCGCGCGGGACTGGGCGGCCTGGAACGCCCGTGCCCTGCTGCGGCTCTCCGACAGCGGGAAGGCCTGCCTGTGGGTCGTGTGCACGCCGGAGGGCCTCTACATGTTCGGCCGCTACCCCGACACGCGGACGGCCGGAGCCACCATGTCCCGGTACGTGCGGTGCGTACGGGACGTCCTGCGCGAGGCGGCCGGCCGGGAGGCCCTCGTTGGCGCCGGGGCGGCGCGGGGGGCGCTTTCGTGACTCCCGGGCCGCCCGTCGCACTTCGCGCGGGGGCGGCGCGGGGCACCCCGCCCTGACGGGCCGGCCG
>NZ_JAKGCV010000422.1 GCF_021556455.1 Streptomyces fuscigenes | reverse complement strand
GGCCGGCCGGCCGGCGAGCGCGCGAGCGGCAGCCGCCGACCCGCTCCGGGACGGGCGACGGGCGGCCGCTCCACCGGAGGCCGCCCCTCGGCCGGCCGGACGGACGACCGCTTCTCGACGGCGACGCGCCTGCGCGTGCTCGGCGAGCAGACGGCTGCCCGCGTCTACCGCTCGCAGAGCCGCAGACAGGCGCACCGCTCCCGGCTGACCGGCCGCGCGGCCTTCCTCGCGCTGGTGCTGTGCACACTCGTCGTCGCGCTCGCCTACCCGATGCGGCAGTACGTCTCGCAGCAGGGCGACATCGCCGACCAGCAGCGGACCGCGCGCGACGCGAAGAAGCAGGTCGAGACGTTGCGCGACGAGAAGGCGAGGCTGCAGGACGACGCGTACGTCGAGCGGCTCGCCCGCGAGCGCCTGCACTTCGTGATGCCCGGCGAGAAGGGCTACACGATGAACGCCCCGACCGCGGTCAAGCACGAGGAGCAGGCGGTCGGTCCCGCGAGCCGCCCCTGGTACGCGAACATGATGGACGACGTCGACCACGCGGACGCGGCGGCGGCGCCGGGCACCGCGACCGGTGCCGGCACCGGCGCGGCCAAGGCCGGCGCGAAGAACTGAGGCCGCGCGTGCGGGCCCGCACGCGCGGCCCCCCGACGAGCAGCAAGGCAGCACACAGCAGTCATGGAAACCCCTCCTCCGCAGACCGAACGCACCGAGCCGCCCACGGCGGACGACATCGCGGCCTTCGAGGCCCAACTGGGCCGGCCTCCGCGCGGTCTGCGCGCCATCGCGCACCGCTGCCCGTGCGGCCTGCCCGACGTGGTCGAGACCGCGCCGCGCCTGCCGGACGGGACGCCGTTCCCGACCACGTACTACCTGACCTGCCCGCGCGCCGCCTCCGCGATCGGCACGCTGGAGGCGAACGGGGTCATGAAGGAGATGACCGAGCGCCTCGCCACCGACCCCGAACTGGCCGCCGCCTACCGGGTCGCGCACGAGGACTACCTCGCGCGACGCGACGCGATCGAGGTGCTGGCCGGCTTCCCCAGCGCGGGCGGCATGCCCGAGCGCGTGAAGTGCCTGCACGTCCTCGTGGCGCACGCGCTGGTCGCGGGCCCCGGGGTCAATCCGCTGGGCGACGAGGCCGTCGCGATGCTGCCCGAGTGGTGGGCCAAGGGCCGCTGCGTCGGCGCCTCCTGCGTGGGCGGCGGGCGCGACGGGCACGTACAGGAAATGAAGACGGAGACGGGCGCATGACCAAGGTGGCGGGGATCGACTGCGGGACCAACTCGATCAGGCTGCTGGTCGCTGAGGCCGACCCGGACACGGGCGTGCTCACCGATCTGGACCGCCGGATGCAGATCGTGCGGCTCGGCCAGGGCGTGGACCGCACCGGCCGCCTGGCGCCCGAGGCGCTGGAGCGCACCTTCGCGGCCTGCCGCACGTACGCGGACGTCATCGAGGAGCACGGCGTCTCGGGCGTGCGCTTCGTCGCCACGTCCGCCTCGCGCGACGCCTCCAACCGCGACGACTTCGTACGGGGCGTCGTGGACATCCTCGGGGTGCGGCCCGAGGTCGTCACCGGCGACGAGGAGGCGAGGCTCTCCTTCACCGGGGCGACCCGTGAACTGGCCACCCACGACGAGGCGCTGGTCGTCGACATCGGCGGCGGCTCGACGGAGTTCGTGCTCGGCGACGAGCGGGTCACCGCGGCCCGCTCCGTCGACATCGGCTGCGTCCGGCTGACCGAGCGGCACCTCATGCGCGACGGCGCGCTCACCGACCCGCCCACGGCCCAGCAGATCGCGGCGGTCCGTGCCGACGTCGAGCGGGCGATCGACGAGGCCGAGGCGGTCGTCCCGCTGCGGGACGCCTCCACGCTGGTCGGCCTCGCCGGCTCGGTGACGACGGTCGGCGCGATCGCGCTGGGCCTCAGGGAGTACGACTCGGCCGCGGTCCACCGCTCCACGGTCTCCTACGAGAAGGTCGAAAGCATCACCTCGGCGCTGCTCGCGGCGACCCACGCGGAGCGCGCCGCGAACCCCGTCATCCACCCCGGCCGCGTCGACGTGATCGGCGTCGGGGCCCTCATCCTCCAGACGATCATGGAGCGGGTCTCGGCGTCCGAGGTCGTCGTCAGCGAGCACGACATCCTGGACGGCATCGCCTGGAGCGTGGCGGAGGCCGGGGCCTGACCGAGGGTGCCGGGAGCGGCGGGAGCACCGGGAGCACCGGGAGCACCGGGAGCGGCGAGGGGTGCCGGGCGGGCGGCTGAGCCGCGCCCGCCCGCGTGCCCGGCAGGTGCGCGGAGGGGGCCCGGGGGACAGGGGCGGGGGAGGCGGGCACGGGGCGGGCCCGCCTCTCAGAGGCTCCGGTGGATGTCGCGCCGGTTGCCGACCTTGACCACAAGGACGAGCAACTCCCCGTCGTCGACGCGGTGGGCGAACGCGGTAGGCGCCCACCCGCAGCCGGTACAGCCCGGACGGACCCACGAGTTTCCTGGTGCCGGCGTCCTCGCGGTGGGGGTCGTCACCCAGGGCGGTCAGCGCGGTGAGGATGCGCATGGCGTCGATCCTGCTGAGGTCCCGCAGCTTTCGTAGCGCCGCCGTGGTGAACCGGAAGGCGTATTTCACCCGGCGTCGTTCTTGTTTTCGGCGGCTTCGGCGAACAGGTCGGCCAGCAGCTCGGCCATGGTCATCGTGGGGCCGTTCTCCTTGAGGACCTTCTCCGCCTCCCGGGCCAGCAGCACGTCGGCCGCCTCCTCGAGTGCCTTGAAGTCGGCGATGGGCACTACGGCGGCCACGGGTACGCCGTTGCGCGTGATCACCGTCGGAGTGCCCTGCTCTGCCTGATGGATGTGGTCCGAGAGGTGGGCGCGTGCGTCCCGCACGGACACGCTGCCTTCTTCCATGACGTCAGCGTACGCAGAAATGTGTGCACGCGACGGCCGGCGCGAAGGCCCTGCCGGAGCCGACGCCGCCCTCCCGGGTCGTGCGCACCCCGCCGCGTTCACGGTCTTGACGGGTCCATGCCCGCGGGGTTTGACTCCCGTTCAGGTCCTGAAAGCGCTTTCGGCATCCGGGGCTCCCGCCGCCCGGCACCCACGCGTGCCGTCCGCCCCGTCCCGGCTCCACCCCCACCCCACGGAGAGTCAGATGCGTACACGTCCCCGGTCCCGCGCCCTCACCCTGGCCGCCGCCCTCCTCGCCACCGCCGGTCTCGCCGCGACCGGCGTCTCGGCCGCCGCCGCCCCCGGCCGCGCCGAGGCCCACGGCCCGTCCGCGCCCCGCCAGGTGGAGGCCTGGACCTCCGGCGCCAAGGGGCAGACCGGGGCGACCACGGAGCGGCTGAGCGCCGCGCCGGTGTCACCCGGCGCGCCGCAGGGCGGCACCACCGTCCGCGTCGACCCGCACGTGAAGTACCAGACGATGACCGGCTTCGGCGCCTCGATCACCGACTCCTCGGCGCAGGTCCTGTACGGCATACCGAAGGACCGGCGCGACACGGTCATGAAGAACCTCTTCGACCCGGCGACCGGCGACGGCACCAGCTTCCTGCGCCAGCCCATCGGCGCCTCGGACTTCGTCAAGGGCCCCGACTACAGCCTCGACGACGTGCCCGCCGGGCAGACCGACTACGGCATGAAGCACTTCTCCGTCGCGCACGACGAGAAGCAGATCCTGCCGCTGCTGAGGCAGGCGAAGAGGCTCGATCCGGAGCTGAAGATCGTCGGCACGCCCTGGTCGCCGCCCGCCTGGATGAAGACCGGCGGATCCATGATCGACGGCAAGCTGATCGACTCGCCCGCCGTCTACCGCGCGTACGCCGCCTACCTGGTCGACTTCGTCAAGGCGTACGCCGCCCACGGCGTGCCCGTCGACTACCTCACCGTGCAGAACGAGCCGCAGGCCCTGAACCGGAACAACTACCCCGGCTCGGACATGTCGTTCGAGCAGGAGGCGAAGGTCGTCGACGCGCTCGGGCCGGCGCTGAAGAAGGCCGGGCTGCGCACCAAGATCCTCGGCTACGACCACAACTGGTCCGAACACCCCAACGACATCAAGGCACATGAGGCCGTCGGCGAGGACCCCGAGGTCGACTACCCCTACGACCTCCTCGCGTCCGATGCGGCGAAGTGGCTCGACGGCACCGCCTACCACTGCTACGCGGGCGACGCCTCGGCCATGACGGCGCTGCGCGCCTCCTTCCCCGGCAAGGACATCTACGAGACGGAGTGCGAGGGCGGGACGATCACCACGGGCCTCGACTCGGTGAACAACTGGGCGAAGACGGTCGTGTACTGGAACATCGCGCTCGACGAGAACCACAACCCGCACCAGGGCGGCTGCGGGACCTGCAACGGCACCGTCACCGTCGACTCGAAGACGGGCGCCGTCACCTACAACTCCCAGTACTACGCCCTCGGCCACTTCGCGCGCTTCGTGCGGCCCGGGGCCGTGCACATCGGCGCGAGCGCCACGCGCAGCGACGCCACCGACAGCCCCGTGCAGACCTCGGCCTTCGTGAACACGGACGGGTCCACCGCGGTGGTCGCGCACAACACCAGCACCACGGCCGCCGAGCCGGTCACCGTGGTCGCGGGCGGGCGCGGCTTCACGGCCACGCTCGCCGCGGGCGCGACCGCGACGTACAGCTGGCGCTGACCGCCCCCCGGCGGGGCGGACGCCGAGCCGGGGCGGCGGGCCGTGGCCCTCCGCGGGCC
>NZ_JAKGCV010000421.1 GCF_021556455.1 Streptomyces fuscigenes | reverse complement strand
GGGCGGCGGGGCGCCGGCTGCTCGACGTCCGCGCGCTGGGGCTGGCCCGGGCCCTGCGGGCCTTCGACGCCGCCACCCGCCCCGAGGCCGCGTCCGGGCCCGCCGCGTCCGCCGCCACCTGACCACCCGAACACTCGGCGCACCCCGCGTTCCGAGCTTCCGCGTTCCGAGCTTCCGCGTTCCGAGCGGCCCCGAGCACCCCGAGCACCCCGAGGAGAAGAATGAAGATCACAGACGTCGACGTGCAGGTGGTCAACCTCCCGCTGGTCAACCCCTTCACGAGTTCCTTCGAGACCAAGACGGGGGAGACCCGCACGGTGGTGCGGGTGCGCACCGACGACGGTGTGGAGGGCTGGGGCGAGACCATGTGGGGGCGGCCGGTCGCCGCGATCGTGCGGTCCCTCGCGAAGGACCTCATCGGCACCAGCCCCTTCGCGCTGGAGGCGTTCCACCGCAAGCAGCACATGGTGCCCTTCTTCTACGGCTACCTCGGCTATGCCGCCATCGCCGCGCTCGACGTCGCCTGCTGGGACGCCATGGGCAAGGCCACCGGGCAGTCCCTGACCGACCTGCTCGGCGGGCCGGTGCGCGACGAGGTGCCCATCACGGCCCTCATCACGCGCGCCGACGCCCCCGGCGCGAGCCGCGAGGCGCTGCCGGGCGCGCTCGCCGACCACGCGGCGCGCGTCGTCGCCGAGGGCGGCTTCCGGGCGGTCAAGCTCAAGGGCACCACCGACGTGGACGGCGACGTCGCGATCCTGCGCGCGCTGCGCGCCGCCCTGCCCGCCGTCGACCTGCGGGTGGACCCGAACGCGGCCTGGTCCGTGCCGGATTCGGTGCGGGCCGGGATCGCTCTGGAGGAA
The DNA here is from genome assembly GCF_021556455.1 of Streptomyces fuscigenes. Classification (GTDB taxonomy): domain Bacteria; phylum Actinomycetota; class Actinomycetes; order Streptomycetales; family Streptomycetaceae; genus Streptomyces; species Streptomyces fuscigenes. The sequence goes on along the minus strand of NZ_JAKGCV010000421.1, from coordinate 3,888 downwards.
TTGGACCTGGAGTACCTGGAGGACCCGTGCACCGGCATCGAGGGCATGAGCCAGGTCCACGCCCGCGTCCGCATACCGCTGTGCACCAACATGTGCGTCGTGCGCTTCGAGGACTTCGCCCCGGCGATGCGGCTCAACGCGGTCGACGTCATCCACGGTGACGTCTACAAGTGGGGCGGCATCGCGGCGACCAAGGCCCTGGCCGGCCACTGCGAGACGTTCGGCCTCGGCATGAACCTGCACAGCGGCGGCGAACTCGGCATCGCCACCGCCGCGCACCTCGCCGTCGTCGCGAGCACCCCCGTCCTCTCGCGCGCCATCGACTCCATGTACTACCTGCACTCCGACGACATCATCGAGCCCCTCGACCTGGCCGACGGCCGGCTGCGCGTGCCGACCGGCCCCGGTCTCGGCGTGCGGGTCGACGAGGACAAGCTGCGGCACTACGCCGCCGTCAACGAACGGGAGGGCGACCTCACGGGCTGAGTCCCGCGCGCCGGGCCCGCACGCGCGGGCCCGGTCCGCGGTCCCCGGGCGGGCCCGGCCCGCGGTGCCCGTGCGAGCCCGGCAGGCGACCGCAGGTCACGCCCGTCGTCGGGCACTCCATGCCGCCGTCGTGTGACCCACGCCACACGGCGGCGGTTGAGTGTTCGCCGGAGGCCGCCACGTAGTGAGGGACAGGACGCGCCGACCGGCCCCGGTTCCCGCCACGGGGAGGGCGCGGCGCACCGGGAGCCCCGGCCGGCAGGGCCGTGTGCAGCTCCCCCGCACGTCTCGTGAGGGGACAACTTCGATGAACGGTACGACGACAACGCGTGGGAACAGGAAGCGGCGGATCTCGTCCACCGCGGGCCTCGGCCTCTCGCTCGCGGCCGTGGCCGCGTTCGCGGCCGCCTGCGGCGGCGGCTCCGACTCGGCCTCCGGCTCGGCGAGTTCGCCCGCGAGCGGCGGCGGTGCCAGCAGCAGTGCGAGCGCGCCCGCCGCGTCCGGCTCGAGCGCCGGCGGCGCCGGCACGGCGGCCGTGTCGAGCATCGGCACCAAGAGCGGCGACATGGGCAGCTACCTGACCGACAACGCCGGCAAGACCATCTACCTGTTCGCGCAGGACACCTCGGGGAAGTCGACCTGCGACGGCGACTGCGCCGCCGCCTGGCCCCCCGTGACGGCGGACGCCGCGCCGAAGGCCGGACCGGGCGTCACGGCGGGCAAGCTGTCCGTCGTCAAGCGGTCCGACGGCACGTCGCAGGTCGCCTACGCGGGCCACCCGCTCTACTACTTCGCGGGCGACTCCGCCGCGGGCGACACCAAGGGCCAGGGCGTCGACGGCTTCGGCGCCAAGTGGTGGCTCGTCGGCCCCGACGGCAAGCAGATCACGAAGACGGCCTCGCCCACGGCGAACGACGGCGGCGGCAGCGGCTCCGACGCGGGCGGCGGCTGGTCGTGACGTCGGCCGCGGCCGTCCCGGCGGCCGGCGCCGGGCCGGCCGCGGCGCCGGACACCGATCCGGACACCGGGCTGCGCCGCACGGTGGGCCCCTGGGCCTTCCTCGGCGTCACCGTCGCCTCGCTCGGCGGCCCGCTCGCGCTCGCCGCGCTCTACGCGCCCTCGATCGTCGCCGACGCGGGCGGCTCCGCGGGCCTTTCGGTGCTCGCGGCGGCCGTCGTCTTCGGGTTCCCGCTGGCGATCTGGCTGCGCTACTCGCGTGACATCGCGTCCGCCGGCGGGCAGTTCGCCTTCGTGGAGGCGGCGGCCGGGCGGCGCGTCGCGCAGGTGCAGGCGGGCATCTGGATCGTCAGCTACGTGCTGTACCTGCTCGACACCACGGGCTCGGTCGTCCACGACACACTGCCCGCCGTCCTGCCCCAGGTGAAGCCGTACCAGAGCGCCCTGGAGATCGCGATCCCGCTGTTCCTGGCGGCGGTGATGCTCGCGGGCCGCGCGGTCGCACTGATCACGACCGGTGTGATCGCCGCGGGACAGCTGGTGCTGGTCGCGATCCTCGACGGGGTCGCCGTCCACCACGCCGCCCCGCTCGCGTCGTTCGGCACCGGCGCACCCGCCGGGCCGCTGGCCACCTCCGTCGGCGGGACCGCGCTGCTGTACGTGTGCGGGAGCCTGCCGCTGTTCCTCGGCGGCGAGGTGGTGGCACCGCGCACCCGCACGGTGCGCCGGGGGCTGGTGGCGGGCTATCTGCTGGTCGCGGCCGGTGTGATCGTGGCGGTGTTCCCGCTCGCCGCCGACCCCGCGTTCCTGCGGGCGCCCATCCCGGGCATGTCCCTGGTGCGCGTCTTCGCCGGGCACGGCCTCGCGGTCGCCGTCGGAGTGGGCGTCGCGGTCAGTGTGGTCGGTGTGATGCTGGTCGAGTTCCTCGCGCTCAGCAGGCTGCTCACCGCCGCCACGCGGCTGTCGCTGCGCAGGGGGACGGCCTGGCTCGCGGCGGCGCTGGTGGTGGCGGGCCCGGTCAGTCTGATCGACCCGGACGCGTTCTACGACAGCCTGATCAAGCCGTCGCTGTTCGCGCTGTGGCTCAGCCAGTTGATGGTGTTCGCGGTCTACCCGCGCTACGCGGTGCGCAAGGGCGCGCACCCGGTGGTCTCGTACGCGCTCGGCGCCGCGGGGGTGGCCTTCGCGCTCTACGGCCTGTGGGCGGTGTGGCACCACGCGGTGAGCTGACCGCGCCGGGCGCGGCGCGGTGCTCACTCCTTCGACGGGCGGCGTCCGCACGCGTCGAGCCGGCCGTGCGGGCGCTCCACCGCCCGCCACGGGCCGGTCCCGGGCCCCTCCGGTGCCCGCCGCGGTCCCCGCGTCATCGCCGCGGTGTGACGGAGGGGACAGGGGCCCTCGCCCCCGCGCCCCCTGCGCCGGCGAGTAGTTTCAGGCCCATGAGGATCGCAATTCTGGACGACTACCAGCACGTCGCGCTCGGCTTCGGAGACTGGGGCTCCCTCGACGCGGAGATCCGGGTGTTCCACGAGCCGTTCGCCGACGAGGACACGCTCGTGCGCGAACTGGCCGGGTTCGACGTGGCCGTGGCGATGCGCGAGCGCACCCCGTTCCCGGCCGCCGTCCTGCGCCGGCTGACCGACCTGCGGCTGCTCGTCACCACGGGCGCCCGCAACCGGTCCATCGACGTCACCGCGGCCGGCGAGCTCGGGATCACCGTCTCCTGCACGGGCTACGCGTCGGCCCCGACCGCCGAGCTGACCTGGGCGCTGATCCTGGCGGCCGTGCGCAACGTGCCGGCGGAGAACCGGTCCGTGCGCAGCGGCGGCTGGCAGACGGGTGTGGGCGGCGACCTGAACGGCCGCACGCTCGGTCTCCTCGGCCTCGGCCGGCTGGGCGCGCGCGTCGCGGCGATCGGGCAGGCCTTCGGGATGGAGACGGTCGCCTGGAGCCAGAACCTGACGCCGGAACGCGCCGCGGAGCACGGCGTCAAGGCGGTCACCAAGGACGAACTGTTCACCCGGTCCGACGTGGTGTCCGTGCACCTGGTGCTGAGCGAGCGCAGCAGGGGCCTGGTGGGCGCGCACGAACTGGCGCTCATGAAGCCCACGGCGCTGCTGGTGAACACCTCGCGCGGGCCGATCGTCGACGAGTACGCGCTGCTGGCGGCCCTGCGCGAGCGGCGCATCGGCGGCGCCGCCCTCGACGTCTTCGACGAGGAGCCGCTCGCCGAGCGCCACCCGTTGCGCGCGCTGGACAACGCGCTCCTCACGCCGCACGTCGGCTACGTCACGCGCGACACGTACGAGGTGTTCTACCGCGACGCGGTCGAGGACATCGCGGCCTGGGCGGCGGGCAGCCCGGTGCGCGTCCTGACCTGACCCCGCGCACCCGCCCGGCCGGCGGCGGGCCGGGGGCGGTCGGCTGCCGCCGTCCGCGCGTCGC
>NZ_JAKGCV010000420.1 GCF_021556455.1 Streptomyces fuscigenes | reverse complement strand
ACGCCAGCGCGGCGAGCGCGGTCACCGCCGCCCAGCCCGCCCCGGCCGCCCCGCCCCCGATGTGCACCGGGATCACGAGGATGCCGATGAGCGCCGTCGTCAGCAGGGCCCCGGCCCGGCTCGCGCGCACCCCGAAGCGCCGCAGCCAGACCGGCGCCGCGAGCCCCAGCGCGAACACCGTGTCGCCCGCGACGGGAGCCGAGACCATCAGCAGCCCGACGCCCGCGCCCACCGCGCCGAGCAGCGGCACGAGGGCGAACGCGACCGCGCCGAGCGGCCTGCGGGAGAGTGTCATCGCGAACACGACGGCGAGCACCGGGGTGGACGCGCCGAGCCCGGCGGCGTCCCGCAGCAGCAGCCCGCACCCGAGCGCGGCGACCGCGCCCGCCACACCGACCACGGCGTCGAGAAGGGGATGATCGATACGCTGTGCGTACGGTTTTCGCGCCATCACGCCTCCGTTTGCGCCGTACAGGGCTTCAGCATCGCAGAAAAAAGTAAGGGATCGCTTATGAATTCGTCCAGCGCCCCCGGGACCGGCGGAGGCTCCGGCCGGCACGGCCGGGAACCGGAGGCCGAGACGGAGGCCGGAACGGAGGCCGAACGGCCGGGGCGCGACCCCAGGGACCGGGAGATCGCCTCCGTGCTGCGCCGCGGCACCACCCGACTCGGCACCCGGATGCGTGCGGAACGGCCGCCGGGCGCCCTGAGCGGCAACAAGATCGGCGTGCTCGGCCACCTGCACCGCAAGGGCCCGAGCACCGCCGGAGCCGTGGCGGCCGCGTCCTTCCAGCGGCCGCAGTCCCTCACCCGGGTCCTCGCCGAACTGGAACGGGACGGGCTGATCGTGCGCGCCCGCGGCGAACGGGACGGGCGGCAGGTCCTGCTGGCGCTCACCGAGCAGGGGCGCGACGCGCTGGGCGCCGACATGCGCGCCAGGGACGCCTGGCTGACCGGAGCGCTGGATTCGCTCACGGCCACGGAGCGGGAGGTGCTGCGCCTGGCGGGCGCGCTGATGGAGCGCCTCGCCGAGGAGCCCTGAGCCGCCCGCCTCCCGCCGCCTCCCGGCCCACCGCCCGCCTCCCGCCGCCTCCCGGTCCGCCGCCGACCGCACGTCGTCCCCCCGGATTCGCTTGCCTTGACGTCCGCGTCAACGCGTACGTTCGGACGCATGCGCATCGGCGAACTGGCGGAGCGGGCCGGTACGACCACCCGTGCCCTGCGGTACTACGAGTCGCGCGGGCTGCTGCCCGCGCGGCGGACGGTCAACGGCCATCGCACCTACGACGAGAGGGATCTGCGGCTGCTGCGGCAGATCCGCACGCTGCGGGACTTCGGGTTCGACCTGGAGGAGACGCGGCCGTTCGTGGAGTGCCTGCGGGCCGGGCACCCCTCGGGCGACGCCTGTGCGGGTTCCCTGGCCGTCTACCGGCGCAAGCTGGCCGAACTGGACGCCCTGATCGACCAGCTCGGCTCCGTGAGGTCCGAGGTCGCGGCGCAACTGGCCCGGGCCGAGGGCCTTCGCGCGGAGGGCGTCCGGGCCGACGGAGCGGGGGCCGAGGGTGCCTCTTCGGCGGCCAGCGAGCCGGCGGCCCCGGACCGGATGCCGGACGCCCCCGAGCCGCGCTGCGAACTCGCCGAAGCGCTCACCCACCACCACACCCGCCACCACACCCACCATCACCCCGCTTCCCCGGAGGACAGCAGATGATCGACGTCGAAGGCGTGGCCACCGCGACGGACGCCACGTTCGACACGCTCGTGCGCGGGCCCGGCCTGCCCGTGCTCGTGGAGTTCACCGCCGACTGGTGCGGCCCGTGCCGGCAGCTGGCGCCCGTGCTCGGGGCCCTCGCGCGCGAGGAGGCCGGACGGCTGCGCGTGGTGCAGATCGACGTGGACACCAACCCGGCCACCGCGGCGGCCTACGGGGTGCTGTCGATGCCGACGCTCATGGTCTTCCGGGACGGCGAGCCGGTGAAGTCGATGGTGGGTGCCCGGCCGAAGCGGCGGTTGCTGCAGGAGCTGGGGGAACTGGAGGAACTGCAGGACATCGCCGGACCGGCGCGCGCCTGAGCCGAGCCGCGCCCCCGGGCCCCGTGCGTGGCCCGGGGGCGCGGCGGGCCGATCCCCGAGAGGATCCGCCCGACGCCCGACGCCCGACGCCCGACGCCCAGTACCCGAAGCCCGCTCCAGGCCGCGGGCAGATTCCCCGCGGACCGGAAGCGCCCGCAGTCCCGGCACGGCACTTCGCGCGACAAAACACCCCGCTCGTCAATTGACGGGCGGGGTGTTTCTCTGCGTATATTGGGGGTTTCCGTGCTCAACCATGCAGGGATGCGCGGAGACTTGAATGAGTGCAGTTTACTAGGGCAGGGGCGGAATTGTCAACCGACGCATTGCAGAACGAGCAGCAATTCATTTCCGGCCTGTATGCCCGCCTCGACGACCTCAGGGACCGGGCCGAGAGTTCCGTGCGCGCATCGGTCGCCCAGGTGGGAACGGGCAGGCAGGCCAAGCTCGAGCGGGACGTCCACCTGGAGGAGGAAAGCGCCCGGCTCGCCCAGCTGAATGCCGTCGAGAGCGGTCTGTGTTTCGGCCGTATCGATTTCCGCGACGGCGCGAGCCATCACATCGGCCGCATCGGAATGCGCGAGGACGACGTCGAACGCACGCCCCTGCTCATCGACTGGCGGGCTCCCGTCGCACGGCCCTTTTATCTCGCGACCGGTTATTCCCCGATGGACCTGCGCAGGCGCCGCCACCTCACCACGCAGGGCCGCACGGTCACCGACCTGCACGACGAGATCATGGACCTGCGTGACGGGACGCGCACCGGCTACGAGAACCGCGACGCCGACGAGGTGCTGCTGGCCGCCCTCAACAGCGCCCGCACCGGCCGCATGAGCGACATCGTCCAGACGATCCAGGCCGAGCAGGACCGCATCATCCGGGCCCCGCACCGCGGCGTGCTCGTCGTCGAGGGCGGCCCCGGCACGGGAAAGACGGCCGTGGCCCTGCACCGCGCCGCCTACCTGCTGTACGCGCACCGCGAGCAGCTCGCCCGCCGCGCCGTGCTGATCGTGGGGCCCAACCCCGCGTTCCTCGGCTACATCGGCGAGGTGCTGCCCTCGCTCGGCGAGACCGGGGTCCTGCTCGCGACGATCGGCGAACTGTTCCCCGGCGTGGCCGCCACCGGTACCGACACGCCCGCCGCCGCGGCCGTCAAGGGCTCGGCCGCCATGGCCGAGGTGCTCGCCCGCGTGGTCCGGGACCGGCAGACGGTCCCCGAACGGGCCCTCGAGATCGACCACGAGGAGCACGGCGTCCTGCTGCTGGACCGGGCGACCGCCGAGGACGCGCGCGCCGCCGCCAGGGCGACCGGCCTGCCGCACAACCTCGCGCGTCCCCACTTCGCGTTCCGCGTCATCGACGCGCTGACGGAGCAGTTGGCGGAGCGCATCGGCGCCGACCCGTACGGCGGACCCAACCTGCTCGGCCCCGACGACCTCGCCCAGTTGGGCAAGGAGATCGCGACGAGCCGGGCCGTGCACGCCGCGATCGACGAGCTGTGGCCCGAACTCACCGCCCAGCGGCTCGTCTCCGGCTTCCTCGCCGACCCGCTCCAGCTGCCGCAGGACGAGCAGGCGCTGGTGCGGCGCGGCGACGGGCCCTGGACCCCGGCGGACGTGCCCCTGCTCGACGAGGCCGCGGAGCTGCTCGGCGCGGACGACAGCGCGGAGCGCGCCGCCGCCGAGGCGGCCCGGCAAGAGCAGATCGCCTATGCCCAGGGCGTCCTGGACGTGTCCGCGGGCTCGAAGACGTACGAGTTCGAGGACGAGGAGTCCGAGGTGCTCGCCGCGCACGACATCATCGACGCGGAGCGCTTCGCGGAACGGCAGGAGGAGGCCGACACCCGCAGCGCCGCCGAACGCGCCGCCGGTGACCGCACCTGGGCCTTCGGGCACATCGTCGTCGACGAGGCGCAGGAACTGTCCGCGATGGCATGGCGGCTGCTGATGCGCCGCTGCCCGAGCCGGTCGATGACGCTCCTCGGAGACCCGGCGCAGACCGGGGACGCGGCCGGCCTCGGCTCGTGGGAGGCGATCCTGCGCCCGCACGTGGGGGAGCGCTGGACGCTGGAGCGGCTCGGCGTCAACTACCGCACGCCCGCGGAGATCATGGAGGCCGCGGCGGACGTGCGCCGCTCGGTCGAGCCGGACTTCGTGCCGCCGCGCTCCGTGCGGTCCACCGGCGTGCCCCCGCTCGTGCACAGCGTGCCTCGGAGGGAGCTGGTCACGGCCGCCGCCGAGCTGGCCGCGAAGCAGCTCGGCGAACAGGACGGCGGCGGGCGGCTCGCGGTGATCGCGCCCGAGACGCTGCTCGCGCGTCTCGCCGCGCACCTGCCGGACGCGTCGTGGGGCGAGACTCCGGACCTCACCCGGCCCGTAGTGGTGCTGTCCCCGCGGCAGGCCAAGGGCCTGGAGTTCGACCGGGTCGTCGTCGTCGATCCGGAGGCCGTGCTCGACCGTCCGGTGCGCGGCGTCAACGACCTGTACGTGGCGCTGACGCGGCCCACCCAGTGGCTCGGCATCGTGCGGGACGCGGGCCGCCCGGCCCGCGTCGGTCCCGACGCGGGCTGAAAGGCCCGCGGAGCGCGTGGGCCCCGACGCGGACTGAAGGGCCCCGGCGCTCGTCCGGGACGCGTGTCGCCCCGCCGGCCGGAACCGCCGCGCGGCCGGTGCCGGGACGCC
>NZ_JAKGCV010000041.1 GCF_021556455.1 Streptomyces fuscigenes | reverse complement strand
CGTGCGGCAGGGGGCAGCCGGCGGGCGGGCGGCAGGGGCCGCGGGACGGCGGGCAGCGGGCAGCGGGCAGCCGGGGAAACGTCGCCCGGGGGGGGTGGCTGCGGGAGGAGCGGGCGGCGCGGAACACGGCGGGCGGTGCGGGCGGTGCGGAACGCGGCGGGCCCCGGACGCGGTGTGCGTCCGGGGCCCGCCGTGCGTGTGCGGTGGCCGATCAGGCGGTCGGCTTGTCCTCGGAGCCGCCGGCCTCGTCCGCCTTGTCCTCGGCGGCCTCGACGGTCTCCGTGGCGGCCTCGGCCGTCTCGGTGTCGCCCTCGACCTCGTCGTCCTCGTCGTCCAGGTCGACCGTCTCGCCGTTGGTGTCGACGACCTTGGCGGCCTCGACGACCAGCGCGAGCGCCTTGCCCCGGGCGACCTCGCCGACGAGCATCGGCACCTGGCCGCCCTCGACGACGGCCTGCGCGAACTGGTCGGGGCTCATGCCGGAGGACTGCGCGCGACGCATGAGGTGCTCGGTGAGCTCCTCCTGGTTCACGTTCAGCTTCTCCTTGTTGACGAGCTCGTCCAGGATGAACTGGGTCTTGATGCCCTTGACCGCCTGCTCGGAGGTCTCGGAGTCGAACTCCTCCTGGGTCTTGCCCTGGATCTGGAGGTACTGCTCGATCCCCATGCCCATCTGCGGCAGCTGGTGGTGCTCCAGGTTGTGCTTGCGGGTCTCGACCTCGTCCGCGAGCAGCTTCTCCGGGATCGGCACCTCGACCAGCTTCAGCAGCTCGTCGAGGACGCGCTCCTGCGCCTGCGTGGCCTGGTCGTACTGCTTCATCGACACAAGGCGCTTGCGGCTGTCCGCGCGCAGCTCCTCCAGGGTGTCGAACTCGCTGGCGGTCTGGGCGAACTCGTCGTCCAGCTCCGGCAGCTCGCGGGTCTTGACCTCGGTGACCTTGACGGTGACCTCGGCCGCCCTGCCCTCGGCGGAGCCGCCCTTGAGCTCGGAGGTGAAGGTGGCCTCGCCGCCGGCCTCGAGGCCGGTGACCGCGTCGTCGATGCCGTCGAGCAGGTCGCCGGAACCGATCACGTAGTCGACGCCGTTCGCGACGCCGTCCTCCAGGACCTCGCCGTCGATACGGGCCTCGAGGTCGACGGTCACGACGTCGCCCTCGGCGGCGGCGCGCTCGACGGTGCTGGTGGTGGCGAAGCGGTCGCGCAGCTGCTCGACCGACTTGTCGATGTCCTCGTCGTCGACCTCGGCCGCGTCGACCGTGACCTCGATGCCGGAGTAGTCCGGGATCGTGATCTCGGGCCGGATGTCGACCTCGGCGGTGAAGGAGAGCAGCTCGCCGTCCTTCAGCTCCTTGATGTCGACCTCGGGCTGGCCGAGGACGTTCAGCTCACCCTCGTTGACCGCCTCGGTGTAGAACTTCGGGAGGGCGTCGTTGACGGCCTCCTCCAGCACAGCACCACGGCCGAAACGCTGGTCGATGACGCGGGCCGGGATCTTGCCCTTGCGGAAGCCCTTCACCGTGACCTGGTCGTTGATCTTCTTGTACGCCGCGTCGAGGCTGTCCTTGAGCTCCTCGAAGGGCACCTCGACTGTGAGCCGAACCCGGGTCGGGTTCAGGGTCTCCACGGCGCTCTTCACGGTTCGGTCTCCTTGGTGGCTGATTCTCGGGTGTGCCTGCCGCGCGCCGGTTGCCGGCGGCGGCCTGCTGTTCGGCCCGGGCTCCTGGGGTCCATCGGAGACACGTCAGACACGCGGGCACGCAGCTTGCATAGTAACCGCAAGCAGGAAGCGCCCCACAACGCGATCTTCGGGTGCGCGCGACTGGCGACTGGTCGGGGTGGCCGGATTCGAACCGACGACCTTCCGCTCCCAAAGCGGACGCGCTACCAAGCTGCGCCACACCCCGTCGGTGCGACACGTAGGGTACATGCCCGAAGGCGCTGCGTCGGACCCCTTTTACCCGCGGCATGCCGCGGGTGGGCATCCGCCGGCCCCTGACCGGCCCCGCGTCTTCCCTGGCTCCGCGTCCGCGTCCGCCAAGGGAAGCGGGCAGTAGTGGAAGCGGGCAGCCGAGAACGCGGAGAGGCCGAGAAGCACGGACACCCGTGCGGAGCGCGACGCAGGGGGCCAGAGACCAGGGACCGGGGACACGGCCACCGGTGTGCGGAGAACGGCCCGGAGCCGCTACGATGCTCTGCGTACGCGCTCGGACCGCCCCTCGGGGCACGGCCGGGCTCGCGCGGGCGTAGCTCAATGGTAGAGCCCTAGTCTTCCAAACTAGCTACGCGGGTTCGATTCCCGTCGCCCGCTCCACACGCTGAGGGCCAGGTCAGAGGTTCATCCTCTACCCTGGCTCTCAGTCGTTTGTGATCTTGATTCAGGGTGACGTGCCCGCCGCGTGCCCGTCCGCGTCGCGATCTTGCTTTCGCGCTTGCTCGACAGCGGCACTCACGGCGTTACCGATCAGCCGTTCACGCTCGGCGGTGGCGTGCTGGTAGATCAGCGCCGCACGAGCCGTACTGTGCCCCATGCGCGTCATCAGCTCCCGGGTACTGGCGCCCGTAGCCGCCGCCAGAGTGTTGCCCGTGTGGCGAAGATCATGGAAGTGCAGACCCTTGATGTCCGCCGATACGCACGCCCGGCGCCAGAGCTTATTGAAGTGATTCCGGCGCGGAGTCGCCCCCTTTGCTCCGACGAACACGCGTCCATCGGCACCGGATTCGGCGTACACGTCGAGGTGCGCCAACAGGTCACCCGTGATCACGGCGGGGATCGCCACCGTGCGTTTGCCGGCCGCGCTCTTGGGCTCCTTGATCAGCCGAGAGCCGTCATGCAGCTCTGCCACGTTCCGGCGCACTCGGAGAGTCCCCGATTCGAAGTCGAGATCACGCCGGCGCAACCCGACCAGTTCACCCCAGCGAAGCCCGGAGAAGGCCGCCAGGAGGACGAGCGCGCGGTATCGGGGCTGGATTGCCCCCGCCACGGCATACACCTCCTGAACCGTCGCTGTGGGACGTTCGGGAGTCTGCGCCGAACTGGCACCCTTGATCCGACAAGGGTTGCGCCGGATCAACTGGTCTTCCACAGCGGTCATGAGCACGGCTCGCAGCAGGGCGTACGACTTGGCCACAGTCGAGGGCCCGGCGCCTGCACCCAATCGTGCGACGCGCCAGGCACGCACCATGGCAGGCGTGATGTCGGCAACGGCCACTGTGCCGAAGGTCGGCTCCAAGTGGTTCCGCAGCAGCGAGCGATAGAGATCCGCAGTCGAGGCACCGATGCCGCGCTCCGTGATCCAGGTCGTGGCGTAACCGCCGAACGCGACCTTCCCCGCCTCGGGATCGGCCCAGTCACCGGCGCGCAGCTCAGCCTGCCGCTCTGCGAGCCAGTCATCCGCATCCCGCTTGGTCCGGAAGGTCTTCGGTGCCGGACGGTCAATGCCGTCAGGACCGAGGTAGCGCGCCTGGTAACGCCCGGAAGGAAGCTTGCGCACCCGGCCGAACGCCCGCTTCTTGCCGGCCATCAGGCCACACCCCGCAGACGACGGACGGAGGGCGCGACCGTATGAGCCATGACGAACGCTTCAACGGCGCTTTCGGGGATGCGGACGTGTCGACCGACCTTGACGAAGGTGATCCGGCGCTCCTCGATCAGCCGGCGCGGGAAGCGCACGGTCGTCCCGAGCAACCCGGCCACCTGTTCCACGGTGAGCAGACGGTCAGTCATGGTGATCATGCCCCTTCCAGGTCGGCCAGTTCGGCGCGGTGTTCGCGGGCGGCGTCTCGGTTGTGTTGGATGTCGCGGTGGAGCTGGGCGGCGAGCCAGGATTCGCCGGGAGTGAGGCCGTGGCCGGCGTAGGTCCAGTGCGCGAGCGTGAGGGTGGTCGCCTCCGGGTCGTCGTCCAGGTCGGGCAGGCCGAGGGCTTCGCGTTGCTGGGCGGCCCGGTAGTCGGCGCGGACCTGCCGGAGCGCCCCGAGGGTGGTCGAGTACCGGCGGGACTTGGTGGAGAAGTGGCCTCGGAAGCCGAGCATGTGGGCCCAGCGCCACAGTTTGCGGTCCGGGTAGGCCGGGTCGAGTTCGGAGCAGGCTTGGATGAGGCGGCGGGTGTGGTCGGGCAGGTCCGGCAGCTTGTCCAGCTCGGACAGCTCACCGATCCGGCGATCCACGGTCCCGGTCGCCTCAGCGGCCTTGGTGGCGTACTTGGCGACGTAGGAGGCGACGGCCTGTTCGGTGAGGTCTTCACCGTGGCCGAAAGCGCCGATGGGCTGCACGTCGAGCTGCGTCCCCCAGCGCAGAACGCGAGCCGGATACTCGCCAGAGGCCGGCAAAGCCACCTCAGCGCGGGCAGCAGCGGCCCGCAGGGCGTCCGTCAGGAGGTCGATGGTGGCCCAGGACGGCGGGGCGGTGTCGGGGCCGTCTGGTCCGTCGAAGCGGATCACGGCATGGAAGTGGATGGCACCGCGCTTCTGGTACTCCGCGACCTTCCCGTAGGAGACCCGGAGCCGTTCTTTCAGTTCGCGTTGGGTGATGCCGGCGCGGGCGGCGAGTTCGCGGGGCAGGTAGATGGTGACGTAGCGCCAGAGGTGTCCGGCGTGGTTGTTCCACAGCACCGCGCCGGCGTAGTCGTACGTGGCCGGGTCGAGGGCGGTCCCGAGTTCGGGGGCGCCTTCCGCGTGGCCTACGCCGCAGCGGCAGCGGCCGGAGGTGGGCCGGTTGTGGACCGGGCCGAAGGAGGGGGCGGTGAGGGTGGCGAAGACGCGGGGGTGGTCGCGCACGGTGTGCGGGGTGCCCTTGGACTCATCGCCGGTGAGGCCGGCGCGGATGAGGTGGTAGGTGTCGCCGGCGTAGGTCCAGGCGCAGGCCGGGCACCGGGAGGCACGGCGGTTGCCGCACGCGACGCGGAGGCGTCCGCCTGGTTCCTTGTCGGTCGAGTAGGCGTGCAGGACTGTGCCGGTGGTGGGGTCGATGGTCTTGGTGGAGCCGGTGAGGTGGATGGGTTCGGCGCAGCCGCCGGTGCGGCGGATTTGTTCTTGCCAGCGGTCGAAGCCGGGCGACCCGGCCACCCTGAACAGGTCGTTGAGGGTGGTCGGGTCGAGGCCCGCCGCCGCGAGGGTGGCGGAGGTGGTCACTGCTGGTTCTCCTTCGGGGGGTGGGCATCGAGCCAGGCTTCGGCGCACACCTTGTGGACGGGCTTGCCACGGTCGGAGCGCAGCGGGGTGGGCTTGTCGCACAGCACGCAGGGCTGGTCACCGGTGTGGTCGTAGTGCTCCGGGGAGCGCCAGTCGAGGAGGGCCATGGGGCTCACCGGCCGGCGCGGGCGAGGGCGGCGGCGGGCAGGGTGTGTCCGGTGCCCTTGCAGGCCGGGCACACGGCCGTGAGCGTGGCGCGGGTGCCGTCGGGGAGGCGGGTGCCGGTGGTGATGTGGACGGTCGGGAAGCCGTCGCAGTGGCGGCAGATGGGCAGGACGGGGGCGTGGTCGGGCATCATGGGGTGTCCCTTTCGGGTCTGTGTGGCTTGGAAGGGGTTGCAGGCGCCCGGCGCGGCGGAAGTTTGGCGACCGAGGCCGCGCCGGGGGCCGTTATCGGTTGCGGCGTCCGTGGCCCTTGGCCGCGTACATCGCGGCGTCGGCGGCGGACAGGGCGTCCGTGAGGCGAGGCAAAGCGAGATCGACCAGGCGGCAGACGCCGACTGAGGCGGAGACCGGCAGTACGCGGCCGTCGTAGAGGACCGGCCGGTTCAGCGCGGCCGTGAGGGCGGGGAGCCCGGCGGTACGCGACTCGGCGGTGACCAGCGCGGCGAACTCGTCTCCACCGAGCCGGGCCGCGATGCCATAGCGAGCCGTCCACAGGGCCAGGCGGAGCCCGGTTGCGCCGATCACGGCGTCACCGGCGGCGTGGCCGTGGTGGTCGTTGATCTGCTTGAAGTCGTCCAGGTCGACCAGGACCGCCACGGCCCCGGGCGAGCGGCGGATGAGCCGTTCGGCCCGCGCGGTGAAGCCGCCACGGGTGTGGAGACCGGTGAGCGGGTCACGTCGGGCGGTGGACAGGCGGCGGGCGAGCAGTCCGCCGTGCAGGGCCCATCCGGTCACCGGGGCCACGGCCGCGAGGAACATCGGGTCCACGGGGCTCACCGGGCCTTGTGCTGGCTGTTGAGCAGGGAGCGGATGACGATCGCGCACACGGCGACCGAGGCCCCCGTCACGGCGACCGCCAGGAGCATCGAGACCAGGACCGTCCCGACCACCAGCACGGCGGCGGTTCCGCCGGCGGCGAGGGCGACGAGGGCGCCGGGCGTGAGCTGAACCGTCGGCCGCGTCGAGACCGGGGCCGGGGCGGGCGCGGTCGGCGTGTGGGTGTGACCGCAGGTGCAGGCCGGCACGTGGCCGTCCGAGGTCGGCACGAGGGGCGCAGCCGGCGGCAGGACGCTCGGAGCGGGGGCGGTGTCGGGGCGGGGGTACTTCGGCGTGAACACGATGTGCCGTCCTTTCGGGTCAGGGGTTGCAGCGGTGGGTGCGGGCGGCGAGTTCGGCGCCGGCGCGGTCGGGCTTGTCGGTGGAGAAGTTGCAGCCGGGGGCGGTACAGGTCGCGGTGTGCTTGGTGCGGCCGTGGCCGTCGTAGTGGGAGCCGACCTGAACGGGGCCGATGCGGAGCAGGTCGTAGAAGCGGCGCGGACGCGGCATGGCGGGGTCCTTCCAGGTCAGGTGAGTTGGGCTACGAGGGAGGCGGCGAGGGGGCCGGGGACGCCGAGACGGGCGCGCAGGGTGTCCGCGTCGATCGGCCGCCCTGTGCTGTCGCGGTGGGCATCAGCGGTCTTGCGGGCGTAGTCGAGGAGCGCCGGGGGCACCGGCGCCGGCGCGGGAGCGGGCTCGACGGTCGCGGCTTCCGCCGCAGGAGCGGGAGCCGGGTCGGCGGTGGGCAGTTCGGGCGCCGGGTCGGTCTCGCGCTCCACGGTGACCATGTCGTCCGCTGGTTCAGGCGCCGGTGCCGATTGGGGACCGGGCGCGGTGGTGGTGTCGGGTGTGGGGTTGTGGGCGAGGAGGGTGCCGCCGAGGAAAGCGAGGGCGGGCCAGCCGGCGACGAGGATGCGCAGCCAGGCCGGTACCGCGTGCAGGTCGAGGAGGCCGGCGGTGGAGACGTTCGCGCCGAGGGATGCGGCGAGGGCGACCGCGAACCAGGCCCATACGGCGCGGGCCGGTTGGTGGGCGGTGCGCAGGGTTCGCATGCGGCGCCAGGCGGCCATCAGGAGCAGGTCGACGCTGATGGGGTAGGCCCAGGCTTTCCAGCCGTGTTGTCCGGCGGCTTCGGCCAGGTCGTGGAGGTGGGCGAAGGACAGGGCCCCGGCAATCACGGCTTGGATCAGCACGGCGTCGACACGGATACGGGGCATGCCGGGCACCTCCTTTCGAGGCAGTTCAGGGGCCGGGCGGTCGGGGTGGGCCGCCCGGCGCCGGGGTGGTCAGGTGTTGGGGTCGAGGCCGGAGCCGAGGCAGGTCAGGCACAGGCCCTCCTGTTGGCCGACGACACGCTGTCGGCGGCCGACACGGACGGTCCGGGCGACCTGCCCCGAGCCCTTGCACGAGGGACAGGCAGGCGGTTCGGACGGCGGCTTGGTGGCCGTGCGGGCGGTGGCTTTGCGAGCCATAACGGGAATCCCTTCCGGTTTCAGGCATGAGGGGGGTAGGGACCTGGCGCGAGACGGTCACGCCGACCGGTGAAGCGGGGAGCGGGGTGTTAGTCGGTGATGGGCCGGGGCTTGATCAGCGAGGGGCCCTTGACGGGTGCCGGCGCGTCGGCGGGCACGGTGGGACGGAACGGCTTGAGGAAGGGCAGTTCCGGGGTGAGGTGGGCGAAGGCCCGGCAGGTGGCAGCGGCTTCCGTGGGGGTGGTTTCGGGAGTGCGGATGCGGGACCAGCCGCCGGAGGAGTCCCCAGCCACGGCGATGCCGGGGCGGTCGGCGGGGATGGCAGTGGCGGCGAAGACGGCTTCCGGGGAGATGTCCCCGAGGCCCATCTCTCCGGTCTGCTTGTCGTTGACACGGTGCACCACACGCCCGGTGAGCTGGGCACGCAGGGCGGTGGCCCCCTTGCCGAGGTCGGAGCCGAAGCGCTGCCCGCACACCTCCAGGAAGATCCCGACCGCACGGGACATCTGCGCGAGGCGGACCATCTGCGTCACCATCCGATCCCGACGCTCCTCTTCCTTGCGCACGGTGGTGAGGAAGAGTTCCGCGACCTCATCCACCAGCACCACCAACGGCACCGGCCGCACCGTCTCCGGCAGCTCCCACAGGTCCGAGACACCGTGCTCGCTCAGCAGATCGAAGCGGTTCTCCATCTCCGTCACGAGGGCATCGAGCAGGCCGGCCGCCTCATCCCGGTCCGTGGCAAGGGCGGACAGGCGCGGGGCGTAGGGGCGCTGCTCGACGCCCCGCTTGCAGTCGATCCCCACCAGTCCAACCAGGTGCTTGGCGAGGCCGGTGACGAGGTTGCGCTGATACATGGACTTGCCCGACTGGTTCGCGCCCAAGGTCAGGTTGTGCGGGATCTTGCGGTAATCCCGCACGAACGCCGACCCGTCCTCCCGCAACGCCACCGGAACCACCATCGGACCCGAAGGGGCCCGGCGGGGCATGCGGACTCGCCGGAGTACGTCGTAGCCCGTCATCCGCAGTTCCACGAAGCCGGGCTTCGTCGTGGTGACGTGCACGGAGTGGACTCCCCAGGCGTGGCGCAGACGCTCGGAGGCAGCCGCCACGTCGGCAGGCTCCAGACCGGCCGGCAGACGCAACGTGACCCGCATCCCCGTCGACGTTCCCCGCACCTGGCGGACCTTCGGCGGAACCGGCTGGACCTCGGAGCGTCGGGCGACGTTGCGGACCAGGAAGGCCCGCAGCCGGGAGGGCTGCACGGTCAGGCCGCACACGTCCATCGTCGAGGAGTAGGTGACCGTGAAGCGCCCTATCGCGATCGGCAGGCCCACCAGCGACCAGTACGCGCGAGGAGCGCGAACCTTCGCATAGCCGATCCCACCCGCGCCGGCCGCGACGCCGGACAGTTCCAGCAGCGTGGACACGTCCGTCACGAGGATCAGACCCCCGCCGTGACCGCAGCCGCCCGGAAGGAGATCCCGTGCCGCTTCTGCCCGTTGAACTCGTTCTCCCAGTCCCGCGCCCTGAGTCCAACCACCGTCACCGGCATCCCCGGCGCCAGCCCCTCCGGCAGACCCGTCGACGGCACGGTCACCTGGTAGAGGTTGCCCTCACCCTCGTCCGAGATCAGCAGACCCACCGTCGCGAGCTGCGCACCGGTCTCCCGGTCCACCGCGATCTCACCGGTCTGCTTGTTGACGAGCTTCGGCGTCGGCGCAGTCGCCACGAACACCACAGCGGTCGAGACATCGATCTTGAAGGACGGCATTACTTCTCCTCTAGTGGAGGTGGTCTCCTGCACTCATGTACATGAGTGATGAGTAGAAGAGTGCCCGACTCATGTACATGAGTCAACCGCATTCGCGAAGCATCTTGAGGGGGATAGCTATCCGTGACGCGCCGTCAGTCTCCGGCGGGGAAGCGGTAGTCGAGAACGAACTGGTCAGCGGCCATGACCGTGTCGCACACCTCGACGACCCGGCCGGCTTCGGTGACAGCGTTTCGGACGAGGTGGATGACCGGCGAGCCCGGGCTGAGAGCCAGAGCGGTGGTCTCTGCCTTCGTGGCCAGCCTGGCGCGAACGGTCTCGGTGAACTCGGCCAGGACGTGGCCACGGTCTTCCAGGCGAGCGTAGATTCCGCCACCGCCCGGGTTCTCCGCGAACATCTCCGGAATGTCCTTCACCACGTCCCAGGGCAGGTACGAGGTGGCTTCCTCCGTCGGTACGCCGTCGCGGAAGTAGCGCCGCTTCCGCGCGAGGACCTGTGCGCCCGCCGGAACGCCAAGACGCTCGGCCACGTCTTCCGGCGCCTCCACGGGACCAATGAACAGGACGTTGACGGACGGCTTACCGCCTGACTGTTCAGCCTCGGCCAGGTAGGCAGCCTTGCCGGCCTTGCGATGTGATCTCCGGAACCGGTCGGATGACTTTCGCTGGACGGGTGGGCGGGAGCGGACGAAGGAACCCCGGCCGTGGTGCGTCTCGATGAGCTGCGTTGTACGAAGCTCCGCCACGGCCTTGCGAACGGTGCCCGATGCGACGGCGTACCGCTGCATCAGCTCAGACTCACTGGGCACGGGGGCCCCGGGTGCCAGAGCGCCGGAATGGATCTGCGCCGCGAGATCATCGGCGATCTGAAGGTACTTCGCCTTGGCCGTCGAGGCCACGTCACCACTCGCCATAGTCCTTCTACGTCTCCTATTCTCCTGTACATGAGTAGCAGCCACGAAGAGACGCCGTCAACGCCGCTCCACTCCGTGTCCGTGGCCGGCGTGGTCGTGAGGGAGGACGGCCGTGTTCTGACCATCCGGAGGGCCGACAACGGGACCTGGGAGCCCCCGGGAGGGGTGCTCGAACTCTCGGAGTCTCCTGAGGATGGAGTGCGGCGGGAAGTCTACGAGGAGACCGGCATCAAGGTGCACGTCGAGCGCCTGACAGGGGTCTACAAGCACACGTCTCGCGCCATCGTCGCGCTGGTCTTCCGCTGTAGGCCCGAAGGCGGTCACGAGGAGCTGTCCGACGAGTCGACGGCAGTCGAGTGGCTCACCCCGGACGAGATCACCCACTGCATGCGCGAGGTCTTCGCCGTCCGGGTCACAGATGCGCTTACCGCCAGCGACCCGCATGTCCGTTCTCACGACGGCCGCAAGGTGATCAGCACCGGCACCTGACCCGCGAAGCGGAGCTGTTACAGGTTTCTCTACCTCATCAAGGCACCCGGCTGCGCTCCGCTCCGCCGGGCGCGCTTCCCGGCTCCGCTCCGGGCGCCGCTCCTGCCTTCGGCCCGCTCCGCCCGCGCTGCACCGACGCGCGCCCACGACGGGGAGGGGCCGAGGCCATGAGTCGGGACCCGAGACGCGGGGCGGCTCACGGTCAAGGACACGCCTCCGGCGGGGGCGCTCATGCGTCCGGGGTGGGAGGGCCCGTCCTGCGGGTGCCGGCATCGTCGGGGAGAGCGTGGGGGGCTCCCATCCCGACCACCTTCGGCCCAGGTCAAGCCGAGCAGACGCGGCCCAGGGCGTCCAGGTCGTTCGTACAGTGGCGCGCTCCACCTGGACGCCCTGAACCACGCCCGCTCCACTACGTGTGGGCCGAAGGCGGACGGGATGGGAGCGCGGGGAAGTGCGGTGGCTGAGCAAATTGAGGCGGCTGAGTACCTGGGAGGGACACGGCTAGACGGCTGATACCATGTCAGGTGGCCGTTAAACCACGCCAAATAGCACCCAGTTGCGCGGCTGCAACGCGTAACTAGGTGCTCGGCTCAAGCTTGGAGGTCTCGTTGCCCGAGAACCTGCCGCACTTCAATGAGGTACCCGCAGACTACCGGATTAGGTATTGCACCGGCAATACCTGTCCGGTGGTCTGTAGCCGCACGTGCCGCCTGCATGCGATCACACCAGGAGGGGAGCCAACATGGCTGCATCGCGTCACGGCCGCCACCGCCCTCATCACCGCGTTGGTCGGCTTGGCCTCCTTGTGGCCTCAGACGCACAGGGAGGTGGCGGACGTGCCCGTGGCGTGCCCGGTCGTGCGGGAAGTCACGGGGAGCCACGGCGAGCCGGGGCGCGACCACACCTTCGCCGCAGGTGAGAGACCTAGCAGGTCAGGGGCCTACCGCATAGCAGGTCTTCCAAACTAGCTACGCGGGTTCGATTCCCGTCGCCCGCTCCGGCGCCCTTGCGGCGCCCTGATCGCACGGCTCCGGCCCGGCAGGCGCATCGTCGCCTCCGGGCCGTTCCTGTCTCCCGGTCCCGCCCGTCTCGACGTCCCCGCAGAACGTCCCCGCAGGCGTCCCCGGCTTCCACGCGTCCCGGCTTCCGCGCCCCACCGCCGGACGCGAACGCCCTCCGCCGTTCGCCCGCGAGCGGCGTGCGCCGCTCCCGCGCGCCGGCCGTCCCCCGGCCGCCCCGCGGGCCCCCGCCGGTCACGCGACGGCCACCCTCGCGCACGCGCGCACCACGAGGGCACGGGGCCTCCGAACACGGCACCTGCGGGGGCGCCGGAGCGCCCGCGCGAGCCGCCCCGGGGGCGATCGCGCCGGGTCCTCACGAGGGGACGGCCGGCCGGCCGCCGACCGGTCAGAAGTGGATCTGGCTGATCGTGTCCCCTATGGAGTTCATGAACCTGTTCACGGACGGCGCGATGTCCGTCGAGGCGAGGAAGAAGCCGAACAGGATCGCCACGATGGCGGGTCCGCCCTTGATGGACTTACTACGGATCATCAGCACCAGGATGATCGCCAACACCACCGCTACGGACACTGAAACGGCCATAACTGATCACACCCTCGGTCGGTCCGCCTAGCCGGCCGCGGGACCGCGCCTCATCTCGCACCCCGCTGGCAACCATCGTGCCACCAACCCCTGTGTGCGTGCTGCCCAGTGACGAATCATCGACGGCCAGAACGCGCCATCCCTCAAGGCCTGCAAACCGTCGCAACCGCAACGTTCCGCCCGGACACGCCGTCCACACGTGATCAATGCCCCGAAGAAAACGAAAAGATCACGCGCCATCGTTTCACCGTCCACACAGATGAATCACAGAATGCATGGACGACGCCGGACGGGGCAGCAGCAACTGCAATTGGGGCTGCCTGTGAGCCCGCTGAGAGCGTAGCGAGATGCCCAGTTATGGGTGGATGAATCCGGGCATAGCGCACGGTTGTTGTCGGTTTCGCGTTCCGTTGAGCCAATCGGTACCGCGGTTTTACGAAATGGATTGAGCGGGTCTAGGGTGCGTCAAATGGTTCAGGCGTCACAGGGATATGAGAAGGGCACCCGGTCGGGCGGCCGGCAGCAGGAATCAGCCCGCACGGCCGTCGCGAACGCATCGACCGGGGTGGCCGACACGCCGCCGGGCAAGGTCGGTCAGCCGAGGCGGCCCACGGAACCGAGACGTGTGACCTCCACCATCGCGCCGTCCGGCGGGACCGGTTCGCGGGCGGCCGCGGAGTCCGCCGGCACGACGGGGCCCGCCCCGAAGAGGCGCGAGGCGTTCTTCGACAACGCCAAGTACCTGGCGATCGTCCTGGTCGCGGTGGCCCACTCGTGGGAGCCGATCATGGACGGCAGCCGGACGACCAAGGCGCTCTACATGGTCGTCTACACCTTCCACATGCCGGCGTTCATCATCATCTCCGGCTACTTCTCGCGCAGCTTCACCGCCAAACCGCACCAGCTGAAGCGGCTGGTGACCGGCGTCGCCGTGCCGTACATCGTCTTCGAGACCGCGTACTCGCTGCTGAAGTGGGCCGGGGAGAAGCCGCACACCCTGAGCATCAGCCTCCAGGACCCCTGGTTCCTGACCTGGTTCCTGATCGCGCTGTTCGTGTGGCGGCTCACCACGCCGCTGTGGCGGGCCATCCGCCACCCCCTGCCGGTGGCGCTGGTGATCGCGATGCTCGCCTCGTTCTGCCCGTCGATCGGCAACGACCTGGACCTCCAGCGGGTGCTGCAGTTCCTTCCGTACTTCGTGCTGGGCCTGTGCCTGCGGCCCGAGCACTTCCAGTTGGTGCGCCGGCGCGAGGTGAGGCTGCTCACTCTTCCGCTCTTCGCGGTCGCCCTGGGCTTCTCGTACTGGATCGCGCCGCATTTCGCCTCCGCGTGGCTGTACCACAACACCAGTGCGCAGCAGCTCGATCACGCGTGGTGGACGGGGCCCGCGATGGAACTGGGCCTGTTCTGCTGCTCACTGCTGCTGACCGCGGCGTTCCTGGCCTGGGTGCCGGGCCGGCACATGTGGTTCACGGTGCTCGGCACGGGCACCATCTGCGGCTATCTGCTGCACGGCTTCGTGATCAAGGGCGCCGGGTTCGCCGGCGTCTTCGACGACCACCCGTGGCTGAGTGCCCCGGCGGGCGAGGCCGTCGTGTCCCTCACGGCCGCCGCCGTGGTGACCGTGCTGTGCACCCCGCCGGTGCGGCGGGCGTTCCGCTGGGCGGTCGAGCCGGACATGGCCTGGGCGTTCCGCGCCCAAGGCTGAGCGGGCGGTCCGGCCCCAAGACGGGCGTACGGCCGGTGCGGCGGGTTGAGGCCGCACCGGCCGTACGTCGTTCACGCCCCGGCCGCACCGGCGTCGCGTTCACGCCCCAGTGCCGGCCGGCAGCGACCGCCCGTCCGCGTCCGCGTTCTTCCCTGCGCCCGTGGGCTCCCGGGCCCCTACGACGCCCCCTGCCGTCCGAGCAGCGTGTCGATCTCTTCCATCTGCGCCCCGGTGAGCGGCCCGTGCGCGAGGGCGCCCGCGTTCTCCTCCGCCTGTGCGACGGTGCGGATGCCGGGGATGGGCACGATGCCCGGGCTCCGGGCCCACAGCCAGGCGAGGGCGCCCTGGGCGAGGGTGCGCCCACCCCCGGTGAGGACCGAGCGGACGGCGTCCACCCGCGCCGCCCACCGGGGCTCGGGCACGCCGCCCCGGCCGAACCAGTGCAGCCAGGCGGGCGGGAGCGCCCTGATGTCGCCGGTGGCGCCCCGGCTCCTCGCCCCCTGCGTCGAGGCCAGCAGGCCCATGGCGAGCGGACTGCGGACGACGCTCGCGAGGCCGCGGCTCTCGCAGAACCTGAGCATGCCGGGGGCGTCCTCCAGCACGTTGCACGCGTGCTGCACGGCCAGGCAGTGCGGCCCGTCCGCGAACACGGCGGCGCGCGCGGGATCGTCGGTGCTCCACGCGTAGCCCCGTACGAGCCCCTCGCGGACGAACTCCTCGCAGGCCTCGCGCAGCTCGGCCCCCTGCTCCGGCGAGGCGCCGCCCAGGTGGAGCTGGTAGAGGTCCACGCGGTCGGTGCCCAGCCGGCGCAGCGACGCCGTCAGGGCGCGCCGCGCGTACGCGGGGCTCGCGTCCTCGCCCGTGCGGGTCCGGGCGTCCTCGTCGAAGGTGTTGCCCCACTTGGTGGCGACGACGACCTCGTCGCGTCGCCCCTTCAGGGCCCGGCCGAGCACGCGCTCGCTGTGGCCGGCGCCGTAGAGGTCGGCCGTGTCGAAGAAGGTGACGCCCAGGTCGAGAGCCCGGCGCACGGCGGCCAGGGACTCGTCGTCGTCCACCCTCCCCCAGCCGAGCGGGCTGCCGTCGCCGTCCCGCCACTCGCCGCCGATGGCCCAGCAGCCGAACCCGAGGGCGCCGACGCTGATGCCGCTGTCTCCCCATGTCCTGTTCTCCATGAGGGCGACGCTAGGAGTTGGAGCGCACGCGAAGACAAGGGGGAGGGAGGGGTCCCCCGGGTGTCACGGGGTCGCGTCGGCGTCGCGCGTGAGCAGCAGCAGGGCCCGGTCGTCGTTGACGTCCTTGGCGACCGCTTCTATGAGGTGCCAGGCGGCGCCTTCGAAGCCGGCCTTCACGTAGCGGTCGGCCGCGCCGGTGAGCCGGTCGATGCCCTCGCCCAGGTCCCGGCCGGGTGCCTCCACGAGGCCGTCGGTGAACAGCATCAGCACGTCGCCGGGCCGCAGCGCGCCCTTGACCGGGTCGAACTGCGCGCCGTCGTAGACGCCGAGGAGGGGGCCCTCGCCGGACTTCTCCTCCCAGGCGCCGGTGCCGGCGTGCAGCTGGAGGGCGGGCAGGTGGCCGGCCGAGAGGAGTTCGTAGTCCCCGGAGTCGAGGTCCAGCACCAGGTGGATGGAGGTCGCGAAGCCCTCCTCCCAGTTCTGCCGGAGCAGGTAGCCGTTCGCCGCGGGCAGGAAGCCGTGCGGCGGCAGGGACCCCAGGAGCCCGCCGAACGCGCCCGACAGCAGCAGCGCCCGGGACCCGGCGTCCATGCCCTTGCCGGACACGTCGGTCAGGACGACCTCCAGGGTCCGGCCGCCGTTCGTCCGGGCCGCGACGACGAAGTCGCCGGAGAACGACTGGCCGCCCGCCGGACGCAGGGACCACTCGCGGTACCAGCCCTTGGGCAGCGCCGGCAGGGAGCTCTGCACGCGGATGCGCTCGCGCAGGTCGAACAGCATGGTCCCGCCGCGCCGCCAGGGGACGCCGACCCGGGCCCTGAACTGGGCGAGCAGCAGGCCGAAGAGGCCGCACGCGGCGACCACCAGGACGGTGCCCGGCGTGACGCGCCCGGGCCCCTCGTTGTACGGGCCGAGGACGACGGACTCGACGATCAGCGCCGCCGCGGCCGCCGCGTACAGGCCGAGCAGGCTGGCGGGCCGCAGCAGGAGCCCGCCCATCACGATCGGCACGGCCAGCGCCGACGACGCGCACCACAGGGGCAGCGCCAGCGTCGTCACGGTGATCGCGGGCACGAGCAGCAGCAGCCCGATCATCGCGATCCAGTCGGAGCCCTCGCCCCGGAAGTAGTCGACCCCGGATCGGCGCAGCACGGTGCGCGCCCGGTGCAGCCTCTTGCGCATCCGGGCGGTGTACGTTTCCGCTCCCGCGACACCGGCCATGGTGATTGGACCCTATCGATCAGTTCGCCCGCCGTGCAGAGGGGGCCCATTGTGTTCGATATCGGATCGCCGCGGCAGTCGTCGGCTGGTACTGATGGGCACATGACGGAACTCCGCGTACTGCACAAGGACCACTGGGACCGGTGGTACGGACAGTTGATGAGGGCCTTCGGAGGTGAGGGCGAGCCCCGTGAGGAGCGTGAGCTGTGGGACGCCCTGACCGAACTCGACCGCTCGCTCGGGCTGTGGGACGGGCGGGAGTGCGTCGGCACGGCGGGCGCCTTCTCGTTCCGGCTGTCCGTACCCGGCGGGGCGCTGGTGGCGGCCGCGGGCGTGACGATGGTCACGGTCGCGGCGACGCACCGGCGGCGCGGCCTGCTGCGGTCCATGATGCGCGCGCAGTTGGACGACGTGCGCGAGCGCGGGGAGCCGCTCGCCGCACTGACCGCCTCGGAGCCGGACATCTACGGACGTTTCGGATACGGCTGCGCGACGCGCAGGCTGTCGCTGGAGATCGACACGACCCGCGTGCGGATCGCGCCCCCGCCCGGCACGGACGAGGTCGCCGTGCGCTACGCGTCGCCCGCCGAACCGGCCGTGGGCCGCCGGATCGAGGAGGTCTACGCCCGCGCGGTGGCCGGCCGGCCGGGGATGCTCGCACGGCAGCCCGGCTGGGAGCGGCTGCCGCTGCTCGACCCGCC
The DNA here is from genome assembly GCF_021556455.1 of Streptomyces fuscigenes. GTDB lineage: Bacteria > Actinomycetota > Actinomycetes > Streptomycetales > Streptomycetaceae > Streptomyces > Streptomyces fuscigenes. The sequence goes on along the minus strand of NZ_JAKGCV010000041.1, from coordinate 6,073 downwards.
CGGGGACCGCGGGGGCGCGTCCCCGCTCCAGTGCGTGCTGGCGGAACGCGGCGGCCGGGTGGCGGGCTTCGCCCTGTTCCACACGACGGGCGACTCCGACGCCGCCGGAGCGAACGGGGTGGTCCGGGTGCGGGAGGTGTACGGGGACGATCCGGCGTCGTACGCGGCGCTGTGGCGCTTCCTGTGCGAGATCGACCTGATGTGGACGGTCACGGCGAAGCGCCGCCCGGTGGACGACCCGGTCCTGCACCTCCTTTCGGACGTGCGCCGCTCGGGCCTGCGGCTGCGTGACGACCTCTACCTGCGCCCGGTGGACGTGGGTTCGGCGCTGTCGGCCCGTACGTACCGCACTCCGCTCGACGTGGTGCTGGAGGTGGCCGACGACTTCTGCCCGTGGAACGCGGGCCGGGTGCGGCTGAGCGGCGACGCGGGGGGCGCGGTGTGCGAGGCCACCGCCGACGCGCCGGACCTGGCGCTGTCGGTGCGCGAGCTCGGCGCCGCCTACCTCGGGGGCACGACCCTGCGCGAACTCGCGGACGCCGGGCGGGTGCGGGAGCTGCGGCCGGGTGCTCTGGCGGCCGCGTCCACCGCGTTCTCGGGCGAGCCGGCGCCCTGGCTGCCGCACGGCTTCTGACGTTCCGGGCCGTCCGGCGGGCGGGCCCGGGGGCGTGGCGCGGGCGCCGGGAAACCGGGGGCGCGCACCAGTGGGCCGCGGTTACGCTGCCGCGATGCGTACCTCACTTCGCGTGGCCGCCTACGCCGTCCTGGTCGACGACAACCGCATCCTGCTGTCGCGGCTCGTGCCGCACCTGCGCGACGGGAACGCCGCGGGCCGCTGGACGCTGCCGGGCGGCGGGATCGATCCCGGCGAGGACCCGTTCGACGCGGTGGTGCGGGAGGTCGAGGAGGAGACCGGCCACGACGCGCGGATGACGGCGCTGCTCGGCGTGGACTCCGGCGTGCGGGGCTCGCTGCACAGCGTGCGGGTCGTGTACGAGGGCGAGATCACCGGCGGTGCGCTGCGTTCCGAGCCGAACGGCTCGACGGACCTCGCCGCCTGGCATCCGCTGGACGCGGTGGCGGCCCTGCCGCGCGTCGAACTGGTGGACGTGGCACTGCGGTTGTGGCGCGAGCGGCCGGCCGTGGGGCACGTGGCGGCGGTCTCGCCCCGGTAGCGGCGGCGCCCGGCCGGGCGCCGGCCCGGTCGCCGGCTTCCGTCACCGCGGCAGCACCACCACGTAGGCGGCGGGCTCCCGGTCGTCGGCGGCCGTCAGCGCGGTGCGCACCACGACGGTCTGCTGTTCGGGGGCCTCCCGCAGCTTGCGGGGCGTGAGGTGGACGACGGTGATGCCGAGCCGTTCGAGGTGCTCGCGCTTGGCGGCGCCGGCGTCCCAGCGGGCGTCGTCGGCGCCGCTGTCGAAGCTGCCGCAGAACCTCGGGGCCCTGGTGTCGAGTTCGACGGCGACGGCCTGGTCGGGCCAGAAGGCGTCGACACCGCCGAGGTGGGGGCCGCCCGGCAGCCGCAGGTCGACGTTCCACAGCGGCTCGGGCAGCGCGTTGTCGCGCACGAGCGCGTACAGGCGGTCCTCGGCGCGGGCCCGGCCCTCGGCGAGGAGGGCGTCGACCGCGCCGACCACGTGCGGTCGCGACAGCAGCCGGGCCGCGGCCAACTCGGCGACGATGGCGCCGGGTTCGCAGTAGCCGTCCCGTACGGCCTCCGTCAGCAGCCGGCGCACCGAGCCGGCGTCGGGCAGGTCGGCCACCGCGTCGGCGAGCGCCCGGGCCACCGGCGCGAGGGCGAGCCCGCCGACGAGTTCGGGTTCGGGCAGGGCCGCCGCCCTGGTCAGCCGTACGAAGCCGGTGGAGCGCAGCCTCCTGGTGCGCGGTACGAGCACGTCCAGGGCCTCCAGGGACAGCGGGGAGGGCGCCGACTCGAATCCGCGGGCCGCCAGCGCCGCGAGGCCTGTGAGCATCGCGGAGGCGCCCGGGGCGCCGGCCGGTCCCGGCACCCGCCGGGGCGCGACCGCGCGTCCCGCGTACAGCAGCGCCGCCCGCATGCGGTCCTCGCCCGTGACCGGCCCCCGGTGCAACAGGTAGACGCCCGGCAGCAGTTGCTGCCAGGGGCCGAAGGGCCGGCTCTGCGCCGAGGCGGTGGCGGCCGAGACGCCGCGCTCGCGCAGCTGCGCGGTCGTGAGCAGGCGCGGGCCGGGGGCGCCGGCGACGGACGCGGACGCGGACGCGGCGGGTGCCTGTCCTGCGGGGCGGCCGTCGCAGCCGGGGCGGGGGGAGGAGAGGGGGGTGCTGTTGTTGTTCATGCTCCCGGTCTCCCCCGCCCCCCGCGACCCGCTAACCCCTGTTACAAGGGCGTTGCCCAAACCGGACAAGCCCGTCCTAAAGTACGGGCGTTCGACAGCCGAGCAGGGGGTCCCCCGTTCGGCCGAGGGCCCGGCCGGCACCGGCCCGGGTGGGGCGGCGCCGGCCGGGGTGCCGACGCTCAGGCCGCGGCGTCGCACTCCTGGGCGCGCAGGGCGCGCGCCAGGTCGTCCTCCGCCTCCCGTACGAGGCGGCGCAGGGCGGGCGCGGCGCCGGCGTGCTCGTCGAGCCAGCCGCGGGCGGCGGCCAGTGTCGCCGGGTCGTCCTGGAGGTCCGGGAACAGGCCCCGCACGATCAGCACGCCGATCTGGATGGACCGCTCGGCCCACACGCGTTCGAGGGCGTCGAAGTACCCCGGCGCGTACGGCGCGATCAGCTCGCGCTGCCCGGACTGCGCGAAGCCGGCGATCGTCGCCTCCACCAGCGCGTTGGACAGGGTGTCCTGCTCGACGAGGACCTTCCACGCCTCGGCCTTCACCTCGGCGGAGGGCCGCGAGGCGAGGCAGCGCACCGCGTGGCGCTCGCCCGACGCGGTGTCGTCGCGCGCGTGTTCGGCCTCGATGGCCGCCCGGTCCGCGCGGCCGTGCGAAGCGAGCGGGCCGAGGAGGGCCCAGCGCATCTCCTGGTCGACGTCGAGGCCCGGCACCTGCTCGCTTCCGTCGAGCAGGCCCTGGCACAGCGCCAGGTCCCCGTCGGCCTCGGCGACCCGGGCGAAGAAGCGCGCCCAGGTGAGCTGGTGCTGGCTGCCGGGCTCGGCGGCGCGCAGCTCGCGCAGGGCGCCCTCGGCGAGCAGCCGGCCGCCCTCGGCGCGCCAGGCGGGCGCCGCGTAGTGGACGAGCGCGGACTCGGCCCACGTGTGCAGCATCTGCAGCACGCCGATGTCGCTCTCGCGTCCGGCGTGCGCGAGGACGAGGGCGATGAAGTCCCGCGCGGGCAGCAGCGCGTCGCGGGTCATGTTCCACAGCGCCGACCAGCTCAGCGCGCGCGCCATCGGGTCGCTCAGCGCGCCGAGGTGCGCGCGCAGCGTGTCGAGGGAGGCCGCGTCGAGGCGGGCCTTGCAGTAGGTGAGGTCCTGGTCGTTGACGAGGATCAGGTCGGGGCGCTCGGCCCCGGCCAGCTCGGTGACGACGGTGCGCGGGCCCGCGACGTCCGCCTCCGTGCCGGCGTACGCGGCGAGCTCCCCCTCGGGCGTGAGCCGGTAGAGGCCCACGGCGACGCGGTGCGGGCGCAGTTCGGGGTGCGACTCGGGGGCGTCCTGGACGACGGCGATCTCCTGCACGCGCCCGTCGTCGCCGTAGACGATCTGCGGGGTCAGCGAGTTGACGCCGGCGGTCTGCAGCCAGGACCCGGCCCAGCCGGCCATGTCGCGGCCCGAGGTCTCCTCCAGCACGGCGAGCAGGTCGCCGAGCTCGGTGTTGCCGTAGGCGTGCCGCTTGAAGTAGCGGCGGGCGCCCTCCAGGAACGCGTCCCGGCCGGCGTACGCGACCAGCTGCTTGAGCACCGAGGCGCCCTTGGCGTAGGTGATCCCGTCGAAGTTGAGCTTCGCGTCCTCCAGGTCGCGGATGTCGGCGGTGATCGGGTGCGTGGAGGGCAGCTGGTCCGCGCGGTAGGCCCAGGCCTTGCGGTTGTTCGCGAAGGTGATCCAGCCGTTGGTGAAGCGGGTCGCCTCGACCATGGAGAAGCAGCCCATGAAGTCCGCGAAGGACTCCTTCAGCCACAGGTCGTCCCACCAGCGCATGGTGACGAGGTCGCCGAACCACATGTGCGCCATCTCGTGGAGGATCACGTTGGCGCGGCGCTCGTAGGACGCCTGCGTGACCTTGCCGCGGTAGATGTACTCCTCGCGGAAGGTGACCAGGCCCGGGTTCTCCATGGCGCCGAGGTTGTACTCGGGCACGAACGCCTGGTCGTACTTCCCGAACGGGTACGGGTAGTCGAAGTTGTCGTGGAAGAAGTCCAGGCCCTGCTTGGTGACGAGGAACACGTCGTCCGCGTCGAAGTGCTTGGCGAGGCCCTTGCGGCACAGGGCGCCGAGCGGGATCTCCAGCTCGCCGCCGTCCGGCAGCGCGCGCCGGTAGGTGTCGGTCACGTAGTGGTACGGGCCGGCGACGACGGCCGTGATGTACGTGGAGATCGGCTTGGTCTCGGCGAAGCGCCAGACGCCGTCGGCGTCGCGCGTGCCGGCGCCGTTGTTCCACACCTGCCAGCCGTCGGGCGCGGTCACCTCGAAGCGGTAGGGCGCCTTGAGGTCGGGCTGCTCGAAGTTGGCGTAGACGCGGCGGGCGTCGGCGGGCTCGTACTGCGTGTAGAGGTAGACCTCGCCGTCCTCGGGGTCGACGAAGCGGTGCATGCCCTCGCCGGTGCGGCTGTAGGCGCACTGCGCGTCGACGACGAGGGTGTTCTCCGCCTGGAGGTCGCCGATCGCGATGCGCGAGCCGTCGAAGACCGTCGAGGGGTCGAGGGGGCGGCCGTTGAGTGTGACGCCGGTCACGGACGGGGCGATCAGGTCGACGAAGCTCGCGGCGCCGGGACGTGCGCAGGTGAAGCGCAGCGTGGTGACGGAGCGGAAGGTGCGGGGCCCGGTCGCCGGGCCCTCGCCGACCGCGGAGCGGAGGTCGAGAGCCACCTCGTAACCCGTGGCGGACAGCAGTTCTCCCCGCTCACGGGCCTCGTCGCGGGACAGGTTCTCTCCAGGCACGGGGGCAGCTCCTTCGCAGCTCACGGACGTCTTGAAACCAGGTCGATCCTCCCATGTCGGTCCGGGCCGCCCCACACGGCCGCCCGCCGCCGGGAATTGCGCTGCGGGGGCCGCGCGTTGCCTTCTCGCGGCGGGGTGCGTCCCCGTGCGTCCCCGTACGGACTTTTCGAGGAGAGACATGTCGGAGAAGACCCCGGTCGATTTCTGGTTCGACCCGCTGTGCCCGTGGGCGTGGATGACCTCCCGCTGGGTGCTTGAGGTGCAGGAGGCCAGGAACCTGGACATCCGGTGGCACGTGATGAGCCTCGCGGTGCTGAACGAGCCGCGGCTCGACGAGATGCCCGAGGAGTACCGCGAGCTGATGGCGACGAAGGCCTGGGCGCCCGTGCGCGTGGTCGTCGCCGCCCAGCAGAAGCACGGGGACGACGTCCTCGGCCCGCTGTACACCGCGCTCGGCACGCGCATCCACAACAAGGGCGAGGGTCCGACGCGTGAGGCGATAGCCGGCGCGCTCTCGGACGTCGGCCTGCCGGCGGAGCTGCTGGAGTACGCCGACTCCGACGCGTACGACACGGAGCTGCGCGCCTCCCACAAGGAGGGCATAGACAAGGTCGGCCAGGACGTCGGCACCCCGGTCATCGCCGTGCCCGGCCCCGACGGCGAGCAGATCGCCTTCTTCGGTCCCGTGGTGACGCCCGCGCCGAAGGGCGAGGAGGCGCTGAAGCTGTGGGACGGCACGCTGCTGGTGGCGTCGGTCAAGGGCTTCTACGAGATCAAGCGCACCCGCACGCAGGGACCGGTCTTCGACTGACGCCCCGCACGCAGGGACCGGTCTTCGACTGACGCCCCGCACGCGGGGACCGGTCTTCGGCTGAACGTCCCGCACGCGGGCGCACGAGGGGCGCGGCAGGCGGGCGGCCGGGGACCGGTGTTCCCGGCCGCCCGCCCGCCGACCCGCTCCGGCGGCCCGTGCCCCGCGGGCCCTCCCGATACGCCCCGGCC
>NZ_JAKGCV010000419.1 GCF_021556455.1 Streptomyces fuscigenes | reverse complement strand
ATTTCCGTGCCGATTAGCTGGCGGAATTGTGAACGCACGGCAGCCGGCCTGCGGTGATCTCGCCGCTCCGGACGGCCGAAAATCGCGCCGTATTCCCGCGACCGCCGGCGGGACTGCCGCGCTGCCGGGGACGTACGCGACCCCGAGGGCCTCCTCGCACCCGGCGGCCGGCCCACCGTCCTGACCAGACCCCGCCCGGTGGCCCCGCCCGCGTGGCCCGAGGGCACCACCGCCGAGGCGTCCTCCGCGCACGCGCCCAACAACGGCAACGACGGCAGCCCGCGCACGTACGACGCGAAGAACGCGATCGACGGCGACCCCGGCACCTTCTGGAACGACGACACCCAGGGCGCCTATCCCGACACCCTGACGGTCACCCTGCCCGCCGCGCGCGAACTGCCCGGCGTGACCGTGCTGTCGAACCAGGACGGCGTGCCCACCGCGTTCACCGTCGAGACCTGGGACGGCACGGCGTGGCAGCCGGCCGCCGCCGTCACCGGGAACGGCGCCGTGCAGCGGCCGGTCCCGTTCGACCGGCCCGTCACCACCACCGGGGTCCGCATCACCGTCACGGCCGCCCAGAACACACCGTCCGGCGAGTTCACCCGGATCAACGAGGTGTGGCCGGGCGTCGTCGAGGCGGCCGAACCGCCCGGCGTCACCCTGGACTTCGGCAAGGTCGTCGTCGGGTACCCGCGGGTGCGGTTCGCGTACGCCTCCGACAACAGCCCGGGCGTGCGGCTCGCGTTCTCCGAGTCGCGCCAGTTCCTGACCGCGCGCTCCGACTTCACCCGGGGCGACCAGGCGGGCGACCCCGGCAGGGGCACCGACCAGTTCGCCGTGCCCGCGAAGGGCGGGGTCTGGGACGACGACCGGCGCGGGTACCGCGCCGGGGCCGACCCGTCCGCGCCCGACCAGGTCTACGCGGACGGCCTGCACGGCTTCCGCTACCTGCGGATCACCCTGGACGCCCTCGCCTCCGACGCGCCCGCCGCCCAGCCCTGGGGCACGGTCGCGATCGACGCCGTCGAGCTCGACTTCACGGCCTACGTGGGCACGCCCGGCACCTACCGCGGCTGGTTCCAGTGCTCCGACGACGAGCTGAACCGCCACTGGTACGCGGCCGCCTACACCAACGAGCTGGTCACCGACCACTTCCGGCAGGACGACGTGGACCCGCGCGGCGCCTACTCGGCGGGTCTCGACGGCAAGCTGGTGCTGCTCGACGGCGCCAAGCGCGACCGCGACCCGTACGTCGGCGACCTCGCGGTCTCCGCCCGCACGCTCTACCTCACGCACGACGACGCGGCCGAGGCTGCGCGCAACGTGCTCGCCGACCTCGCCGACCACCAGCGCGACGACGGCTGGATACCGCCCGCCTCCATCAACTCCTACACGCTGCCGCTGTTCGACTATCCGCTGTGGTGGGTCACCTGCAGCTGGGACTACGTCCTGTACACCGGCGACCGGGCCTACGCGGCGCGCTACTACCCGCACCTGCTCAAGGCGCTCGACACCTGGTACCCGAGCGTCACCGACGGCGCGGGCCTGCTGAGCAAGGGCCTCAACGGCACGGACGGCTACGGCGACTACGCGTTCCTCGGCCGCACGGGACGCGTGACCTACTACAACGTGAACTACGTGCAGGCGCTCAAGGACGCGGCGTCCCTCGCCCTCTTCCTCGGCCACCCCGCCGACGCCGAACGGTGGAGCGCGCGCGCCGGCACCGTCGCGAAGGCCGTCAACACGTACCTGTGGGACGACGCGGCCGGCGCGTACCTCGACTCCGCCACCGGCGCGGTGCGGCACGCGCAGGACGGCAACGCCATCGCCATCACGGCGGGCGTCGCGGACGCGGAGCGCGCGGGCGCCGCCCTCGACCACCTCGACGCGACGACGCGGACGCGCTACGGCAACGCGTTCATGGACAACGACACCCTGTTCGGCGGTGCCTCGCAGCGGGTCTACGCGTTCACCTCGTACCCGGAGTTCGTGGCCCGCTTCGAGAGCGGGCGGGCCGACTCGGCGATCGACCAGATCCGCCGCACCTACGGCTGGATGGCGGGCCACGACCCGGGCATCACGCACTGGGAGGGCATCGGCCCGAACGGCTCGCTGTACGAGGACGCGTACACCAGTTGCGCGCACGGCTGGTCGACGGGCGTCCTGCCGGCGCTGACCAACCAGCTGCTGGGCGCGCTTCCCACCGCCCCCGGCTTCGCCAGGTGGGCGGTACGCCCCTGGCCGGACTCGTCGGTCTCCTGGGCGCGGGGCCAGGTCCCCACCCCGCACGGCCCGCTGGCGGTCCGCTGGACGCGCGGGCACGGCGGCGGGCTGACCGTGACCGTGGAGGCCCCGCACGGCACCCGCGGCTCGGTGGCCCTGCCGAAGGAGGGGGGCCGGCCGGTGGTCCGCTCGGACCGCGGTGTCCTGTGGGACGGCAGCGGGGCCCGCGCCGCGGGCGTGAGCGAGGACGCCACGCACATCACGGTCACGGGCCTCGGCGCGGGTTCCCACACGTTCACCACGGCCGCCTCCGGGAAGTAGCGGCGGCCGGGGAGCGCCGAAGGCCTTCCCCCTCTCCCCGGACCACCGGGAGAGGGGGAAGGCCCGTGCGCGGATGCGCAGCGGGCGTCGGTCAGTGCGTGCTGAGGGTGTGGCGGCCGGGCCCGACGCCGTCGACGTAGACGTGGGTGGCGTCGGCGGTGGCGCGGGCCCCCGGGGCCGCGCGGGTGCCCGTCCAGACCGTCCGGCCGTCGAGGGTCACCCGGACGTGCCGGCCGCCCGTGGGGACGGCGAGCCGGCCGCGGGTGCCGCGCGGGGCGTCGGCGGTGAGGGTGAACCCCCCGGCCGTGGACCGCCAGGAGGCGGTGATCGTCCCGTGCGGGGTCGGCACCGCGCCCTGCGCCCAGTGCAGGCCGCCGGGGACGGGGGCGATCTCGTACGACGAGAAGCCGGGGCCCGTCGGGGTGACGCCGAGGACCTGCGAGGTCAGGGTGACCGTCGGCCCGGAGGCCCAGCCGTGCGCCAGGCTGGTGAACTGCGCGATGCCCGGGTTCCCCGCCGGGTCGGCCTTCTCCCAGAACGTGCCGCCGGGGTCGCCCGCGAGCTGGTGGCCCCAGAACGTGCGGATCAGGTCGAGCCCGAGGGCCTGCTGGGCGCCGCTCGGGTCGGCGAGGGACAGCCGCGCGCTCGCCTCGAAGCCGCTGGGCAGCGGCTCGTAGAACGGCTGCATCGGGGCGCCGGGTGTGCCGGGCGCGACGGTGAGGGCGCCGTAGGTGCTCCAACTGGTGCGGTGGAGGCGGCCCATGGCCCGCGTGGCGCGGTCGGCGTCCGCGACGCCGGTCAGCACGGCGGTCGCGTTGGCGTCCTGCGGGTAGGCGTCCGGCGTCTCGCGGGAGAGCCGGTAGGCCCCGGCCGCCGGGTCCCACAGCTGGCTGTTGACGTCGTCCGACACCTCGCCCGCGCGCGACGCGTAGGTGCCGGCCGCGCTCCCGTCGCCCAGCGCTGCGGCGAGCCGGGCCATCCCCCGCAGGTTGCGCACGTACAGCGCGTTGACGTACGTCTCGTGCCCGCAGTCGCTGTAGCCGTAGTGCCCGCAGGAGCCCGCGGCCCCGAACGCGATGAGGCCCTGGGGGTCCTGCTGCCGCACCGACTCCAGCCAGGCCGTCGCACGGGTCAGGGCGGGCCACCACTTCTTCAGGTAGGCGGTGTCGCCGGTGTAGAGCCAGTGCTCGTAGTGGTTGTACAGGAACCACGTGACGTACTCGCCGTACGTGCGGATCTCGTCCTCGTTGTGCGGTCCGACCAGGCTCTCCGCCGGCACGAAGCCGTCCGGGAGCTGCTGGCCGGCCAGCGAGGACAGGGAGTTGTCGACGGCGTCGGTGTCGCCGGTGGTGAGGTAGGTGACGGGAGCCTGGACGGCCAGGTCGCCCTGCCACACGACCCGGTCGCGCTTCGCGCCGTCGAGGACGACCTCCTTGCCGGGGTCGGCGCCGGGGATCACGGAGTCGGCGTGGTCGGCCTCGCCGGTCGCGTACGGCCAGCTCTTGGCGGTGTCGGGCATCCAGGTGTCCATCTGGACGGTGTAGGCGCCCGCGTACCAGATCTTGTCGAGCTCGTTGTCGCTGGAGAGGAACCAGCCCTCGTAGTCGGCCGGGTCGGTCTGCCGGGGCACGGCGTCGAACTCCAGCGACGCGGCGCCGAGGTCGAGGTGGCCGGGTCCGTCGAGGAAGAGCGTCGCGTACCGGAAGCCGCCCCGGATCTCCGGGTCCCGGGCGGTGGCGGGCAGGCGCCGCGTGTCGACGGTGAGGGTGTGGCTGTCGGAGTCGTACGTGTAGGGCTGCCCGGGGTAGCCGTTCCAGATGTTGGCGGTGTCGCAGCCGGGCGCGAAGGCCGCCTCGCCGCCGTTGGCGGCGGCCGTGAACGCCCCGTAGCGCAGCGACTCGCTGAAGCAGACGTGCAGGGCGGGCGGGGTGGCGGACGCGCCCGCCACGTGGACGCGGATCTTCCCGCCGACCTCCTTGCCGAAGTCGAGGGTGACGAGCGGCGAGGCGGCGCGCCCGCCGGCCGCCGCGTTGGTGAGGCGTACGGTGCGGCCCTTCGCGCCGGTCAGGGCGGCCGGGTCGCCGGTGATGGCGCCGCCGCGCGGATCACTGGACAGGACGCGCGCCGGTGCGACGGTGTGGCCGGACGGCGCGAGGACGTAGGGCCGCCAGTCGCCCGGGCGCGGGGAGTACGCGGCGGACGCCCAGGGGCCGGGGCCG
>NZ_JAKGCV010000418.1 GCF_021556455.1 Streptomyces fuscigenes | reverse complement strand
GAGCCCCGGCCGGCGACCGGCCGGGGCTCCCGGTGGGCCCGCACGCCGCGTGTCAGGCGGCGATGTCGTGCACCGGCGCGGCTGCCGCGCTGCCCGCCGCGGAGTCCACGGGCCGGACCTCAAGGGCGTGCACCACGCGCTCCGTGCTCAGCTCGTGCGCCGTCAGGTCGGCGAGGGCCGCCGCGACGAAGGCCGCTCCCGCGGCGAACACGAGCCAGACCAGAGTGCCGCCGCCGAAGACCAGGGACGCGACGAGCGACCACAGGCCGAGCGCCGCGAGCACGCCGTGGCCGGCCTTCGCGGCGGGGCGCCGGGCGAGGACGAGGCCGGCGAGCGCGGCGACGGTCACGGCCGTCGACACCCCGAAGCCCAGCCATCCGGCGACGGGAGCGGTGAAGGTCATCGCGGAGACGGCCAGGAAGCCGCCGGCGAGGACGCCGAACGTGTTGAGCGCGAAGCGAGGGCTGAGAGCCATCGGTGAAGCACCTCCTCGGCACCGCTGCTGCGCGGTACCACTGTGCACATCCAAGGAAGTGGGTCGTCACGGGGCGTTGTTCGGGCGCCGGGGGCGGCTCGCTGCCTCCGGCATCGAACCGAAGGCGTTCATCCACAACCGCGGGCACCCCTCGCGCATGCCCTGATCCTGCCTTCACTTCTGTGCTCTGCGTCACACCCCCGACGGCCCCTGGCCGGGTGCCGGCACGGCGGCGACTTCAGGCCCGGCCGCACCCCTTCGGCGGGGCGGTGCCCGCGCCGTGACGGGGTGTCGGACGTCCGGACGGGGCGCCCCGCCCGGACCGCGTCCGGCGGAGCCGCGCTCCGGCGGGACGCGTCCCGCCGGCTCCCCCTGCCCGCGGCGGCCGGCCGTCATACCCTTCAGGTATCAGGCCGCGGCAGAAGGCCCGGGAGGCGCGGATGGACATGGATCTCAGGAAGCTGCGGTACTTCGTGGCGGTGGCCGAGGAGCTGCACTTCGGCCGTGCGGCCGAGCGCCTGCACATCGCGCAGCCCGTCCTGTCGCGCCAGATCCGCGCGCTGGAGGCCGACCTGCGGGCCGAGCTGTTCCGGCGGGACAGGCGGTCCACGGAGCTGACGCCGGCGGGCCGCCAACTGCTGGAGGACGCCCCGCCGCTGCTGGCCTCCGCGCAGGCGGCGCGCCGCCGGGTGGCCGGCGCGGCGGACGCGGTGGCGCGGTTCGGTGTCGGCTTCATGCCCGGGGTGCGGGTCGGCGCGGCCGTGCGCGCCCTGACCGGGCGCCACCCCGGCCTCACGGTCGACGTCGTGCGCACGTACTGGGACGAGCAGGCGCGCATCGTGCTCGACGGCCGCGTCGACGTCTGCTTCGTGCGCGTCCCGGTCGACCGGCGCGGCCTTCGCCTGCGGACCCTGTTCGAGGAGCCGCGGGTGGCGGTGCTGCCGGCGGACCACCGCCTCGCGGGAAAGGCGTCGGTGGGCATCGCCGACCTGGCGGACGAGTACCTGCTCCAGGACCCCGACGCGGTGCCCGAGTGGCGCGACCTCCCGCACCACGCCGAGGCCCCGCCGGGCGGCCCCCCGCGGGTGGAGACCGTGGAGGAGAAGCTCGAGTACGTGGCGGCCCGCGCGGGACTCGTCGTCCTGCCGCTGTCCGCGGCCGCGTTCCACGCCCGTGACGATGTCGTCCGCCTCCCGGTCCACGACATCCCGCCGACCCGGGTGCAGCTCGCCTGGAGCGCGGCCCGCAACACCCCCCTGATCGAGGAGTTCGCGGATCTCGCGGGTGCCTGCTACGGCTCGTGAGGCGGCGCGTCCCGCCCCCGGGCGGCGTGGCGGTCCCGGCCCGAGGACGGCGCTCCCGCTCACGCGCCCAGCGGGTCTCCCCGCCCGGCGGTGGCGGCCGCCGCTCGGTCGTAGCGCTTCACGAGCCACCGTCGCAGGGGTACGACGGCGATCCACCAGTACTCCGCGACGTTCGGTGAGATCAGCGCCAGCGGCACCGACGTCGCGAACACCGCGGCGACGGCCCCGGACACCAGCATCGAACCGGTGAGGAGGTCGCGCGGCACATCCGCGTGGCACAGGTCCGGCCGCAGGCGAAGGCGTGCCGACATGACGGCGAGGAGCAGCGCGGCGACCGCGATCGTGGCCGCGTAGAGCGAGGTGGCGACCGGGCTGCCGTGGTAACTGCTGACGACCCGGGTCGGGAACGGCAGGGCGGCGACGATGCCGAGGAGCGCCAGGTCGAGTTGGAGCAGGGTGCCGTCCAGCCGCTTCACCATGCTGAACAGCCTGTGGTGCGACAGCCACAGGGCACCGACGACCAGGAAGCTGAGGGCATATCCGGCGACCGAGGGCAGTGCTTCCTCGAGGGCGTGGGCGAGCCGCCCCGACGGCAGGCCCTCGGGGACGCCCATTTCGAGGGCGAGCAGCGTGATGGCGATGGCGAAAACGGCGTCCGCGAAGGCCCGCATCCGTTCGACATCGATCCCGTGCAGCGATTTCACAGTTCAGACTCCTGGTTGGCTTCCCGCGCCGGGGCGCGTCCATACGCCGGGGCAGAATATGAGGCGGGTGCCGGCGAAAGAATGGCGATCGGCCACGCTTTCCGCGTCCCGCGCTGTGGCTCTCCCACAGTTCTCGCGCGGTGGATTTCCGTAAGCGGTGCGGCTCCCGAAGCAGCGCGGCTTCCGAAGCGGTGCGGTTTCCGAAACGGTCCGGCTGCCGAAGCGGTCCGGTTTCCGAAGCGGTCCGGTTTCCGAAGCGGTGCGGTTTCGGGAAGCAGCGGGTTCCGATCTCGCGGACCCCGGAATCCGGGGTTCGGAATCCGCGCGGCGCCCGCGCCTGGCCCGTTTCCCCGCAGGGCGGGATCCGCCTCCCCGTGCGGATGTTAATGTCATCCACATGGAGCGGAGAGGGGCGGGAAAGCGCCGTTACCACCACGGAGCTTTGAGGGAATCCCTGGTCGAAGAGGCGCAGCGGCTTCTCGCCGAAAAGGGGACCGCGGGATTCAGCATGCACGAACTCGCGCGCCGCGTCGGCGTCAGCGCGGCCGCCCCCTACCGGCACTTCGAGAGCCGCGGCGCCCTGCTCGGCGCGGTGGCGGCGCGCGGGTACGAACGGCTGCTGCTGATGCTGGGGGAGTCCCTGGGCGAGGGGGACGACCCGGTGCACGACCTCAAGCTGTTCGGCCTCTGCTACATGCGCTTCGCGGAAGAGTCGCCGGAGCTGTTCGAGGTGATGTTCACCGACCGCGGGCGGGGGCGGGCCGACGAGGCCCAGCGGGCCTCCTTCGCGCCGATGACCGGTCTCGTGGCACAGGCCCAGCAGGCCGGCGGCATGCCCGCCTCCGTCCCCGCCGAGCAGATCGCGCGGTTCCTGTGGGCGGCCGCCCACGGCCTGACCCTGCTGCACCTCGGCGGGGGATTCGCCGCCGTCGGACTGGACGGCACGGCGGAGGCGCTCGTCGACTCGGCCTGGTCGGCGCTGCTCGCGCAGCCGCCAGGAAGGGGCGGCCCGGCCGTCTGATGTGCGGCGCGGCGGAACGATCCGCGCCCCGGCTCCCGCCCCGTCCGGATCGGCCCGGCCGCGTGTCTCCCGCGCGCCGCGCCCCGGCTCCCGCCCCGCCCGGCCGCCAATCTCCCGCGCGCCGCGCCCCCGCCGCCGGGCCCCGCGCGTCTCCCGCCGGCTTCCCGAACCCGAGCCCGAGCCCCCCGACCGGCCGCGGAGCACGGGGGCGGGCTACTCTCCTGGGCCTCGTCAGGTTCCAGCCAAGGAGAGCCATGCCGTTTCCCCAGTTGCCCCCGCCCGCGCCGGCCGGGGCCCTGCTCGTGTGCGCCTGCTACGAGGACGGCACGCCCCTGTGGGGCCGGCTGATCGAGGAGCTGGACGGCCGCCGCGAGGGCGACGTGCTCGACCTCGGAGCCACAGGAGTGCGGCTGCGGCTCGCCGAGGACGCCGGCTGGACCCACGTGCAGGGCGGGAACCTGCCCGCGCTGCTGCCCGCCGGCGAGACCGCGCCCGTCGCCGTCGTGGCGGACATATCGGTCGTGTACGGCGGGGCCGGGCCGCTGCTCGTGGACCTGGCGGTCGTGCCGGGCCGGTGCGTGCGCGTCCCCTCCGACCGGGCCGCGGAGGTCCTCGCCGCCGTCCTGGGCGGGAAGCTCGGCTTCGAGGACCTGGTGGCGGACGCAGACCTCTACGGCATGTACCAGGGCGACGGCGGCCGGCCCGCCGACCCCGTACCGGCTCCGCCGTCGCGCCGCTCCTTCCCCGCGCTGCCGGCGGAGGAGCTCAGCCTGCTGGTACGGACGTCCTTCGAGGACGACGAGGGATGGCGCGCCCTGCTCGACGAGCTGGGGGGCGTCGACGAGGACGGACGGCTCAACGCCGAGATCGACTTCGACGACGTCGACGTGGACGAGTTCCCGCTGCAGGCCCTCGTCGTCGACGACCCGGCCTTCGAGGGCCTGCTCCCCGGCGAGGTCCCGGCGCTGGTCCCGCCGGGGGAGACCACGCTCGTCGCGCTCGCCGGCGCCCGGACCTTCTCCGCGCCGGGACGCCCCCTGGCCGCCGTGGACCTCCACGACGTCCCGGGCAACGCGGCGGTGCTGCCGGGCCGGATGGTGGGGTCGATGGTCTGCAACCTCGACCTGGCCAACATGGACTTCACCGACTTCGTCACGCCGGAGGGCGTGGATCCCTGGTGGGGGGAGTGAGCGGCGCGGCACCGCAGGCGGCGGGCTGACCGGGGCGGCGCCCCGCACGCCCCGCACCCCGCAGGCCGCATCCCGCGGGTCCGCCACGGCCCGCCACGGCCCGCG
>NZ_JAKGCV010000417.1 GCF_021556455.1 Streptomyces fuscigenes | reverse complement strand
CCAGCCAGCAGCCGTCCTTGTCGGCTCGTACGAGCACGCCCGCGCCGGGCGCGAGGCGGCCGCGCAGTGCCGCCGCGGCCTCGCCGGGCCCGGCGAGGCCCGACATGAGGGAGGCCTCCCGGGCGTTGGCGCTCAGCCAGTCCGTCCGGGCGAGCACCGGGTCGAGCACCGCGGCCGGCACGTCCGCGATCAGCGGCGCCGGGTCGAGGCACAGCGTCACCCCGTCCGGCAGCGCCGCCGCGAACGCCGACAGCAGCGGGCCGTTCACGGGCATCACGAGCCCGTAGCCCGACAGCTGGACGAGGTCGCCCGCGCGCACTTCCCCGGCGATGCGCGCCGCGTCGCCGGGCGTCATCTCCGCGTCCACGCCGAAGCTCGTCACGAAGGTCCGCTCGCCGCCGGCGTCGACCAGCGCCACCGTGAAGCCGGTGTCGCCGTCCGTGCGCGCCGGCAGCAGCGGCCGCACGCCCTCCGCGGCGAGCGCGGCGCGCACCAGGTCGCCGTAGGGACCGGTTCCGTGCAGCCCCGCGAAGACGGTCGGGGCGCCGAGCCGGCCGGCCGCGACGAGCGTGTTGTAGCCGCCGCCCGCCGTCAGCTCGGTGCGGGTGCCGATGACGTCGCCGCCGCGTTCGGGCAGGGCGGGCACCTCGATCACCAGGTCGGCGATCACGTTGCCCGCGAGGATCAGCCGCCCGCTCACCGCTTCGCCCCTTCGAGGCCGGCCGGCCGCGTTGCGGACGTCTCGGCGTCCTCGGCCGTGTGCCGCACCGGGCCGCGGCCGAAGACGCCGTACAGCAGCGCGCCCACGGCCATGGAGATGGCCCAGCCCAGCCCGTTGGTGCCGAGCCAGGTGTGCGCCCAGGGTCCGGCGAACCACACGTCGTCGGCGCTCGTGGACGCCTCGGTGAACAGCAGGCCCATGACGATCGCCACCGCCCACGCCGCCACGGCCGGGACGTGGAAGCCGCCGGTGTACCAGTAGCGGCTGGTGCGGCGGGTGTCCATGAGGCCCGCCGGGTCGTAGGTGCGCCCGCGCGCCGAGTCCACCAGGATCACGCCGACCCACGCCGAGATGGGCACCGCGAGCAGCGTCAGGAACGTCGAGAACGGGCCGTAGAAGTCCTTCGCGATCAGCATGAAGTACACACCGCCGAGGAACATCAGCACGACGTCGACCGTCACGGCCCAATGGCGCTTGACCCGCAGCCCGAGCGTCAGCATCGTCAGGCCCGCCGAGTACGTCGAGAGGTGGTTCGACATCAGCAGCCCGCCGAAGGCCGCGATCAGGTACGGCACGGCCATCCACGACGGCAGCATGCCGTTGATCGCGGAGATCGGGTCCGACGCGCTCGCCAGGGTGGTGTCCCCCGCCGACAGCAGCGAGCCGAGCGAGATGAGCAGGACCAGCGGGACGCCCGCGCCGAACGCGGACGCCGTCACCAGCCGGCCGCCGGGGATTTTGCGCGGCAGGTAGCGGGCGTAGTCGGCGCCCGCGTTGGCCCAGCCGATGCCCGTGCCTGCGGCGATGAAGCCGATGCCGGCGACCACGCTGCTGACGGGTCCCGCGTGCACGCCGAGGACCTTGTCCCAGTCGACGGTGGCGACGAGGAAGCCCATCACGATCAGGTTCAGCACGCCGAAGACGATCGTGGCCCACTTGTTGATCCACATGATCGTGGCGTGGCCGAGGCCGCTGATCAGCAGGGTGCAGCCGATGAACACGAGCAGGCACAGGACCGTGAGCACGGTGTTCTGGTGCCAGCCGAAGATCCACTGGACGAGGGCGAGCAGCGCGTACGCCGCCGTCGTCGTCGTGATGGTCTCCCAGCCCACCCGGCTGAGCCAGCTGATCAGGGTCGGGCCCGCGTTGCCGCGCTGCCCGAACACCGCCCTCGACAGGGTCAGCGCGGGCGCGCCGCCCTTCTTGCCCGCCAGGCTCAATATGCCCACCAGGGCGAACGAGCCGATCGACCCGATCGCGGCGACCAGGATGGCCTGCCAGATGTTCAGGCCGCGGAACGCGACGAGCGTCGCGCCCAGGGGCAGGCCCAGGATGGAGATGTTGGCGGCGAACCACGTCCAGAACATCTGGCTCGCGTGGCCGTGCCGCTCCCCGTCGGGAACCGGCTCGATCCCGCGGGTCTCGATGGCGCCGACCTGGTCGGTGGCGCTCCCGTCGTCGCTGGTACCGACGTGATCGTTCGTCGTCGAAGCGGTCATGACGGAACCTCCTTGCCTCTACTTGCCTCTACGGAGAATCGGGTGCCGCGCCGACCGGCGGGTGCCGGTGGCGCGAGGGGCCGCGGTGACGGGTGTCAGCGCAGCGCGAGCAGGCGCTCCGTGAGGGGCTCGAGCTCAAGACCGTTGACGGTGCGCAGGGTGTCGACGGCGCCGGCGGGCAGGCCGCGAAGGCCCGCCACGGATCCGGCGACCGCACCCGCGATGGCACCGATGGTGTCGCTGTCGCCGCCGAGGTTCGCCGCGAGCAGCGTGCTGCGCCACGGGTCGCCCCCGGCGACGGAGAGGACCGCGAACGCGGCCGGTACGGACTCCTGGCTGGCCACGCTCGTACCCACCAGCGAGCACACCAGGTCGAGTGCCTCCGCCTCCGGCACGCCCCGGACCAGGTCGGTCGCCCAGGCGATGCGGGAGGCGATGTCGGCGCCCGCGATCCAGTGGCCGCGCCGGGCCCCGGCCCGCGCGGCCTCGACCGCGGCGCCGACCGCGTCCTCCAGGGTGCCACCCGCGACGCCGGTGCTGACGGCCGCCGCGACGGCCGCGGCGCCCGCGATGCCGACCGTCGTGTCGTGCGTCACCTGGCAGGACTCCACGACCCGGTCCAGGAAGGCCTCCGTGGGCCCCGCCCGGAAGGCGATGCCGACCGGTGTGACACGCATCGCCGCGCCGTTGGTGGTGCCGGTGCGCCCCGCCTCCTGTGTCGGCACGCCCCGCGCCACGAGGTCGAGGGCGGCCTTGGTGGAGGGGCCGAGCAGGTCGAAGGAGCCCTTCGCCTTCATGGCCTTCTCCCAGTCGAGCAGCTCGTGGGCGAAGCGCAGCGGGTCGATGTGCCCGCCGCCCTCCACGAGGAGCCGCGCGACGATGACGGCCTGGTCGGTGTCGTCGGTCACGGCGCCCGCCGGCATCCCGGCGCTGACCGGGTTGTCCGCCCCGGCCGGCTCGAAGCCGGTGACCGTGCCGTACGCGCGGACGACGTCCTCGCGCGACATGAGCTGCGTCGGCATCCCGAGCGCGTCGCCGAGGGCCAGGCCGTAGAAGGCGCCGAGGGCGCGGTCACGGGTGGTGGGGTCGATGGTCACTGGCGGTCTCCTCGCCCGGAGTGGATGTGCAGTTGGAACCTGGCGGGGTCGAGGAGGCTCGTCACCTGTTCGACGACGGACCCGTCGGCGGCCCGGTAGACCTGGGCCAGGTGCAGGAAGGGTTCGGCGGGGGAGCGGCGCAGCGTCGCGGCCTCGGCCCCGTCGAGCCCGCGCACCGACACCTGGCCGTCGCCGGACTCGGTGATCCGGCCGGCGGCGAGCAGCGTCCTGTTCAGCGACCCCTCGGTGAGCCCGCGCCGCGGCAGCTCCGCCAGCTCCCCCTCGGCCGGTACGCGGCTCAGCTCCAGGGACACGCCCCTGCCGTCGGCGAGCCGCCGGACCCGGTCGAGCGCGACGAACGCGTCCGTGTCCGTGTCGAGCGCGCCCGCGAGCGCCGGGTCGCGGACGACCTCGAAGCGCAGCACCTCGGTGACGAGCTCGGAGGTCTGCCCGGCCAGGGCCTGCGTCCAGCCGAGCCTGTTGTCCAGCGGGGCGCCGTCGAACGTGACGAAGGAGCCGATGCCGGGGTGGGTCGCGATCAGGCCCTGCTCGCCGAGGACCTGCAGCGCCTGGCGCAGCGTCGTGCGGCTGACGCCGAAGCGCTCGGTGAGCGCGTGCTCGCCGGGGAGCCGCTCGCCGGTGCTGTGCACACCGGCCCTGATCTCGTCGGCGAGCACGCGGGCGATGCGGTGGTGCTTGTGAACCTGTCCAGGCATGTACAGCACGGTAGTGGACATGCCTGGACAGGTCCAGGGGTCGGCGGTGTTCTTTTCGCCGGGGAAGCGCCGCCGCCTTCGACCGCGCCGGCGACGGACCGGATCCCCCGGGCGCCTTCCGCCCGTGTCAGTACGCCGTGATCGCGGTGGGCCCGCCCGCCGCCGTGCCGATCGCGATGTGCGGGGAGCGGGCGGGGTCGGCCCAGGACAGGATCGACGCCATGGCCGCCGCCGGCACCGAGACGCAGCCCGCGGTGGCGCCCTTGCCGTTCACGTGCAGGAAGATCCCCGCTCCGCGCCCGTGCACGGGACGGGTGTAGTTGAAGCCGACGACCAGCGCGTGCGCGTACTGGGCCGCGTAGTCGGCCAGGTGCTCCGACTCGGCGGCGCGGCAGTCGGCGGGCAGTCCCTCCGTCCAGCGGTTGTACGAGCGCGACGCGTTGTCCTCGCACCACCAGGACCGCGCGGTCGCGCGGCGGTAGGGGTACGCCGTGCCGCGCGGCGGGGCCGCGTTGCCGAACGCGTACGGCAGGTCGTACAGCCCGGTCGGCGTGGTGGACGTGCCCTGCTCGCGCGTCGCGCCGTCCGTCAGCCCGTGCGCGCCGAACCGTGCGGGCGCGGAGCCCGCGGCCACCCAGGTCCGCCCCCTGCGGTCCCACCACGTGAGCCGGCCGGCCGTCGCCCCGAGGGCGTCGCCCTCCACGGTGATCAGCTGCCGGCCGCCGCCGGTGGCGGCCATCCGCTCCGGCAGCGGGCGGGCGTCCCGGGGTGC
>NZ_JAKGCV010000416.1 GCF_021556455.1 Streptomyces fuscigenes | reverse complement strand
CCCGCCCGGCCCGGCCCCGCCTGCCGCGCGACGTCCCGGCCGCGCCCGCCCGGCCCGCGCGCGGACCCCGACCCCGCCTGTCCCGCGACACCTCTGACCAGGGCACTTTACGGAGCCCGACAAGGGGAGCATCCTCGGACAATCCGGTACGTTGCGCGGGAAGGCACCCATGGCCGCTTGCGGTGAAGAGATCCCTGAGTCCCCACTCCGACAGCGTCGTCCCCCCGGTGGCCCCGCCCCCGTGGCGCCCGCTGCCGCGCTCGCCCCCTTCCAGACCGCGCTCGGACTGACCGTGGCCGCCGTGGCGGTCGTCGACGACCGCGGACGCGTCGCCGGGTGGACGCCCGGCGCGCAGCGCCTGCTCGGCTACCCGGCGGACGAGGTCGTCGGCAGATGCGGCGAGGAACTCCTCGCCTCCCGCACGCCCGCCCCGCCGGGGCGCCCCGAGGACGACGTTCCCGACACGAAGATCGAGCCGGGCCGCCGGCAGGAGCGGACGCAGGCCGTGAGCGGCGCGCGGCACTGGTCGGGAGTGAAGGACCTGCGCCACCGCGACGGGAGGGTCGTACGGGCCAACGTGGAGGCGGTGCCGCTGCGCCGGGCCGACGGGTCGACCCACTGGTTCCTGTGGGCGTCGGAGTTCGCGGACGCCGGCGACGTGCCGCCGGTGCGGGCGGCCGTCATGCGCACGCTGCTCGACCACGCGCCGGTCGCCCTCGCCCTCTGGGACACGGATCTCAACTGCATCTGGCTCAACACCACCGCCGAGCACGAGGCAGGAGCCTTCCGCAACCGCGACATCGGGCGCCCGGTCCACGAGGCCCTGCGCGGCTTCGACACGATCACGGCGGAGAGCGTGATGCGGCGCGTGCTGCGAAGCGGCGAGCCGGTCATCGACCACGAGTTCCGCTGGACGTCCGAGGACGGCGGCCAGGAGCGGGTCTTCTCGTCGTCCTTCTTCCGCCTCGACACGGCGGCCGGGCTGCCGATCGGCGTGTGCACCATCGCGGTCGACATCACCAACAGCTGGGCCCGCGCGCGCCTGTCGGTGCTCAGCCGGGCGGGCCGGCAGGTCGGCACCACCCTGGACGTCGTCACGACGGCGCGTGAACTCGCGGACGTCACCGTCCCGCTGCTCGCGGACTTCGTCGCCGTCGACCTGACGGAGACCGTGCCCTTCGACGGCGGGCCGCTGGAGCGGATCGAGCCCACGGACGACCGCGTCCCGCTCTACCGCCGGGCCGCCGCGGCGTCCGTGCACGAGGGGGTGCCGGAGTCGGCGTTCGAGGACGGCCAGGTGGTCTTCGTGCGCCCCGGCTCGCCGTACCTGGCCGCCGCCCAGGGCGGTACGTCGATCTTCGAGCCCGAGATACGCGCGCAGTGGGACACCTGGCGGCCGACCGAACCGGAGCGCGTCGCGGCGATGGAGCGCACGGGCATCCACTCCCTGATGGTCGTCCCCCTCAAGGCGCGCGGGGCGATCCTCGGCGTCGCGATCTTCGGGCGGTCGCGCAACGTGGCGCCGTTCTCCCGCGACGACCTGCTGCTCGCCGAGGAACTCGGCCTCCAGGCGGGACTCAGCGTCGACAACGCCCGCCGCTACACCCGCGAGCGCACGGCGGCCCTCGCCCTCCAGCGCAACCTGATGCCCCGGAGCCTGTCCGGCGGCACGACGGTGGACGTCGCCTCCCGCTACCTGCCCACCGACGTCCACGAGGGCGTCGGGGGCGACTGGTTCGACGTGATCCCGCTGGCGGGTGCCCGGTACGCCCTGGTCGTCGGGGACGTCGTGGGGCACGGCATCAACGCGGCGGCGGCGATGGGCCGTTTCCGTACGGCCGTGCACACGCTGGCCGACCTCGACCTGCCCCCGGACGAACTGCTCGCCCACCTCGACGACCTCGCGGTGCACCTGTCCGCGTCGGAGGTCTCCCCGGGCGCCGGCACGGCGACGGGTGTGCAGCCCGAGGCCGCCGAGGCGTTCTCCCCGCCCACCATGGCGGCCACCTGCGTCTACGCGGTCTACGACCCGGTGACCCGGATCTGCACCCTGGCCCGCGCCGGGCACCCTCCGCCGGCGATCATCGACCCGGACGGTTCCGTCTCGTTCCCCGACCTGCCGCCGGGGGCTCCGGTCGGCATGGGCGTCGGCTCGTACGAGTCGGTGGAGCTGGAACTCGCCGAGGGCAGCATGATCGCGCTGTTCACCGACGGGCTCGTCGAGCGCCGCACTTCCGACCTGGACACCGGGCTGGACCGGCTGGCCGCGGCGGTCTCGGCAGCCGCCCCCGGCGACCCGCTCGACCCGCTGTGCCGCAGCGTCGTGGACTCCATGACGGCGGGGCTGAACGTCGAGGACGACATCGCGCTGCTGCTGGCCCGCACCCGGGTGCTCGCCCCGGAGCAGGTCGCCACCTGGGAGCTGCCCCTCCACCCGTCGGCGGTGGCGGACGCCCGGGCCGCCGCCTCGCGGCAGCTCGACGCATGGGGGCTGGACGCCGCGGGGCCGACGACGGAGCTGATCGTCAGCGAACTGGTCACGAACGCGGTCCGCTACGGGCTCAGTCCCGTCAGGCTGCGGCTGATCCGCACCTCGGCCCTCGTGATCGAGGTCTCGGACGCGGACAGCAGCTCCCCGCGGCTGCGGCACGCGCGGGTGACGGAGGAGACCGGCCGCGGCCTGTTCCTCGTGTCGAAGACCGCGGACCGGTGGGGCAGCAGGTTCACGCCGGAGGGCAAGACGACGTGGGCGGAACTGGACCTGGAGGCCCGGCGCTGAAGATCCCGTCCGGCACTCCGGGCCCCTCGCGTCGCCGGGGCGTGCCGCTGCGGGGGCCACGGGCGGGGACGCCCGGCGGAGCGGGGAATGCCCTCGGCCCGCCGGGCGTTTCGTGCTGCGGTGGGTGCGGGCCGGGCCCACCGAGCGTCGGCGCCGGCCCGCCCACCGAGAGAAACGGACACCGGACCACCATGCGCGTCGAGATATGGAGCGACATCGCCTGCCCCTGGTGCTACATCGGCAAGGCCCGCTTCGAGAAGGGCCTCGCCGCCTTCCCCCACCGCGACGAGGTGGAGGTCGTGCACCGGTCGTTCGAGCTCGATCCCCGGGCCGCGGCCGCCAGTGGCGAGACCGTCGTGGACATGCTCGCCGCCAAGTACGGGCGCACGCGCGAGGAGGCCGCCGCGATGGAGGAGCAGGTGGCGTCCAACGCCCGCTCCGAGGGCCTCGGCTACCGCATCGAGGGGCGCGACCACGGCAACACCTTCGACATCCACCGCCTGCTCCACCTCGCGAAGGCGCGGGGCCGCCACAGCGAGCTGCTCGATCTCGCCTACCGGGCCAACTTCGCCGAGGAGCGGTCCGTCTACGCCCGCGAGACGCTGCTCGCGCTGGGCGTCGAGGCGGGGCTCGACGAGGCGGAGGTCGCGTCCGTGCTCGGCGACCCGGAGGCGTACGCCGAGGAGGTGCGGGCGGACGAGCGCGAGGCGGCGGAGCTCGGCGCCACCGGCGTGCCGTTCTTCGTGCTGGACCGGCGCTACGGCGTCTCCGGCGGGCAGCCCGCTGAGCTGTTCACCCAGGCGCTCCAGCAGGCGTGGGAGACGCGGGGCGCCGCCGTCTGAGCCGCACAGCCGATTGACGCGGCGGCGCGGGGCCGATCAAGCTCGGGCCATGGACCTCTCGCATCGGCTCGGCGGCGCGGAGTTCGCGCCCGGCACGGCGTACCTGAACACCTCGGCCTGCGGCCTGCTGCCGCGCAGGGCGGTGAGCGCCGTGCAGGAACTCGCGGCGGCCAACGCCACCGGCCGCCGGTGGGCGGGCGCGGGAAGCTTCGACACCGTCGAGGCGGCCCGCTCCTCGTTCGCCCGGCTCGTGGGGGTGGCGGCCGACCGTGTCGCCGCCGGCAGCGCCGTCTGCGTCCATGTGGCGCTGGTCGCGGGCTCCCTCCCGCAGGGCGGGGAGGTGCTGGTCCCCGAGGGCGAGTTCAGCTCCCTCGTCACCCCCTTCGCGGTGCGCGGGCTGCCCGTCCGCCAGGTGCCGCTCGACCGGCTCGCCGAGTCCGTCGACGCCCGCACCGCCCTGGTCGCGCTCTCCGCCGTCCAGTCGGCGGACGGCCGGCTCGCCGATCTGCCCGCGGTGCGGGAGGCCGCCGCGGCGCACGGGGCCCGTACGCTGCTCGACGCGACGCAGGCGGCGGGCTGGCTGCCGTTCGGTGCGGGGGAGTGGGACTACACCGTGACCGGCGGCTACAAGTTCCTCTGCTCCCCGCGTGGCACGTCGTTCTTGACCGTCACCGAAGAGGCGCAGGAGACGCTGGCGCCCCTGCACGCGGGATGGGTCGCGGGGGCCGACCCCTGGCAGTCCACGTACGGCCCGGTGCGTGAACTGGCCGGATCGGCGCGGCGGTACGACGAGAGCGTGTCCTTCCTCGCGTACCACGGCGCGCAGCACTCCCTCGCGCTGCTGGAGGAGCTCGGGACCGCGCCCGTGCACGCGCACGTCACGGCGCTCGCCGACCGGTTCCGCAAGGGCATGGCCGAGGCGGGGCACGACCTGGTCGCCGCGGAGGGGTCCGCGGTCGTGGGGGCGCCGGGTCTCGGCGGGCGCAGGGAGGCGCTGGAGGCCGCTGGCGTCGACGCGTCGGTGCGCGCCGGGAACCTCCGGGTCTCGTTCCACCTGTACAACACGGCCGACGACGTGGACCGGACGCTGGAGGTGCTCGCCCGGTAGCGGCCCGGGGACGCGGGCGGGGGAGCGCGCCGCCCGGCGGGAGGGAACGGGGCCGCCGCCCGGCACGCGACGCCGGGCAGCGCGAGGGCGC
>NZ_JAKGCV010000415.1 GCF_021556455.1 Streptomyces fuscigenes | reverse complement strand
CGCGCCCGCGCGTGCGCGCCGCCGGCCGGGTGGGGCGACTACTCGCGGCCCGCGGAGGTCGGCCTCATGTCGGCGTACCTGCTGCCCGCGACGCGCCCGGCGATCGGCTCCAGGACGTCCAGCTCCCCGGGCGTGAGGACGAGGCGCGTCGCGCCCGTGTTCTCCTCGACCCGCTTGCGGCTGCGCGTGCCGGGGATCGGCACGACGGCGACGCCGTGGACGCCGGCCCGCTGGTGCACCCACGCCAGCGCGACCTGCGCGAGCGTCGCGCCGTGCGCGGCGGCGATGCTGCGCACGGGCTCCAGCAGGGCCGCGTTGGCCGCCGCGTTGTCCCCGGTGAAGCGGGGCTGCTGGCGGCGGAAGTCGTCCTCGCCGAGTTCGGCGTCGGCGCTGACGAAGGCGCCGGTCAAAAAGCCGCGGCCGAGCGGGGAGTACGGCACGATGCCGACGCCGAGCTCCGCGGCCGCCGGCACCACCTGGGCCTCGATGTCCCGGCTGAACAGCGACCATTCGGACTGCACGGCGGCGATCGGGTGCACGGCGTGGGCCCGGCGCAGCTCGGCGGCGGTGACCTCGCTCAGCCCCAGGTGCCTGACCTTGCCCTCGCGCACCAGCTCGGCCATCACCCCGACGGTCTCCTCAATGGGGAAGCGCGTGTCGAGGCGGTGCATGTAGTAGAGGTCGATCGTCTCGACGTCGAGGCGCGTGAGGCTCTCCTCCGCGCTGCGGCGTATGTACGCCGGGTCGTTGTCGATGATGCGCTTCGTCGGGTCCTCGGGGTCGATCCCCAGGCCGAACTTGGTCGCGACGACGGCCTCGTCGCGGTGGTCGGCGAAGAACGGCGCGAGGAACTTCTCGTTCTCGCCGCTCCCGTAGGCGGCCGCGGTGTCGAACAGGGTCACCCCGAGCTCCAGCGCGCGCTCCAGCGTGGCGCGGGACTCGTCCAGGTCGCTGGGGCCGTAGGCGAAGCTGATGCCCATGGCCCCGAAGCCCTGGGGGCCGACCTGCGGGCCCTGCGAGCCGAGGCGGATGCGGGTGGGGTGTGCGGTGTCGCTCATCGGTGGCTCAGTGCCTCTCCGACGCCTCGTGGGCGTCCGCGTAGAAACCGATCTTGTGATCGAGTACGGCGACGGTGTCCTGGAGTTCCGCGATCCGCGCGAGGACGTCGCGCCGGGTGCGCACCAGGAGTTCGCGCCGCTGCCCGTAGGTGGAGTCGCCGGCGCGGACGAGTTCGGCGTAGCGGACCATGTCCGCCACGGGCATGCCCGTCAGCCGGAGTTTGCCGACGAAGTGGAGCCAGTCGAGGTCGCGGTTGCGGAAGCGGCGCTGGCCGGTGTGCGACCGGTCGACGTGCGGCATCAGGCCGATCCGCTCGTACCAGCGGAGCGTGTGCGCGCTGAGCCCGGTGAAGCCGGCCACCTCGCTGATCGTGTACTGGTCCGCGCCCTCGGGCCTCGGATGCGCGAGCGGTCCGGAGGCGCAGCTTTCCGTACGGTCCGCGCCGATCGGCGTGCTCTGCGTCAGCGTCATGCCCCACACGCTAATTCCTTGGAGTGCGCTCGAAGCAAGGGTGTTCCGGTACCGGAGTCCGCCCGTCCCGGCCTACTGTGCGCGGCATGGACCCGATCCCCGATATGCCCGACGCCCCCTCACCCCGCGCCGCCGCCGTGCGGGAGGCGGCGCCCGCCGACGCCGAGGAGCTCGTGCGCCTGCGCGCCGTCATGCTGGACTCCCTCAACCCCGGCCACGGGGACGACTCGTGGATGCCCGCGAGCGTGGCGATCCTGCGCGCGGCCCTGGCGGTCCCCGGTGCCACCATGAACGCCTTCGTCGTGGACGACCCGGAGCGTCCGGGAGCGCTGGCGGCCTGCGTCGTGGGCACGGTGGAGCAGCGGCTCGGCGCGCCGGGCAACGAAGCCGGGCTGAGCGGACACGTCTTCAGCGTGGCCACGGATCCCTCGATGCGCCGCCGCGGCTACTCGCGCGCCTGCATGGAGGCGCTGCTGCGCTGGTACCGCGAGCGCGGGGTGACGAAGATCGATTTGCACGCCTCGGCCGAGGGCGCCCCGCTCTACGCGTCGCTCGGCTTCGCCCCGACGCGGGCGCCCGCCATGCGCCTGCGGCTGTGAGGAAGGCCTGAACTAGGGTCGGGACCATGGAGCGCCTTGAGTCCCTGGAGCAGATCGAGAAGTGGCCCGTCCCGCACGCCGCCGCGGCCGTGGTGCGGGCGGACGGGAGCACCGCGGGCTCGTACGGGCCGACGGACCGGCGCTTCCCCCTCGCCTCGGTGACCAAGCCGCTCGCCGCCTACGCGGTGCTCGTCGCGTACGAGGAGGGGGCGATCGAACTCGACGAGCCGGCCGGCCCCGAGGGTTCCACGGTCCGGCACCTGCTGGCGCACGCGAGCGGCCTCGCGCCGGACGAGCGGCGGGCCCTGTCCGCCCCGGGGACCCGCCGCGTCTACTCCAACGCCGGCTTCGACGCCCTCGGCGAGCACGTGGCCGCGGCGACGGAGATCCCCTTCCCGCGGTACCTGCGCGAGGCCGTGCTGGAGCCCCTCGGCATGGCGGCGACGTCGCTGGAGGGCGCCGCGTCCCCCGCCCGCGACGCGGTGTCGACCGTGGACGACCTGGCGCGCTTCGCCGCCGAGCTCCAGGCGCCGCGGCTGCTGGACCCGCGCACGGTCGCGGACGCGATGACGGTGCAGTTCCCCGGCCTGTCGGGAGTGCTGCCCGGCTACGGCAACCAGCGGCACAACGACTGGGGCCTCGGCTTCGAGATCCGCGACGCCAAGTCCCCGCACTGGACGGGCGCCTCGTCCTCGCCGCGGACCTTCGGCCACTTCGGCCAGTCGGGCACGTTCCTGTGGGTGGATCCGGACGCGGCGGCGGCCTGCGTGGTCCTGACGGACCGCGCCTTCGGCCCCTGGGCGGTCGAGGCGTGGCCGCCGCTGACGGAAGCGGTGCTGGCACAGCTGCGCGGGGCGTGAGCGCCGGGCCGGGGCGCGGGCGCCCGGGGACCGGCCGGCCCCGTCGTCAGCCCCTGGCCTCCGTGCGCGCCGTCACGTTGCGCGTGAGCCGGCGCAGGGTCGCGCGGGTGCGTTCGAACTCCTCGTCGTCCAGGCCCATGGCGTCGCCGATCGCGGCGGGGATCGCGCGCGCCCGCCGGCGCAGCGCGATGCCCTGCTCGGTGAGCCCGACGCGTACCGTGCGCTCGTCGTCGGCCTGGCGCTCGCGCCGGAGCAGGCCTGCCGCCTCCAGCCGCTTCAGCAGCGGGGTCAGCGTTCCGTAGTCGAGCTGGAGCGCCCGCCGCAGTTCCTTGACCGGCACCTGGTCCCGTTCCCAGAGGGCGAGGAGGACCAGGTACTGGGGGTAGGTGAGGCCGAGTTCGTCGAGTATCGGCCGGTAGAGCGACGTGACCGCCCGCGACGCGGCGTACAGGGCGAAGCACATCTGGTCGTCCAGGAGCAGGGAGAGCTCCCCGTCCGGGACGGCCGGGTGCGTGTCCGCCTCCGCGCTGGGGGTGCCTGCGGCCTCTGTGTCCATGTGCGCTCCACTCTTCCGCGGCCTCACTGCCGCGGTGTCCGTCGCCGGGTACGGCCTTCCTCAAGCGTAGCCCCTCGCACCCGATCCGGAAGGAGGCAACCACCTTGTGCCATATCCCCTCCAGGACGATTACCTTGCGCACGATTTAAAAGAGTTCTATTCTCCTGGTGTCCGCACGGAACCCCGTGCGGACCGGCAGGACCGCGGCCGAACACGCCCGGCCCGCCCCACACGAGGAGAATCCATGCCCGCCGGCAACGCTCCCACCGCCCCGGTCCTCGAACCGGCCGCCGCGGCCTTCGCCGAGGCCACGTCGAAGCCCCCGTTCGCCTACCAGGTGCCCCCGGCCGAGGGCCGCGCGACGCTCGACCAGGTCCAGTCCGGCGAGGTGGACGCCCCCGAGGTCGACGAGGAGTGGATCACCGTCGAGGGCGGCCCGACCGGGTCCGTGCGGGCCCGGATCGTCAAGCCGCGGGGCGCCGTGGGCCCCCTGCCGGTCGTCCTCTACATCCACGGCGCGGGCTGGGTCTTCGGCAACGCGCACACGCACGACCGGCTCGTGCGGGAGCTGGCCGCGGGCACGGGCGCCGCGGTGGTCTTCCCGGAGTACGCGCTGTCGCCAGAGGCGCGCTACCCGGTGGCGATCGAGCAGAACTACGCCGTCGCGCGGTGGATCGTCGCCGAAGGCGCCTCCAAGGGCCTCGACGCCTCGCGCCTCGCCGTCGCGGGCGACTCCGTCGGCGGGAACATGGCGGCGGCCCTGACCCTGATGGCCAAGGAGCGCGGCGACGTCCCGCTCGCCGCGCAGGTGCTCTTCTACCCGGTCACCGACGCCTCCTTCGACACCGGCTCGTACGAGCAGTTCGCCGAGGGCTACTTCCTGGCCCGCGACGGCATGAAGTGGTTCTGGGACCAGTACACGACCGACCCGGCCCAGCGCGCCGAGATCACGGCCTCCCCGCTGCGCGCCACCACCGGGCAGCTGGCCGGGCTGCCGCAGGCGCTCGTCGTCACCGGCGAGGCCGACGTGCTGCGCGACGAGGGCGAGGCGTACGCCAACAAGCTGCGCGCCGCCGGGGTGCCCGTCACCGCCGTCCGCTTCCAGGGCATCATCCACGACTTCGTGATGCTCAACGCCCTGCGCGGGACGCAGGCCGCGGACGGCGCGATCCGCCTCGCGGTGGACACGCTGCGCCGGGCGCTCTTCGCCTGAGCCGCAGGACGGGGGCCCGCCCGCGGGCGGGCCCCCGTCCGAGCCCACTCCGCCGGGCCGCGCGCGGCCGGGACCGGCG
>NZ_JAKGCV010000414.1 GCF_021556455.1 Streptomyces fuscigenes | reverse complement strand
TCCCGCGCGGCCGTCAGGGCCGCACGGCGCTGGCGAACACGCCCCGCACCGCGCTGCCGTCGGGCAGCGTCCAGCCGGCGCTGACCCGGGCGAGCACGGTGCCGGGCCAGGCGCCGTCGTCCGGGGTGTCGCCGGTGCCGTCCGTCCCGTCCGTGCCGGCCGGGTGCGGCCGCAGCACGCGGTGGATGCGCACGACCTGCCCACCCTCCCCGCCGCCCCCGCCGGCGCGGACCTCCACGCCGAACGGTCCGTCCACGACGTCCAGCGGGACGCGGCCGCGCACGGCTGCGAGCGGGGACCCCGCCCCGGACGGCCCGTCCACGACGACGCTCGGATCGGGGGTGTCGCTCAGCGACTGGGCCTGCGGCTCGGCGGACCCGTCCAGCAGCGCGCACAACTGGGCGACCAGCACCGGGTCGTGGGCGCCGTCGTACACCCAGCGCCGGCCGAGCACGCCGTGCTCGGTGGTGCCGACGAGGGCGTGCCCGGCACCCTCGAGCGGGGCGGCCCGGTAGGTGAACGGCACCTGGTAGGCGACGGGCAGCGGCCCGGAGACGTCGGTGACGACCATGAACTCGATGCCGACCTCGCCCTCGGGGTCGTCGAGCCGGAAGCCGCCCGCGCGGTCGAGGACGGGCCCGTCCGCCCCGCCGAGGTACCAGGGGCGGCCCGGCAGCCACTCACCCAGCAGTTCGAGCTTCGTCGGCTTCAGCGTCGTGCGGTGCACCACAGCCATGCGGGATCGCCTCTCTCGGGGTCCGTGCGGGACGGCCGCCATCCTGCCAGGTGCCGTCCGGGGGCCGAGGAGAGCCGGTGGGGCGGGAGGCGGGCCGGGGGAGGAGAGCCGGAGGGTGGAGGCGGGCCGGGGGCGAGGAGCCGCATGGGGGAGGTGTGGGACGGAGGCGGCACGGGGCCGCGCTCAGCAGTGGGCGTTCTGTCCGTTGCGCATCACGACCAGGCGGTCGGCCTGCGAGCCGAGTTCCATGACCTCCCGGGGTACGGCTCCGGTCTCGGAGTCGCGGTTGAGCGCGTCCAGGAACCCGGCGACGTTGTCCGGCATCAGGACGGCGACCACCACCATGTGGGTGCCCTTGTCACCGGCGTCGCCCGAGCCGAGGTTCAGGTCGGGCACGGTCCATCCCGACGCCGAGGGCGCGGCCTCGCCGTCGAAGCTGAAGGTGGAGGTGGACGTGTAGCGACCGCCGGAGTCGCTCGGCCGGTCGAAGATCACCAGGGCGTGGCCGTCCGGGACGCGGCCCGTACCGGAGAAGCTCACGCAGTGCGCGACCGGACCGGTGACCGGGAGGAAGCGCAGGCGCGAGGCTGCTTCGTCCTGGGACACCCGGTGCGGTGGCTTGGCGTCCGCCGCTTGGCGGGGATGGCCCTGGTAATAGATCACGGTGACGGCGAACGCCACGAGCACGAGGGTCAGCGCCGCTGCCAGTGCGTGTCGCAGCCAGCCCCACGCGGGCCGCACGACCGCGATGCTCAGGGGCAGCGCCGCCGCGGCCAGCAGACTGAACACGAGCAGCCTGCCGAGGGTCAGCCCCGCGATGGGCAGGAGGACCCCGGCGATCGCCGGGATCGCGCCGAGCCACAGCTCCCAGCGGATGCCGACGGCCCCGCGGGGCGCGTTCGGCGGATGCGGAGCGCCGGGGGGCTCGGGCGCGTTCCGGGAGTCAGGGGTGTTCTGGGGGCCCGGGGCGTCCGGGGGGTTCTGCGTGTTCTGGGCGTCCGGTGCGTCCGGTGCGTCCGGGGCGTTCTGGGTGTCCCGGGAGTCCGGGGCGTTCTGGGTGTCCCGGGAGTCCGGGGCGTTCTGGGTGTCCTGAGTGTCCGGGGTGTCCGGCGTGCCGGTTGCGGGACCGCGTCGATCGGGCATGGGGCGGAACGTAACGGGACCCGTCGGCGCGATCCCCGGGATCGCCGGGCCGTCACCCGTTCGGGGAGGCGAGGGTGGCGCCGCTTCCCGGAGTCCGGTACGGCCCCGGCTCCTGCCGCCCGCCGCGCGGGGGAGGTCCGTGTGGGGGATCGTGGGACGCGTGCCTCCAGCGGGGTACACGGAGGGCCGCGCGGCCCCGGGCCG
Source organism: Streptomyces fuscigenes (assembly GCF_021556455.1). Taxonomy (GTDB): domain Bacteria; phylum Actinomycetota; class Actinomycetes; order Streptomycetales; family Streptomycetaceae; genus Streptomyces; species Streptomyces fuscigenes. The sequence continues at coordinate 2,759 of NZ_JAKGCV010000414.1, read as the reverse complement.
CGCACGGTGACGCACCCGCGGACGCCCGCAGCGGCGGGCAGGAACGGCAGCGGTCGCGGAGCCGGAGGACGGACGGCGGCGAAGGCCGGACACCGACGGGGCAGTGGAGGCGTGCATGGCGGGCGACAGCGGGTCGGCGGACGGCGGGACCGGGGCGCAGGAGGCACGCGGCGGCGGCCCGGCCGCGGGAGCGGCGGGGCAGGGCCTGCTCTGCCTGGTCACCGGCGCGACCGGGTACATCGGCGGCCGCCTCGTCCCCGAACTGCTGGCGGCCGGTCACCGGGTGCGCTGCCTCGCCCGGACCCCGGAGAAGCTGCGGGACTATCCCTGGGCCGGGGACGTCGAGGTCGTCAAGGGCGACGTGACGGACGAGGACGGCGTGGCCGCCGCGATGGAGGGCGTCGACGTCGCGTACTACCTGGTCCACGCGCTCGGCCAGGGCAAGCAGGACTTCGAGCGGACGGACCGGGAGGCCGCCCGCATCTTCGCGCGCCGGGCGCGCGGCGCCCGCCTCGGCCGCCTGGTCTACCTGGGCGGGCTCACCCCCGCGGGCGTGCCGGAGCGGGAGCTCTCGCCGCACCTGCGCTCCCGCGCCGAGGTGGGGCACATCCTGCTGGACTCGGGCGTGCCGACCGCCGTCCTGCGGGCCGCGGTGATCATCGGCTCGGGCTCGGCGTCGTTCGAGATGCTGCGCTACCTCACGGAGCGGCTCCCGGCGATGGTCACGCCCAGCTGGATCAGGACCCGCATCCAGCCCGTCGCGGTGCGGGACGTGCTGCGCTACCTCGTCGGCGCGGCCACGCTGCCCGCCGACGTGAGCCGGGCCTTCGACATCGGGGGCCCCGACATCGTGACGTACCGCGACATGATGCGCCGTTACGCACGTGTGGCCCGGCTGCCGAGGCGGCTCGTGGTCTCGCTGCCCGTGCTGACGCCCGCCCTCTCCAGCCACTGGATCGGCCTCGTGACGCCCGTGCCGTCGGGGATCGCCCGGCCGCTCACCGAGTCGCTGCGGCACGAGGTGGTGTGCGCGGAGCACGACATCGCGCGGTACGTGCCGGATCCGCCGGGCCACCCGTACGGGCTGGACCGCGCCGTCGAGCTGGCGCTGCGGCGCGTGCAGGAGGCCAGGGTGACGACCCGCTGGTCCTCGGCCTCGGTGCCGGGCGCGCCCAGCGATCCGCTGCCGACCGACCCGGACTGGGCGGGCGGCAGCCTGTACACCGACGAGCGGGAGACCTCCGTGGACGCCACCCGCGCCTCCCTGTGGCGGGTCGTCGAGGGCATAGGGGGCAAGCACGGCTGGTACTCGATGTCGGCCGCCTGGGCCGTGCGGGGGCTGCTCGACCGCTTCGCGGGCGGCGTGGGCCTGCGCCGCGGGCGCCGCGACGACGACCACCTGCGCGTCGGGGACTCGCTGGACTTCTGGCGGGTCGAGGAGATCGAGCGGGGCAGCCTGCTGCGGCTGCGCGCCGAGATGCGCATGCCGGGGCTCGCCTGGCTGGAGATGCGCGCCGAGGAGGACGGCTCAGGCGGCACGGTCTACCGCCAGCGTGCGATCTTCCACCCGCGCGGGTTCCTCGGGCAGGCGTACTGGTGGAGCGTGTCGCCGTTCCACGCGTTCGTCTTCGGCGGCATGGTCCGCAACATCGCCTCGGCGGCCCGCACCCTGGACGGCACGGGCGAGTTCCCGAAGGCGCCGGCCGCCGTGCGGCTGGGCGGCGGCCCACGGCCCTCGCCCGAGCGGCGGCCCGGGCCCGGCGTGCCCCCGGCCTGACGGCGGGGGTGGGGGGACGCGGGGCCGCACGGGCGGGGCGTGCTCGCCGGGCGTCCACGGCGGCGGGGCCCGCACGCCCGACGGGGCGGGGCCGGGAGGCGGCCTGGTGCCGTCAGCAGCGCCGGTCGACGTGGCCGGGCGCGCCCGCCGGCAGGACGTCGCGGTCGCGCAGGGTGAGGGACAGGGTCCGGCCCCAGCGCCGGCACCCCGCGGCGAAGCTCGCCCGGTCGTACTCGACGTCGAAGACGCGGCGGTCGTACGCGGACGAGAAGTCCCCGCACTCGCCGTAGTGCGCGCACTCCTCCACGACGGCGAAGTCGAAGCCGACGGCGGCACGCCGGTCGAGGAGTTCCCCGGTGTTCTTCTGGGCCACGGCCAGCCCGTCGCGGTGCCCGCGCCGCACGAGCAGCGCGGCGAACGCGGCGGCGTCCGCGCGGCTCAGCAGGTCCTTCGAGCGCTGGTAGGAGTCGAGGTTGTCGGGCTCCACGGCGTCGAAGCCCGCCCGGGCGCAGCCGTCGATCCAGCCGCCCACGACCCCCAGCAGGGCCGTGCGCCGCGCGGGCGTCGAGATGTCGAGCAGGGGCTCGTCCCAGTCCTCGTCCACGACGAGCGGGCCGTGCGGGTCGTGCCCCTCCCGCAGCAGCAGCTCGGGGTGGTGCGCGCGCCACCAGGCGGTGGTCGCGGCGCCGGGCTGGGCCTGGAAGGCGTTGACGTAGCAGACGGAGTAGAGGCCCGGGGCGGGGTGCGCCGTCCGGTCGCGCGAGACGGCGCGGACGCCGGCGGGGGGCCGGTAGGCGCCGCCCAGCTGGTAGTCGAACGCGGCCCCCGCGGCGGGGAGCCGCACCCGGGGCGTCGCGCCGGCGGACCGTTCCCCGGAGCTGGAGCTGGAGCTGGAGCTGGAGCCGGAGCCGGGCGCGTGCGTGGCCCGTTCGCCCGCCGGGCCCGTGGCCGAGCAGCCCGCCAGGGCGGCCGCGAGGAGGGC
>NZ_JAKGCV010000413.1 GCF_021556455.1 Streptomyces fuscigenes | reverse complement strand
CCCGCCGGCCGCGGCCAGCCGCCGCAGCGCCGCCGCCGTGTCCGCGACCGTCGCGTCGGACACGTAGTACGGATGCGGCTTGACGTGCAGGACGGCGCGGCCGGTCCGGCCGGTGCGCAGCAGGTGGTCGAGCAGCAGGAGATCGGGCACGAGCTCGCGGCCCGCGTTGTCGGCGATCAGGTGCACCGCCGTGTCCGCGTCGGCCCCGGGCGGCAGCAGCCCCCACAGCACGTCGCGGTCGTCCGCCACCAGCCGGTCCGCGCCGCCGGGCGCCGCCGCCTCCCCGGAGGTGATGCGGAAGCCGAGGTCCGCGCGGTTGCCCCAGAGCGCGGCGAGCAGCAGCGCGTCCGCCTCCCGGTCGTCGGGCCGGCCGTCGGACCGCCCGCCGCGCCCCGTGCCGGACTGGGCGTCGAGCGCGGCGAGCTCGTCGTCCACGGCGCTGCCGTGCAGTTCGGCGTCCTTGAAGGGGGCGAACGGATCGAGGCCCAGCCACGGCCCCGGCGTGAAGTGGCCCACGGCGCCGAGCAGCCTGCGGTAGAAGTAGCTCTCCGCCCACAGGAACGGCAGCTCGAACCACGGCTTCCCGTAGTACGCGCTCGCGCCCCAGGCGTCCCAGCGCGGCGCGTCGGGGGCGTCCGGCGGGAGAGGCGCCACCCCTTCCTGGGTGATCTCCGCGAGCAGGGCGTCGAGGGCGCGCCGCGCGGCCGGCGGGTACGGCGTGGCCTCGCGCACCTGGCGGATCAGCGCCGGGTGGCGTTCGGCGAGGACGCCGTGGGCGAAGGTTCCGGGGACGTCGGCACGGATCACGGGGGAGTCGGCGGTGTTCACCAGGGCATGATGCCCGCCCCCGCCGGGCGGTCGGTCGCGCCCCGCCCCGGCCCGGCCGCGACGGGGACCGGGCGGGGCGGGGCAGCAACCCGCGCGGCCTGGTCCGTACCGACCGGTGGCCGCCTGCGGCCGTACGGGACCGGACGTGTCCGCATTCTTTCGGAAAGGATGATGAGAGGTCCGCGGGATTTCCTTTTTCTTGAGGGGCCAGAACATTTATCCGCTTGTCGTGATGGCGTCTGCGGAGAACGTGCTTTGCGGAGGCGATTCCCGTTTCCGTGAAGAAACGGAGAGGGCTGGGCGGAATACGTGCCTCCGGGCGCGTCACCTCGCCCTTTCGGTTGGTGGCTCATCACGACAGGTGACGGAGCGTAGATGTTCTAGCGGGCGATTTATGGAGGGTAGCCGCAGGTCAGAGATGTTCCGTTCGTCTTTCGGCGGTTCCATCGCGGAAAAGCGGCCTTGCCCGCCCGCGGGGCGATATACCATCCCAACAATGTCTGGCCCCCAACATTGCCTGACGCTGGTGTAGTTGCCACTTCGCGAATACGCCCGGCCGAGGGATTGACCTCCGGCTGAGGAAATGACCTCACGGTCGGCCGGGCCGGCGCGTCCGCGGCGGCGTGCCGGTCGGAGTCCAGACTTCGGCCAACGCGAAGGTTTTTCATGACCCGTGCCCGCACCCCTGTGTCCGCCTCCTCCGCCCGCAGGACACGTCCCTGGCCGGTCGTCCTCGTTCTCGCCTTCCTCGCCCTCGCCGGGGGCGGGTTCGCCATGGAACGGGCCGTCGGCGTCGGGGCCGTGGCGGCGTACGGGGTCGCGGGCGCCGTACTGCTCGGCTGGCTGGAGTCGTTCCGGCGCGCGCAGCGGGACCTGACCTACGACCTGATCAAGCTCCGGGGCGAGCTGACGGAGCGGGACGCCGAGATCGCGCGGCGCGAGGCGCAGTGGCTCGCCCACGTCGGCGCCCAGGCCGAGCGCGTGCGCGAGGAGGCCGAGTTCACGCTCACGCGGCGGCTGCCGGCCGCCCTCGCGCGCCGCGAGGTGCCCACCGCCCTGCACGCCGCCGCGGCCGAGGCCGGCCGGGGCCCCGGAGGCACGGGCGCCGCCCCCGCCGAGGAGGGCCTCGCCCCCTGGTTCGACCGGATGCTGCGGGAGGTCTCCCGCGCGATCGACGAGCGCGAGGAGTCCCAGCGGCTGTCCCTCGTGGAGCTCGCGAACCGCATCCAGACCTCGGCCCACCGGATCCAGGCCAGGGCCACCGGCATCGCCGACCGCTACCCGGGCGACACCGACCTGCTCGACATCACGATGCAGGTCGACCACGCGGCCACCCAGCAGGCCCGGCACGCGCAGAGCCTGAAGGTGCTCTGCGACGAATGGCCCGGCCAGCAGTGGCAGGACCCGCTCGCGCTGGTCGACGTCGTGCGGGCCGCGTCCGGCCGCATCATGTCCTACCGCCGGGTCGAGGTCACCGGCGATCCCGACCTCGGCATCGCCGCCATCGTCGTGGAACCGCTGATCCACCTGATCGCCGAACTGCTCGCCAACGCCACCGAGTACTCGCCGCCCCGCACCGCCGTCCCGGTCGCGGTGCGGCCCGTCCAGCGCGGCGCCGTCATCGAGGTCGACGACGGCGGGCTCGGCCTCGACGACCACCGGCTCGACGAGGCCCGCGAGATCGTCTCGGGCCGCAGGCTGCTGGGCGTGGGCGACGTCGGGGAGATCCCGCAGACCGGCTTCGCGGTCATCGGCCGCTTCGCGCGCCGGCACGGCTTCGGCGTCGACCTCGGGCCGTCCCCGTACGGCGGGATCCGGGCCGTCGTCCTCGTCCCGCTGGAGATGCTGGAGAAGCTGGCGCCGCCCGGGACGGTCAAGCGGCGGCCGGCGCGGGACCCCGCGAGGCCGCGGAAGCGGTCGGGGGTTCGCTCGGCGGCCCCGTGGGCGATCCGCTCGCGGGGGCGGCCGCCGAGATCGCGCTCGGCGGTGAACCCTCGGAAGCCTGGGCGCGGTTCGGGGAGATACCAGGCGCCGCCGGGCTGGCGCGGTGTCTGGACCGGGCCTTCACGACCGGCGCGCCCGCCGCGGAGCCTCTTGCCCGACTGGCCGAAGGGCTTCGCGCCGAGCGGTCCCGCACGGCGACGGTCAGGGCGCAGCGCGCACAGGTGCTGATCACCGGGCCGGTGGGCCTCTGCTTCCTGCCCGCATTCCTGGCGACAGGCGTGGCGCCGGTGGTGATGGGCCTCGCTAGGGGGCTGTTGGGAGGCCGCTGACAGTGCCGGACACGGCCGCACGGCGACTCGGGTCCTGGCGATGGCCCATCACTCCAATCGCCGCATTCCGAATCGCATATGACGTCTTTTCAGGGACGAAAGCCGTCAAAAAATGACCCCAGTGACCAGTGACCAGTGACACGACGAGACAAACAGGTACGACGCGACCGATACGAGAACGACGGGCGGCGGAGACGCCGGACGGGGGAAACGAGCGATGAAGACATGGATCAAGAAGCTGTGGGCGCGGTGCATGCGCTCGGACGCCGGAATGACGACGGCGGAGTACGCGATGGGCACGATCGCCGCCTGTGCCTTCGCGGCGGTGCTTTACAAGGTGGTGACCAGCGGATCGGTGCAGGGCGCGCTGGAATCCCTCATCGGGCAGGCGCTCAGTGCGAAGTCCTGATCGCCGCCCACGACGGCGGGGCCGACCGGGGCGGGATACCGGCTATGTCACCGCCGAGGCGGCGGTGATCGTGCCGGGGCTTGTGGCCTTCGCGATGGCCCTGGTCTGGGCGCTCATGGCTGCGGCGGCGCAGATCCAGTGTGTGGACGCCGCCCGCGCCGGGGCGCGGGCCGCCGCACGGACGGAGCCGCGCGCAGCCACGCTCGACGCCGCTCGTTCCGCGGCGCCTTCGGGGGCCGAGGTCACGGTGGGGCGATCCGGCGACCTGTGGCACGTCCGTGTGACGGCGCCCGTGCCCGGGCCGCGCGCCCTGGCGATCACCCTGTCGGCCGAAGCGGTCGCGGCGGCCGAGGACGTCGCTCCGGCGGGCGACCTGGACGACCCCGCCGGGACGGCCACTCCAGTGGCCCCAGTGGAACCAATGGGTCCAGCGGCTCCAGCGGCTCTGGCGGCCTCTACGGGGCCGGTGGGACCAGCGACCCCACTGGCCTCAACAGCCCCAGTGGAACCCACGGCTCCCAGGGAGGTGACGGCCGACCGGATGATCCCGGGAGTCGCGCCCAACCCGAGAGGGGAACCGGCGGTTCCGGGGGCTCTCCCGGCCTCGTCAGGTCTGCCCGATCGGAAGGTCCCGCCCTCACAAGGGGGCCGGCTGGACGCCATGCCCTTGGCCGAGCCGCCCGCGCCTGCGGAGCCCCCGGCGTGCCGGCGAGCCTCCGCGACAGCCGCACCGGCGGCCCTCGCGCGGGCGCCCCGGCCGAGCGAGCGGGGTGGGGGCCCGAATGAACAGCCGGTCAGCCGAAGGGGAAAGCCCCATGAGCAGGTGGTGGCCAGGCAACGGGGAGGCCCCATGAGCAGGTGGTGGCCAGGCAACGGGGAGGCCCCATGAGCAGGTGGTGGCCAGGCAACGGGGAGGCCCCATGAGCAGGTGGTGGCGGGGCAACAGGGAGGCCTCATGAGCAGCTGGTCAGGCAACCGGGGGCCCCTGACCAGGCGGTCAGGCAACGGGGAGGCCCCATGAGCAGGTGGTGGCCAGGCAACGGGGAGGCCCCATGAGCAGGTGGTGGCCGGGCAGCAGGGAGGCCTCATGAGCAGCTGGTCAGGCAACCGGGGGCCCCTGACCAGGCGGTCGGGCAACGGGGAGGTTCCATGAGCAGGTGGTCCCGCTCGGGGCCGGACCGCGGCTCCGCGACGGTCATGGTGGCCGCGCTGGCGACGGTGCTGTGCGTCGTCTTCGCCGCCGTGCTCGGCCTCGGGCAGGCGGTGGTGGCACGCCACCGCGCCGGAGCCGCGGCCGACCTCGCCGCCCTCGCGGCCGCCGACGCGGCCCTGACCGGCCCG
>NZ_JAKGCV010000412.1 GCF_021556455.1 Streptomyces fuscigenes | reverse complement strand
ACGCCCGGCGGCCGGGCCTCGTGGCCGTCGGCGCCGGCCCGGTGCGGGGCGGGTGCGGGTGCGGGTGCAGGGGTGCGGACGGCACAAGGCCGGCGGCTCCGGCGTCGGGGGGTGAGCGCCGGAGCCGCCGGGGTTCCCGGCAGCCGGGGGCCCGGGATTCTGGGGGGGAAGTGCCCCGGGTCCCGGCTGCCGGTGGTCAAGGTGGTCTCGGAGATCGCGTACGGCTGCGCCTTCGGGCCGCTGCGCCTTCGGGCCGCTGCGTCCTTCGGGCCGCGCGTCGCGTCAGGGCTTGAGGCCGTGGTCCCGCAGCCAGGGCGCCGGGTCGATCGCCGTGCCGGCCGTCGTGTGGACCTCCAGGTGCAGGTGCGGTCCGGTCACGTTGCCGGTCGCGCCCACCCGGCCGATGACCTCGCCGGTCTCGACCTTCTGGCCTGCCGTGACCAGCATCGACGACTGGTGGCAGTACCAGAGCTCCTCGCCGTCGTCGAGCTTGACGACCGTGCGGTACCCGTACGCCCCGGCCCAGCCGGCCGAGGTGACCGTGCCGCCGTGCACGGCCTTGATCGGGGTCCCGGTCGGCGCCGCGAAGTCGAGGCCGGTGTGGTACCCGGAGGACCACAGGGCGCCCGGGTCGCCGAACTGCCCGGTGATCGTGTACGAGACGACGGGGAGGGTGTAGCTCTTGGCCAGTTCGGCGAGGCGCGCGGCCTCCGCCTTCTTCTTGGCCTCCTCGGCGGCCTTCTTCTTGGCGGCGTCCGCCTTCTTCTGGGCCGCCGCCTGCTGCTTGGCCGCCTCGGCCTGCGCCGTGTGCACCGCGGCCCGCTCCGCCTCGGCCTGCCGGGCGTCGTCGGCCGCCTGCTGCTGGGCCGACGCCTGCTGGAGGATTCTCGCCCGCAGCGCCTCCCCCGCGTCGGTGTCGCCGTGCACGAAGTCCGCGGTCGTCACGCCCGCGCTGGTCAGCGGGGCGCTCGCGAGGACGGCCTCAGGCGCGGGCTTCGCGTCGGGGACGAGGGACCCGACCACGGGGAGCGCCGCCACGCTCTTGGGTATGTGCTGGGCCACGGCGTCCGGCATCGATATGGACACCGGGGCCTTGCCCTGCGCGGCCGCGATGCCGCCGGCCCCGACGGCGGCGATGACGCCGACGCCGAGCACCGTGGAGCTGCGGGCGAGCGCGTTGCGCTGCTTGACGACGCGGTGCTTGCCGCGCAGGGGGGAGATGGAGGCGGCCGAGCCCTCCTCGGCCGCGAAGTCGCCCCACGGCGCCCCGGCGGCGGCCGCGAGGGGCCCGTCCTGCGCGGCATCCGCCTCGGGTTCCGGCTCGGGGTGGGGAGCGGCGCCGTCCGTCGCCGGGAAGGATCCCGTGGCGCCGATCCCGCCGAACTCGCCGGTGTCCTCGGCGGCCGGGAGGAACCCGGCCCCTCCGGCCACCGGGAACGAACCCGTGTCGCCGACGGCCGCGAACGAGCCCGTGTGGCCCATGGCCGGGAACGAGTGCGTGTCGTGGAAGGCCGGATACGAACCGGTGTCACCGAACGCCGGGAACGAACCCGTCTCGCCCATCGCCGGGAACGAACCCGTCTCGCCCACGGCCGGGAACGAGCCCGTGTCGTGGAAGGCCGGATACGAACCGGTGTCACCGAACGCCGGGAACGAACCCGTCTCGCCCATCGCCGGGAACGAACCGGTGTCGCCGAAGGCCGGGAACGAACCCGTGCCGTCGGCCGCGGCGGGGTACCCGGCGGGCCGCGGGCCGGGGGCGTAACCCGCGCCCGTGACGTGTCCCTGCGTGAACTGCCCCTGCCCGTAGGCCTGATGGGCATCGGAGGCGAAGCCGTGGGCGTCGTGGCCGAACGGCCCGGCACCGGGCACGTGTGGGGCGACCGCGTCGTGGGAACCCTGGAGGAAAGGAGCCTCGTGGCCGAAGGACGGGTCGCCGCCGAGGTGCCCGGACGAGGACGGGTTTTCGAACAGGGCTTCCGGGGCAGGCTGGTTGGACGCCACGGGGGCGCACTCCTTTCCTTCCTTCTCGCCTACCGGGTTAGCTGACGGGTTCGGAGCAGGAAGGTCTCCTACGGGTGTGCCCGGCCGCGCAGAGGCGGCAGGAACGCCCGATTCACCCCAATGGTTGGTTCCCCGGTTCCCTTGCGGAATTCGGCGCACGCGCACGGCGCCATCTCTGACGACGGCTGGGACGACCGCGCTGCGTTATCGAACGTTAATAGAGATCCACCTGTTATTCCAAGCTGTTCCCGATGATCGTTAACGACTTCGCATCGGATCAACCGGGACAGAAGCCCCCGCAATCGGGCGAGTTGACCGCATCTGGCGGGGTGGAACCGCGCCCTCAGCCCGCCGCCCGCCCTCCGACCGCCTCGGGTCCCGGATTCCCGGCAGTGCGGAGCGCGTGTGAACGTCTACGCACAGTGACGCCGCCCCGGTGTCATGCACACCGGCCGCCCGGGCGGGCGGCGCGCGGGCGGAGCGGGCGACGGCGTCAGAGCGGGGGCACCACGTTCATGATCCGGCGGCGTTCCGGCTGCCCCTCCGCCGGCCGGCTGACGGCCAGCAGCGCCATGTCGTCGGTGCTGCCCCCGCCGGTGTGGACCCGTACGTCGCCGACCACCGCGTCCAGCAGTTCCTCGGGCCCCGGGAAGATACGGCCGCTCAGCCGCCCGGCGGGCTCGTAGAAGACGCCGTTCCTGTCCCGCGCCTCCGACAAGCCGTCCGTGTAGAACAGCAGGGTCGAACCCGGCGGGTACGGCGCGGTGTCGGCGCGGTCCGGCCAGCCGCCCAGTTCGGACATCCCGAGCGGGAGCGCGAACTGGCCCGGCTCCAGCGTGCGCACGACGCCCGCGGACGCCAGGAGCATCGGCTCCGGATGCCCGCGGTTGACGAGCCGCACGACGCCCTCGCCGCGCGGGATCTCGGCCAGCACCGCGGTGGCGAACGACTCGCCCGGGTCGGACTCGGCGCGGCGGGTGCCCTCGCGCGTCAGGGCCCGGTCCAGCCGCAGCGCGACGCCCTCGAGTGTGCGCTCCTGCTCCGCCGCCTCGCGGAAGGCGCCGACCAGGACCGCGACCGTCCCGACGGCCTCCATGCCCTTGCCGCGCACGTCACCGACGATCAGCCGGACCCCGTGGGGGGTGTCCTGCACGGCGAAGAGGTCGCCGCCGATGAACGCGTCCTCCTGCGCGGCCTCGTAGCGCGCGGCGATGTCCAGTCCGCCGATCCGCTCGGAGGGCTGCGGCAGCACCGCGCGCTGTGCCGTCTCGGCGATGATGCGGGCGGAGGCGAGCCGTTCGCCGCTGCGTCGGACGATGCGGTTGATGCCGAGCGCGAGGGCCGAGACGGTGACGACGGTGATGAGGTCGCCGATCGCCTCGATCTGGCCGATGGTGCCGTCCTGAAGCCGCAGCAGGGCCTCGGTGGCGATCGCGACGAGCGCGATGACCACCGTGCCGACCAGGCTGAAGAACGGAGCCGCCACCATCGGCGCGGCGGCGAAGAACGGGGACGCCGTGAACCGGGTCGGCGTGACCGCGTCGAAGACGACCCCCACGCCGATCACCACGAGCGGCAGCCAGAAGCGGAACCTGCTCGGCCGCGGGCTCGCGACCTCCTCGCCCCGGGCGGGCTCGCCGTCGCGCCGGGCGACCCAGTCCCGCGCGATCCGGACACCGCGGGTCCGGTCCATGCCCCTGCGGATCCGCACTCCGCGCCCCGTCTTCGCCACCAGTGGTCTCTCCCCCGCCGATCTCCTCGCCAAGGCTGCGGACGGTACCGCGCTCCTCCCAGGCTGACCGCCATCGGCCCCGGCGGCGACTCGCCATCGACCGACTGGCGTACCCGGCCGGGCCGCCGTCCCCCGCACGCGGAGGAACGGCCGGCGGCTCCGCCGGGTCGGGGCAGGGCCCGCCGAGGGCCACTCCCTGGCCCGGATCGCCCGGGGCGGCCCGGCTCACCGCCCACTCCCCCCGCGCCCCGCCTGCCGCCGGCCGCGCCCGCCGTATGCGCCGCGGATGTCCGCAGCCGCGTCGGGGAACGACGGTACGCGCCCGTCGGGTGAAGGTCTCCCGCCACGTTGACGCCACTCGGCCCCGTGCAGTTCCCGACGGGCCCGGAGAGGCACACGGGGGCTGCCGGACGGGAGGAAGGGAGTGGAAGGGAGCGAGAGGGAGCGGAAGGGAGCGAGAGGGAGCGGAAGGGAGCGAGAGGGAGCGGAAGGGAGTGGACGAGGGAGGCGATCGGGGGCGGGGACCGGGGGGCGTACACGACGAAGGCCCGGATCTCCAAGAGATCCGGGCCTTCGGTACTTCAGTAGCGGGGACAGGATTTGAACCTGCGACCTCTGGGTTATGAGCCCAGCGAGCTACCGAGCTGCTCCACCCCGCGTCGGTAGGTTCAACACTACGCCATCCGAAGCATGATCCTTACCGCCCCGCCCACGCGGCGGGCCGCGGCCCGCCGGCGGCGCGCTACGCGGCCGTGACCACGTCCGCCTTCACGGCGGCGGCCCACTCGACCAGCAGCTGCTGATAACGCTCCTGCTCGGCGGGGCCGAGCGAGGCGCCCGCACGGGCCCACAGAGCCCGGATCTGGGTGTTGACGGCGGCGGCGGAACGCTCGGAAGCGGACTCGCCGATGGCACCGGACGAAGAAGCGAACATGTGCTCAAGACTACGGGCCGCCACTGACAGTCGACGGCGCGTACGGGGCCGCTCGCGAAGCATGTGAGGGAGGACACTCCCAGCTCGGGGCGCCACGGCCGCCCGGCCCGCCTCCGCCGGGACCCGGCCCGCCTCCGCCAGGACCCGGGACGCCTCCGCCGGGCACCGCCGGGCGCTCCGCCCACCGCCGCGCCCCTGCCGGGC
>NZ_JAKGCV010000411.1 GCF_021556455.1 Streptomyces fuscigenes | reverse complement strand
GGGACGGGTTCGGGGCGGGCGGCGGGCAGCCGCGTGCGGGCACGGCCGGCGGGGCCGCCGTGGCCGGGCCGTCGCGCGGTCAGGGGGCAGCGGTGACAGCGGGTGACGGCTCTCGCCGCGTTGACGAGATTTTCCCCGTCCCCAATTCGGACCAGTGGTCGATCTCGCCTACACTCGGTTGCGTGCCTCGTGGTGATGGACGACTCAGCCACGACCTGCTCCCCGGAGAGAAGGGCCCCCAGGACGCGTGTGGCGTCTTCGGTGTCTGGGCTCCGGGCGAAGAGGTCGCCAAGCTCTCCTATTTCGGACTGTATGCCTTGCAGCACCGCGGACAGGAATCCGCGGGCATCGCAGTGAGCAACGGGTCCCAGATCCTCGTCTTCAAGGACATGGGCCTGGTCTCGCAGGTCTTCGACGAAACCTCCCTCGGCTCCCTCCAGGGCCACATCGCGGTCGGTCACGCGCGTTACTCGACGACCGGCGCGTCCGTCTGGGAGAACGCCCAGCCGACCTTCCGGGCCACCGCGCACGGATCCGTGGCGCTCGGCCACAACGGCAACCTGGTGAACACGGCGGAGCTGGCCGAGATGGTCGCGGCCCTCCCGAAGGAGAACGGCCGCGCCACCCAGGTCGCCGCGACCAACGACACCGACCTCGTCACGGCGCTCCTCGCGGGGCAGACCGACGACGACGGCAAGCCCCTCACCGTGGAGGAGGCGGCGCCCAAGGTGCTGCCCCGGGTGAAGGGCGCGTTCTCGCTCGTCTTCATGAGCGAGCACACCCTGTACGCGGCCCGGGACCCGCAGGGCATCCGCCCGCTGGTGCTCGGCCGGCTGGAGCGCGGCTGGGTCGTGGCCTCCGAGTCCGCCGCGCTCGACATCTGCGGCGCCGCGTACGTCCGCGAGATCGAGCCCGGCGAGTTCGTCGCCATCGACGAGAACGGCCTCCGCTCCTCTCGATTCGCAGAAGCGAAGCCCAAGGGCTGTGTCTTCGAGTACGTGTACCTGGCGCGGCCCGACACGGACATCGCCGGTCGGAACGTGTATCTGTCCCGCGTGGAAATGGGCAGAAAACTTGCCGCGGAGGCGCCGGTCGACGCCGATCTGGTCATAGCGACCCCGGAGTCCGGCACTCCGGCCGCCATCGGCTACGCCGAGGCGAGCGGCATCCCGTACGGCTCCGGCCTGGTGAAGAACGCCTACGTGGGCCGTACCTTCATCCAGCCGTCGCAGACGATCCGCCAGCTCGGCATCCGGCTGAAGCTGAACCCGCTCAAGGAAGTCATCCGGGGCAAGCGCCTCGTCGTCGTGGACGACTCGATCGTCCGCGGCAACACGCAGCGCGCCCTCGTCAAGATGCTCCGCGAGGCGGGGGCGGCCGAGGTGCACATCCGCATCTCGTCGCCGCCGGTCAAGTGGCCGTGCTTCTTCGGCATCGACTTCGCCACCCGCGCGGAGCTCATCGCCAACGGCATGACGGTCGAGGAGATCGGCACCTCGCTGGGCGCCGACTCCCTCTCGTACATCTCGATCGACGGGATGATCGAGGCCACCACGATCGACAAGCCGAACCTGTGCCGCGCCTGCTTCGACGGTGAGTACCCGATGGAGCTTCCCGACCCGGAGCTGCTCGGAAAGCAGCTGCTGGAGACCGAGCTCGCCGCGGGCCCGGCCGACACGGCGGCGGCGGACGCGCTGCGCCGGCCGTAGCCCGGGCCGCTCCGCGACGTCCCCGTACCCCCTTCGTACCCGCACGCCGCGCGGCCGGTGCCCCTGTGCGCACCGGCTGCCGCCGCGCACGTTCGACGACACGAAAGTTCCCGCCATGTCTCAGTCCCCCGCCCCCAGCCCCGGCGCCAGCTACGCGGCGGCCGGCGTCGACATCGAGGCCGGCGACCGCGCGGTCGAGCTGATGAAGGAGTGGGTCAGGAAGACCCGCAGGCCCGAGGTGCTGGGCGGCATCGGCGGCTTCGCCGGCCTCTTCGACGCCTCGGCGCTGAAGCGGTACGAGCGCCCGCTGCTGGCCTCTGCGACGGACGGCGTCGGCACCAAGGTCGACCTGGCGCGCCGGCTGGGCGTGTACGACACCATCGGCCACGACCTGGTCGGGATGGTCGTCGACGACCTGGTGGTCTGCGGCGCCGAGCCGCTGTTCATGACGGACTACATCTGCGTCGGCAAGGTCCACCCGGAGCGGGTCGCCGCGATCGTCAAGGGCATCGCCGAGGGCTGCGTGCTCGCGGGTTGCGCCCTGGTCGGCGGCGAGACGGCCGAGCACCCGGGCCTGCTCGCCGAGGACGACTTCGACGTCGCGGGCGCCGGCACCGGCGTCGTGGAGGCGGACGCGCTGCTCGGCGCGGACCGCATCCGCACGGGTGACGTCGTGATCGCCATGGGATCGTCCGGTCTTCACTCGAACGGGTACTCCCTGGTACGGCACGTCGTCTTCGACCGGGCGGGCTGGTCGCTGGAGCGCGATGTCGCCGAGTTCGGCCGGACCCTCGGCGAGGAGCTGCTGGAGCCGACCCGCATCTACTCGCTGGACTGCCTGGCCCTGACCCGCGCCACCGAGGTGCACGCTTTCAGCCACGTGACCGGCGGCGGCCTCGCGGCGAACCTGGCGCGCGTCGTCCCGGACGGGCTGCACGCGGTGATCGACCGGTCGACCTGGCGGCCGGCCCCCGTGTTCGAGGTGATCGGATCCGTCGGCGGCGTGGAGCGGCTCGAACTGGAGAAGACGCTGAACATGGGCGTCGGGATGATCGCCGTCGTGCCGGCCGGGTCGGTCGACGTGGCGCTGGCCACCCTGGCCGACCGGGGCGTCGACGCCTGGGTGGCGGGGGAGATCACCGAGCGCGGTGACGAGACCACGGGAGCCGCTCTTGTCGGCGACCACGCGGCCTGACCGGGTCGGCGCGCGTGCCGGACACGGGCGGGGAACGGGCGGTTCCGGTCACCGGAACCGCGAAACCCGGCCGGGGCGTCAGCCGCTCCGGCCAGGTGGACTCACGGTTTCCGGCTCAGCACAAACCCGGTCCGTGACCGTGATCCCGGACCGGGCAGGTGGCGAGCGGAAGACAGTGGAGGTGTGAAGACGTCAAGCGCCGCGGCGCTGGGAGGACGGACCTGACTCGTCGTCCTCGTCGTCGTTGTTGTACAGATCCGCGTACTGAGCGTACGGGTCGTCTTCCTCCTCGTCGTCCTCGAACGGCTCGCCGTTCGGAGGCTGACTGGAAGTCGACGCGCCCAGCTCATTGGCCAGACGCGACAGGTCTGTCCCGCCGCTGTTGTACTTCAGCTGGCGGGCGACCTTCGTCTGCTTGGCCTTGGCCCGGCCGCGCCCCATGGCTCGACCCCCTCGGTGACGGGGCTACTCGGCCCCAGAGTCTTGACACGCGTTCATGTTTCAGAACGAGCTCTCGTCGGAGAGTCCCGTCCGTAGGGCTTCAACCGTACCTGCTTCCGCGGCCATGCGGTACGCCGTCCACATGACGTGCCCGGGGGCAGAACCGGCGAGACGCCCCGTACTCGCTGGTCAGTGGCGATTTTAACCCCTTCTCGGGGGTCGACCCGCCCGACCGGCGTGAGTCACGTCTCGCCGGGGCCCTCGTCATGCCCGCCGGGCGGCCTCCGCCATCCGGAGTTCGGCGATCCTGTCGGCCGCCGCAGCCGGCGGAACGCCGTCCGCATTTGCACGAGCGAAGATTTCGAGCGTGGTGTCGTAGATCTTCGCGGCCTTCGCGCGGCACCGCTCGAAGTCGAACCCGTGCAGCTCGTCGGCGACCTGGATGACGCCGCCCGCGTTCACCACGTAGTCGGGCGCGTACAGGATGCCGCGGTCCGCGAGGTCCTTCTCCACGCCGGTGTGCGCGAGCTGGTTGTTGGCGGCGCCGCAGACGATGCCCGCGGTCAGGTCGCGCACGGTCGCGTCGTCCAGCGCCCCGCCGAGCGCGCACGGCGCGTAGACGTCGAGGCCCGGCAGGCGCACGAGGGCGTCGGTGTCGGCCACGGCGCGCACCTCGGGGTGCGCCTGCCGGATCCGCTCCACCGAGTCCGCGCGCACGTCCGTGACCACGACGTCCGCGCCGTCCTCCAGGAGGTGTCCGACGAGGTGGCGGCCGACCTTGCCGACACCGGCCACGCCGACCGTGCGGCCGCGCAGCGACGCCTCGCCCCACCGCTCGAACGCGCTGGCGCGCATGCCCTGGAAGACGCCGAACGCGGTGAGCACGGAGGAGTCGCCCGCCCCGCCGCCCTCGGGCGAGCGGCCCGTCGTCCACCGGCAGGCGCGCGCGACGACGTCCATGTCCTGCACGTACGTGCCGACGTCGCACGCCGTGACGTACCGTCCGCCGAGCGAGGCGACGGCCCTGCCGTAGGCGAGCAGCAGGGCCTCGGTCTTGATCTGCTCGGGGTCGCCGATGATCACGGCCTTCCCGCCGCCGTGGTCGAGCCCGGCCATGGCGTTCTTGTACGACATTCCCCGGGAGAGGTTCAGCGCGTCGGTGACGGCCTCGTCCTCGGAGGCGTACGGGTAGAAGCGGGTGCCGCCGAGGGCGGGGCCCAGGGCGGTGGAGTGCAGGGCGATCACGGCCTTCAGGCCGGACGCCAGGTCCTGACAGAGCACGACCTGCTCGTGCCCACCCTGCTCGGAGTGGAAGAGGGTGTGCAGGACGCCGTCGGTCAGATCGGTCACGGTGGTGACTCCCGGGTGCGAAGCGGCGGAGTCCCCCCGGGGACGCCGCCTGCGGGTGGGGCGACTCCCCCCGCGGGGACGGGTTCGGCACGAGCGTAGCCCCGTCGCGCCCGGCCGGCGCCGGGGCCGGGGCCGGTGGCCCGGCGGACACGCCCGCCCGGGTGGCGGGACGCGCCTCGCCG
>NZ_JAKGCV010000410.1 GCF_021556455.1 Streptomyces fuscigenes | reverse complement strand
CGCGCGCCGCGCACGCGGGCCGCGCGCCGCGGCTCCCGTACGCGACCCGCCGCCCCGGGAGCCGGGGCGCCGCCGTCGCTGTCAGCGCAGGCGCAGTGCCTTCATGGCCCGCAGGCTGCGGCTCATGAACTTCGCGTACGCCTCGTCGTCCATGCCGAACGACGGGGCGAGCGGCAGCACGCGCTGCCGCGCCACCGTCTGCACCTCGGTGAACTTGTGGATGCCCTCGGCACCGTGGCGCCGGCCGAGGCCCGAGTCCTTCATGCCGCCCATGGGCGCCCGGACGCTGCCGTAGGCCGCCGCGTAGCCCTCGTTGATGTTGACCGTGCCGGTGCGCAACCGCCGTGCGACGTCCAGGCCGTGCCGGGCGCTGCGCGTCCACACGCTGGCGTTGAGGCCGTAGTCGCCGGCGTTCGCCCGGGCGATCGCGTCCTCCTCGTCGCGGAAGCGGTAGACCGAGACGACCGGCCCGAACGTCTCCTGCGCGCACACCGCCATCGGCGCCTCGACCGCGTCGAGGACCGTCGGCTCATAGAAGTACGGGCCGATGTCGGGGCGGGCGGTGCCGCCGGCGAGGACCGCGGCCCCCTTGGCGACGGCGTCCTCGACGTGCGCGCTCACCGTCTTGAACTGGCGCTCGCCGACGAGCGAGCCCATGTCCGCGCCGTACGCCAGCGCGGAGCCGAGCCGCATCGCCTTCGTGCGGGCGACGAACCGCGCGAGGAACGCGTCGGCCACGGCCTCGTGCACGTACAGCCGCTCGATCGAGACGCACAGCTGCCCGGCCGAGGAGAAGCACGCCCGGACCGCGCCCGCCGCCGCCTTCTCGACGTCGGCGTCGGCGAGGACGAGCATCGCGTTCTTGCCGCCCAGCTCCAGCGAGGCCCCGACCAGGCGCTCCGCCGCGCCGCGCGCGACCTCGCGGCCGGTGCGCGTCGAGCCGGTGAACGAGACGTAGTCCGCGTGCCGTACGACCTCGGGCCCGATCACCGGACCGTCGCCCAGGACCACCTGGAAGACCTCCGCGGGCAGCCCGGCCTCGATCAGCAGTTCGCGCGCCCACAGGGCGGTCAGCGCGGTCTCCGAGTCCGGCTTCATCACGACGGCGTTGCCGGCCGCGAAGGCGGGCAGGGCGTCGCCGGCGGAGAGTTCGAGCGGGTAGTTCCAGGGCACGATCTGCCCCACGACCCCCTTGGGCTGGCGCAGTTCGGTGACCCGCGTGAGGGTCGGCACGACACCCGTGCGACGGCGGGGCGCCAGGTAGGAAGGGGCGGCGCGGCCGTAGTGACGGGCCTCCACGGCGAGGCCCTGGACCTCCTCGGCCGCGTGCGACCTGGCCTTGCCCGTCTCCAGCTGGATCAGGTCGAGGACCTCGCTCTGCCGGTCGAGCAGCAGGTCGTGGAAACGCAGGAGGACGGCGGCGCGCCTGCGTACCGGCAGGGCCGCCCAGGCGGGCTGCGCCGCGCGGGCCCGCTCGAAGGCGGCGGCGACGTCCTCGGGCGTCGACGCGGGCAGTTCGGCGAGGACCTCGCCCGTGTACGGGGTGTGGCTCGGGGTCCGGCCGGAGCCGACGACGCCGGCGCCGAGCCGCGCGACCAGCTCGGGGGTGACCACCTCGGCCGCGGTGCGCCCCGGGGCCGCGGGCAGCGCGACCGGGTTGGTGCCGGGTCCGGCGGCCTCGGCGGAAGGAACCCCGGCGGCGTCCTCGGCGGCCTCGGCTGCGGGAGCTGCCGGAGCCGCGGCAGCAGGGGGCTCGACGACGAGAGGCCCGCCGGCCGGAGGCCCGGCCGCGGGGGCCTCGCTCGCGTCCGCGGCCCGCCCGGCCGCCGCGGCTGACTTCGTCGACTCTGAGTCCGTCATGCGGCGAGGGTATTCCGCATCCACGGCTTTGGGTACCCGTCGGTAACCCTCTTCACCCCCCGGTCACAAAGGCCCGGCGCGCGACGGAACCGTGCGCCCCCGCACCACGCCCCCGGCCGCCCCGGCCCGCGGGCCGGGCTGCCGTCCGGTCCGGCCGGCTCAGTCGCCGGAGTCCGGCGGCTGCCAGCCGCGCAGGACGGTCGAGAAGGACGACTCGTCCCAGTCGGCGGTCGGGCCGGACATGTAGACGGCGTACTCGGTGCCCGTGTCGCCGTCCACGTACATCAGGTCGGCGGCCGTCCGCGGGCCCGCCGGGCCCTGGCTCGGGCCCTGGGTCCAGGTGAACTCCCAGCGCGCGGCGAGCTTCTGGTCCCGGTAGGTGTCGGACCGCAGCATCATCCGGTGGTAGTCCGGCAGCCCCCCGACCTTGCCGCCCGAGCCCTCCAGGTTCTGCAGGTGGTCCAGCGGCGTGGGGAAGTCGGGCTGGGGATCGATGCTGATCCGGACGAAGTGCTGGTCGTTGTCCGGGCTGTAGTCGATGGTGCTGACGCCCTGCACGCGCACGTACCCCTTGGGCAGCCAGATGCTGAAGCCCTCGGGGGCGTCCACGCGCTGCCAGCCGTCGGGGAGGCTCTGCCCGCCGCCGGTGCCCGTGTCGTCGGACGGCTTCCCGTCACCGGGCGAGGCGCCGCCCTCCGGGGACGAGCCGCCGGTGCCGCCGGTCTGGCGGGTACCGCCGTTCCCGGTGGTGCTCTTGTGCGTGCCGTCCGCCCGCGCGCCGCCGGTGGTGGTGCCACCGGTCGTGGAGCGGCCCCCGTCCGAGGAGCCGCCGAACTGCGTGACGCCGTAGCCGATTCCGCCGCCGAGGACCACGGCGGCGACCACGGCCAGGACCACCGTGCGGCCCCGGGAGCCCCTGCGGCCTCCGCCGTCGCCGCGCACCGGGCCCTGCCCGGGCCCGCCGCCTCCCGGGTGGTCGTAGGGGCGGACTCCCGCGTAGGGCCCGGTGGGGCCGTAGGGGCCGGCCTGCGCCTGCCCGGCCGTCGGTCCCGTGGCCCCGGGGTGCGCGGACCGGATGTCGTGGGAGTAGCGCGGGGCCGTCCCCGGCGGATCACCCGCGCCCTGGTGGTACACGTGCGTCCCGGCCTGCTGGGGGCCGCCGGACGCCGGCGGCGCCGGGTGCTGCTGATACGGCCCGGTCTGCTGAGCCTGCTGCGCCTGCTGCGCCTGCTGCGACAAGGGCTGCCGCACGTGCGTCCCCGCCTGCGGGTGCTGTGCGTGCGTACCGGACCGCGCGCCGTACGGGCCCGCCACCGGTGCGGTCGGGCCCTCCGCCGGGTAGGCCCTGGTGCCGGCCCCCCGGCCCTGCGCCACGTCCGCCAGCATGCGGGCGCACTCCTGGGCGGCGGGCCGCTCGCCGGGCTCCTTGCGGAGCATCGCTACGATCACGGGCCCGAGGTCCTCGGCGGCCGTCGGGTACGGCGCCTCGTCGACGATCACGGCCTGGAGCGTGGAGAGCGCGCTGTCGCGGTGGTACGGGGAGACGCCCTGGACGGCGGTGTAGAGCGTGGCGCCGAGCGACCACAGGTCCGACTCGGGGCCGGGCGACGAGCCCCGCACCCGTTCCGGCGCGAGGTACTCGACGGAGCCTATGAGCTCCCCGGTCCTGGTGACCGAGGCGTCGCCCTCGACCGCCGCTATGCCGAAGTCCGCGAGCAGCACGTGCCCGTCGCGCGCCAGCATGACGTTGGCGGGTTTGACGTCCCGGTGCAGTACGCCCGCCGCGTGCGCGGCCCGCAGCGCGCCGAGCACGGCCACGCCGATCCTGGCGGCCTCCCGGGCGGGGACCGGGCCGGACTCCTTGACGGCGTCGGACAGCGAGCGGCCGTCCACGTACTGCATGACGATCCACGGTCTGCCGTCGTGCTCCAGCACGTCGTGCACGGTGACGACGTTCGGATGGCTGATGCGCGCCGCGGCCCGCGCCTCCGTGCGGGTGCGCCGGTGCAGCACCTCGCGCTCGGCCTCCGTCGCGTACTGGCCGGCGGTCAGTTCCTTCACCGCCACCGTGCGGTTCAGCAACTCGTCCTGCGCCCGCCACACCCGGCCCATGCCACCGCGCCCTATGGCTTCGGTGAGACGGTATCGGCCGGCGAGGAGCCCCCCGGCGCCCGTGCTCTGTGAATCGTCCACTTCCACGCTTCCCCGCCCTGTTCGTCGCGCCCCCACAGGTTACGGACGATCCCTGACGGTGCGGTACACCGGTACCGCATGAGACAGCACTGTGACGTCGGCTGTGACCATCGGCCTACTGCCCGTCAGAAGCGTTGTCAGTGAACGGTCTTGTAGGAGGCGGTCGCCTGCTGGTAGATCTCGCTGACCTCGTCGCGCTGGCTGTCCGGGCCGATGACCTGGATGACGTGGTAGCGGCCCCCGAGGATCATCGCGAGGTTACGGACGTACACGGTACGGCCGTTGCTGTCCTGCCAGGTATACTGCCCCTCGGCCATGGACTGTTGGCCGACCTCGATCCTGCGCAGCCCGGAGGCGCTCGCCCAGGTCGACGAGCGGAACTCCGCGAGTTCGGGCTCCTTGTCGCTCTGGTAGGCGAGGGGGTCGGAGCCGTCGGCCTTCACCGTGTCCCGGCCGGGGACGACGATCAGGCTGAAGCCGCCGCTGACGTACCGGACCTGGCCGCTGTCGTTCATCGGGCGGCGCTGCCAGTCCTGGCGCACCGCGAGCTGGAAGCCCTCGGGATCCTTGCGCAGGACGTAGCCCTTGGCGAGGTGCGTGCCGGAGTCCGCGGACACCGTCGGCGCGCCGGACGCGCTCTGCCCGCCGCCCGCCGCGGGCGCGCCCGCCGACGAGCTGGAGGAGGGCGCGGTGCCCGCGCCGGCGGGCGGCGGGGCTGCAGCCGACTGCGTGGGGGCCTCGCGCACGCTCTGCCCGCCGGTGCGGTCCGACTTGGGCATGAACGCGACGGCGTAGACGAGCGCGCCGACGAGCACCAGCAGGATCACGATGAGCAGGGTGCGGCCCAGGGAGCGC
>NZ_JAKGCV010000040.1 GCF_021556455.1 Streptomyces fuscigenes | reverse complement strand
CTGCGCGGACGGCGCGTACCGGCCGGGCACCGCGGCCCCCCGTGCGGGGTCCTGGGGCACCGGCCGGCCGACCACGCTCTGCTGCTGCGGCAGCCCGGCGCCGGCCTGGCCCGGGCCCGTGCCGGGCTGATGCGCGCCCGGCTGCGCGGGAGGAGTGGGAGCGGACATCAGCGCGTGCCTCCCAGCGGAAGTGTGGCGAGCATGCCCGGCACCTGTTCCCGGTCGAGCCGTACGAGGGAGGTGCGCACACCGCGCGCGGTGCGCTCCAACTCGTGCCGCGAGGCGAGCAGTTCCTCGTCGCTGCGGCCCGTGATGCGCACGTGCCCCGTGACGGTGACGCCCTGCCGCTCACCTCGTCCCACGCACAGGCTGAACGTGGTCGCGAGCGCGGGCACCGAGGTCAGCAGCGCCACCAGATGCGGCATCGAGGCACCGCCCGCGCCCAGTTCGGGCCAGCGGCCCACCCAGTACGTGGTGTGCCTGCGGTCGTCGCAGCGCCAGGTGCGCGACGTCTCCTGCGTACGCCTGCCCTGCGAGCCGGACCGGCCGGCCTGCGCGATGGCCAGCGGGCTCGCACACGTCGAGATGGCGACGGCGGCCGTCAGCTCCTGCTCCGTCAGCACGGTGGCACGGAAGCCCGCGCCCGCCAGCCGGCTCGCCAGCTGGTCCGCCGCGCGCACCACGCACTTCTGCGCCCCCACGAGGCCGCCGCCGCGAGCGGCCACCGCCTCCGCGCACAGCTCCGGATCGAGCTTCAGCGCGATCCAGGTGATCCGCAGCGCGGGCGAGCCCGTCTGGGCCTGCAGCGGCGCGTAGTTGCGGGCCGCCATCGACTGCTGCGGCAGGTGCGGCGCAGGCGCCGGCTGCGTGTGCTGGACCACCTGCGCCGACTCCAGCCGGATGCCGTCGAAGTCCAGCACGTCCCGCAGCAGTGTGATCGGCAGCGGCCGCGTGCCGCGGCCGGCCCGCAGCGCGGTGCCGTCCGACTCGACCTGCACCACGGCCGTCAGGAAGGTGCCGTCGCCGATCATGCCGACGGGTCGCCGGTCCCGGTCGCTGAACGAGCAGGTGCGCAGCGCGGGATCGCACTCCACGGCGGGCGCGAGACCGGGCTCGGTACCCTCGGGGATCGTCAGCGACGCGGCCCTGCGGACCCGCGCGCGCAGCGCCAGCGCCGTGGTCAGCCACTCCGGCAGCGACCTGCGGTGGCGGCGCACCACGGCCAGCAGGACGAGCAGCGCGGCGACGATTCCCGCGGGCACCAGCATCAGTGTGCTGATCACCCAGCCCACCAGCACGACCGCCGCGGCCACTTCGAACAGCACGATCTGCTGCATCCGCAGCGGACCGAAGTGCCCGGGCCTCGCGGTGCGTCCGGCCGCCGCGGGGGCGGGGGACGGCGGCGCCGCCGTTGCAGGCGGCAACTGTGTTGCGGAAGCCATGATGGTCAAACCCCCGAATTGTCCCGATCGGCCTGCCGCGGCAGGGCCCTGACGGCCGGATCACCCTATCGGGCCCACCGCCGTCCCGGGCCAACAGGCATCGTAGGGGCGAAGAGGCGGCGGCCGCCCCGCGCGGAGCGCACTTCCCGCGCCACGTACGCCCCGTGGGCCCGGACCGCGCGCCTGGGTAGTATCGGGGCCCGGTCCGACACCAGGCGGGGCACGGGGGACACGCGCCGGCCGCCCCGCCGCCGGGGCCGTACCGTGACTTCTTTCACCGATGGGGACTCATGGCATCACGGCGGGACGAGCTCAACGCGTACACCTTCGCGAAGAAGCGCACGGTGGCGTCATTCCTGCAACCCTCCCCGACGGGCACGGAGGAGGGTGCGCCCCGGCCGATGCGCGCCGTGCTGCCGAGCCTCGTCGTGGGGGCCCTCGTCCTGGCCGGTTTCGGCGCGCTCGGCATGTTCAAGCCGAGCGCGCCCAAGGACTGGGACAAGGCCGGCGCGAACGTCATCGTCGGCAAGCAGTCCACGACCCGGTACGTGGTGCTCAGCACCGGCAAGGGCAAGAGCAGGCAGACGCTGCTGCACCCCGTGCTCAACCTCGCCTCGGCCCGGCTGCTGCTCGACCCGGACCAGTTCTCCGTCATCCAGGTCGACGACAAGATCCTCGACGGGGGCAAGCCCGCCCGCGGCGCCATCCTCGGCATCCCGTACGCCCCCGACCGGCTGCCCAGCGACACCGAGGCGGGCGCGCCCAAGCGGTGGGCCGTGTGCGAGCAGCCGGGCGGCGGCGAGGGCGGCAGTGTGCAGAAGGCCGCGTTCGTCTTCGCCCGGCGGGACTTCCACCGCACCGAGGGGACCGGCCGGCTGGCCGGCGGGCAGGTCCTCTACGTCAAGGGCCAGGACGGTGCCCGCTACCTGGTGAGCGCCGACGGCACCAAGTACCTCCTCAAGGGCCGGCAGGACGACAAGCTCACCCGGGCGCTGATCGGCGCGGACCGCGACCCGCAGCCCGTCACGGACGACTGGCTCGCCACCCTGCACACCGGCACCCCCCTCGACTTCCCCGCCGTCCCCGGCCAGGTCGGCTCGGACGCGGGCGTCGGCGGCGGCCTCACCCCGCAGCAGGACCGCGTCGGGATGGTGCTCAGCGCGCAGACCGGCGCAGGCCCGCAGCAGTACGTCGTGCTGCCCGGCCGGGTCGAGCCCGTCAGCGACTTCACGGCCTGGCTGCTCATCAACTCCCCCCAGAACCTCGCCCTCACGATGCACGGCGAGGCGGCCAGCGTCGACCTCGCCTCCATCAACCCCGACTCCGGGTTCTTCGCGGGCGACAACCACTGGCCCAAGGAGCGGGTCGGGCAGGTCAACACGACGGGCGCCGCCGGCACCCGGGACACCGTGTGCAGCGTCCTGCGGGCGACGGGCGCCTCCGGCAGCACCACCGTCTCCACGTGGGCCGGGCCCGAGTACCCGGCGCAGATCCCCGAGGGGGGCGGCACCAGCACGTA
This sequence comes from Streptomyces fuscigenes, assembly GCF_021556455.1. Taxonomy (GTDB): domain Bacteria; phylum Actinomycetota; class Actinomycetes; order Streptomycetales; family Streptomycetaceae; genus Streptomyces; species Streptomyces fuscigenes. The sequence continues at coordinate 20,463 of NZ_JAKGCV010000040.1, read as the reverse complement.
CGTCACCCCGGGCAGCGGGCTGCTGTACGACGAGACGCAGGGCAGCCAGGCCAAGGCCGGCGGCTCCATGTTCCTCGTCACCGACACCGGCCTGCGCTACGCGGTGCAGAGCAACGGGGACAGCGACTCCAAGCGCTCCGACATCGGCGCGGGCGACGACCAGAAGACCGAGGACGGCCGGCCCCAGCCGAGCCAGGCGCAGATACGCCTCGGGTACGAGAAGGTGATCCCGGTCCCCGTCCCCATCGCCTGGTCCGCGTTCCTGTCCAAGGGGCCGCGCCTGGACACCAACAGCGCACGCCAGCCGCAGGGTTCGTGAGGGGACGCACGATGACGCACCGGGGGACCACCCGCCGGCACCGCGCGCCGCTGGCGCGGGCCGCGCTCCTTTCCGCGGCGGGGGCGCTGACCGCGCTCGCCGCCCTCGCGCCGGGCGCCGCCGCTGCCCCGAGGGCGGGCGGCGCCGCCCCGGCGGGGGCACTGGACGGCAGCGGCGAGTGCACCTTCCCCATGAAGAAGCAGCTCGCGGGCACGCCCTGGCCGCTGCAGCGCGTCCTCTTCGACGAGCTGTGGAAGGACACGAAGGGCAAGGGGGTGCGCGTCGCGGTCATCGACACCGGCGTCGACACCAAGAACCCGCAGCTGACCGGCGCCGTGGACGCCAAGTCCGGCAAGGACTACCTGGGCAAGACCCACGGCACGACGGACACCGTCGGCCACGGCACCAAGGTCGCCGGCATCATCGCGGCCCGGCCGCGCGCCGGAACGGGCTTCGTCGGCCTCGCACCCGAGGCCACGATCATCCCGATCCGGCAGAACGACGAGAAGAACAGCGGCAAGTCGGACAGCATGGCCGAGGCCGTCACCTACGCCGTGCAGCAGGGCGCCGACGTCATCAACATCTCCCAGGACACGGCCGAACCCCTCGGCCCGGACTCCACCCTCGCGAAGGCCGTCCGCGCGGCCCTCGACCACCAGGTCGTGGTGGTGGCCTCCGCGGGCAACGACGGCGCCGACGGGCGCAACCGCGCCACCTACCCGGCCGCCTTCCCCGGCGTCCTCGCGGTCGCCGCGTCCGACCGCGACAACGAGCGCGCCGCCTTCTCGCAGTCCGGCTCGTTCGTGGGAGTCGCCGCGCCCGGCGTCGACATCGTCTCCACCGTCCCCGGCGGCGGGCAGTGCCTCGACAACGGCACCAGCTTCTCCGCCCCCTATGTCTCGGGCGTCGCCGCCCTCCTGCGCGCCGAGCACCCGAAGTGGACGGCCCGGGAGATCGTCGCGCAGATCGAGCAGACCGCCGAGCGCAGCGTCAACGGCCATGACGACTTCGTCGGTTGGGGGGTCGTGGACGCCGTCGCCGCGGTCACCGACGACAACGCGCCCATCGAGGCGCCGAGCCCCGACCCCGGGCCGCCGAAGGCCGCCGCACCCCAGCCGGCGCGGCTGACCCTGTCGGAGACGCCGCAGGAGCGCAGCCGCCGGTACGCGACCTACACCCTCGGCGTCGGGGTCGTCCTGGTCGCCGTCGTGGGCGGCACCGCCGTCATCCTGCGCGACAGCCGCCGCAAGTCCGCGGGCCGCGCCGGCGGTGGCGGCGGCGCGTAACGGGACCGCCACAGGGGGGCCGCTTCCCGGTTGGAACACCACTACCGAATGACTACAGTTGCCGTGTGGCCGCGCGAGCGGCCCCGCAACGGGGGCGGCATCGAGCAACTTCCCGCCCGTAGCAGTACGGAAGTCCGACCAGGGAAAAGAGGGCAGGATGTCGCAGGATCTGAACGTCACCGCGGACGACCAGACCGATCTGGCCAACCGCATCCAGAACTTCCACGAGGAGCTCCAGCGCCGCATCACGTCGCTGAACAGCGTGGTGGACCGGATCCAGGGTGGTTGGAAGGGCGCCGCGAGCCAGGCGTACGACGCCGCGCAGAAGGACCTCAACACGCGCCTGCGCCGCATGCGGGTCGACCTCGTCGAGCTGGAGCAGATCATGCGCATGAGCGCTGACGGCTTCACCAACGAGGAGCAGGAGCGCATCAAGACGTTCCGTCAGATGGACGACACGGTCTCGGGACAGAGCGCCATCCTCGGCATGGCCTGAGCCGGCCCCGGCCCCTCGCGGCCGGTTCCGCAGCGATCCCGGCACACACCGTTCGGACCGTCACCCTGCCGTGCCGCACGGCATCGAGGAGCGAGACATGACCACAGCAGTCAATTACGACACCGTCACCACGGCGGCGAGCGACGTGCGCCGCACGTCCAGCGAGCTCACCCAGGAACTGACCGACCTCATGGCGCGCGTCAAGCGCGTCGCCGAGGCCTGGGACGGCCAGGCGAAGGAGGCCTACCAGGAGCGGCAGGCCGACCTGACCAACCAGATGGACGGCATGAACCAGGACCTGGCGCGCATCGCCTCGCTGCTGGACCAGGCCGTCGTCGGCTACCAGGACACGGACCGCGGCAACGCGGCCCGCTTCCGCATGTCGATGGGCTGAGCCGCCCGCCCGACGCGGTCCCGGCCGCGGGCCGGGACGCCGTCCGTACCGCCACGAAGGGGGTGCCACCGCGAGGTGGCACCCCCTTTCGTGTGCACCGGCACGCCCGCGGACCGCCGGCCCGGGCCCGCGCGGCAAGGGCCGCGGCGGCTACGCGCCGTCGGCCGTCGCCGGCGTCCCCTGCTGCGCCTCCTGCGGTTCGAGGTCGAACTCCCCGTCCCGCGCGCCGAGTACGAACGCGTCCCACTCGGCCTTCGTGTACCGCAGCACCGTGTCGTGGTCCTTCGACGAGCGCATCGCGACCGCACCCTCCGGCAGGTAGGCGATCTCGACGCGCTCCTCGTCGCTCTCCGTGCCGGGTGCGCCGAGCCACTCCACCCCCGAGAGGTCCAGGGCGTAGAGCTCGTCCTTGACGCGCTGCTTGTCGACTGCGTCGGTCATCGGCGTTCGTCCTCCCGGCGGTGCCATCACTACTGCTGTGCCCGCACCAGACTACGGCGCGGGCGAGCGGCCCCGCCGCGGAATCCGCGGGCCGGGCCGGGGGCCGGGTGCCCGGCGGCCGCCGTTCGACGGCCCCGCCGAGCGGCCGGGCCCGCCCGGCCGAACCCCTCTCAACCCTGGTCCACGCCCCGCTTGTAGCGCCCCAGGGGCCCCTCGGGCCACTCGCCGGCCGCGAGCTCCTCCAGGTAGACCTCGGGCCGAAGGTAGGTCGGCGGGAAGTGCACTCCGCTTCCGTCCTTCGGCACGACGAGGAGCCTGGTGAACGGGGCGCGCATGAGATCGCCCGTGTCCAGGTGCTCCTGGGAGTCGAAGACGACGAGCCACGCGATCGGGTGCTCGTACGAATCCTCCGGCTGGAGAACCGGCGTGTAGTCCGTCCCCAGTCTCGCGAGGAACTCCCTCGCCGACACGAAGGCCTCATCCTGAGTGACCATGTTCCCTCTTCCCGTCTTCCGATGTGAGGGCGGCGCGACCCGGCGGCGGCGCGGCCCATGGGCGGGACATCCGGTTCAGTGGGTCAGCGGCTCGGCCCGCCCCGCCGGCCGCGCGAGCGCGCGCCCCCGGGCCCGGCCCGGGGCCGCCTGGCTCACCGGTCCGGCAGCCACCCCGTCTGCACCAGCGGGGTGCCGCGCCTGCGCGAGACGAACGTGCCCCGGCCCGGCGGCATCCGGCGCGCCCGGACATGGCCGAGGATGTCGCCCTCGCCGGGATCGCCCGACAACACCACGCCCTGCGCGCCCAGTTCCTTCACGCGCTGCATGAACGGCTCGAAGCTGGAGCGCGAGGCGCCCGCCGCGTTGCGCGCCACGATGAAGCGCACACCGACGTCGCGCGCGAAGGGCAGGTTGTCGACGAGCCGCGCCATCGGGTTGCTCGAACCCGCCGCCACCAGCTCGTAGTCGTCGACGATCACGAACAGCTGCGGCCCCGACCACCAGCTGCGGTCGCGCAGCTGCTGCGGTGTGATGTCCGGCTTCGGCGCGCGCTTGCCCATCACCGTGGCGATGGCGTCCATGTGGATCTCCATCGCAGACGCCATCGGCGCGTACTCCAGCAGGTGCGACTCCGGCACGGCCTCCAGCAGCGAGCGCCGGTAGTCGCCCACCACGATCCGCGCCTGCTCGGGCGTGTACCGCTCGGCGATCTGCTTGGCGATGAGGCGCAGGAGCGCCGTCTTGCCCGACTCGCTCTCGCCGAAGACCACGAAGAACGGGTCGGTCTCGAAGTCGACGAACACCGGCTCCAGATTGGTCTCGTCGATGCCGATCGCGATGCCCTGCTGCGGGAACTCGAAGCCCTTCGGCAGCTGTTCGGCCGGCAGCCTGCGCGGCAGCAGCCGCACCGGCGGCGCCGAGGGGCCGGACCAGTGGCTCCGCACCGACGCGACGAACGCCTCCGTGCCCTCCGAGAGGTCACCCGCGCTGCTCACGCCGTCCATGCGCGGCAGCGCGCTCATGAAGTGCAGCTTCTCCGGGACCTGGCCGCGCCCGGGCACACCGGCCGGCACGTTCGCCGCGACCTTCCGGTCGAACTCCGAGTCCATCACGTCGCCGAGGCGCAGTTCGAGGCGGCCGAGCATCTGGTCCTTCAGCGCCGAGCGGACCTCCATGTACCGCGCCGCCGTGACCACGATGTGCACGCCGTAGCCGAGCCCGCGCGACGCGATGTCCGCGATCACCGGCTCCATCATGTCGTACTCGTTCTTGAAGCCGCCCCAGCCGTCGATGACCAGGAAGACGTCGCCCCAGCTCTCGCTCTGGAACTCGCCCGCCGCCCGCCGGCGCCGATAGGTGCCGATCGAGTCGATGCCCTGCGAACGGAACAGCTCCTCACGCCGGTTGAGCACTCCGAGGACCTCGGCCACCGTGCGGCGCACCCGCTCGGGGTCCAGCCGCGAGGCGACCCCGCCCACGTGCGGCAGGTCCCCGAGGGACGCCATGCCGCCGCCGCCGAAGTCGAGGCCGTAGAACTGGACCTCGGCCGGAGTGTGGGTGAGCGCGAACGACGCGATCAGCGTCCGCATCAGCGTCGACTTGCCGGACTGGGGGCCACCCACCACGAGCATGTGGCCCGCCGCGCCGGAGAAGTCCCGGTACAGCACCTCGCGCCGCTGCTCGAAGGGCTTGTCGATGAGGCCGAGCGGCACCGTGAGGCCGCCGGGGCGCGTGTAGTCGACGGCGGTGAGGCCGCGCTGCTCGGTCGGCGCGATGCCCGGCAGCAGGTAGTCCAGCGTCGGCGGCTGGTCCAGCGGGGGCAGCCACACCTGGTGGGCCGGCACGCCCTGCCCGTCGAGGCGCCGCACGATCACGTCGAGCACCGTGTCCGACAGCGCGTCGTCCTCCCGCTCGGGGCGCGCCTGCGTGCTCGGGCCCGCGTACACCACCGGCACGGGCAGCGCCGTGAACACCGTGGGCCGCCGGTCGAGCGGCAGCTGGCCCACGGGCACGTCCGGCCCGCCCGTGCGGTACGTCCCCGACACGTAGGCCGCCTTGAAGCGCGTCATGACGTCCGTGCCGAACTTCAGGTACCCCGAACCCGGCACCGCCGGCAGGTGGTAGGCGTCCGGCACACCGAGCGCGGTGCGCGACTCCGCCGCCGAGAAGGTCCGCAGGCCGATCCGGTACGAGAGGTACGTGTCCAGGCCGCGCAGCTTGCCCTCCTCCAGGCGCTGCGACGCGAGCAGCAGGTGCACGCCCAGCGAGCGGCCGATCCGGCCGATCTGGATGAACATGTCGATGAAGTCGGGCTTGGCCGTGAGGAGTTCGGAGAACTCGTCGATCACGAGGACCAGCGACGCGAGCGGTTCGAGCGGGGCGCCCGCGGCCCGCGCCTTCTCGTAGTCGTGGATGTTGGCGTAGTTGCCCGCGGAGCGCAGCAGCTCCTGCCGCCGCTGCAGCTCGCCGCGGATCGCGTCGCCCATGCGGTCCACCAGCGTCAGGTCGTCCGACAGGTTGGTGATGACCGCCGCCACGTGCGGCATCTGCGACATGCCCGCGAACGTCGCGCCGCCCTTGAAGTCCGCGAGGACGAAGTTCAGCGTCTCGGACGAGTGCGTCACCGCGAGACCGAGCACCAGGGTGCGCAGCAGCTCGGACTTGCCGGAACCCGTCGCACCCACGCACAGCCCGTGCGGGCCCATGCCCTCCTGCGCGGCCTCCTTGAGGTCCAGCATCACCGGCTGGCCGTCCTCGCCGACACCGATGGGCACGCGCAGCCGCTCCGCCGTCGAGCGGGGCCGCCAGGTGCGGGCCACGTCGACCGAGCCCGCGTCGCCCAGGTTCAGCAGGTCCGTGAAGTCCAGGTTCGCCAGCAGCGGTTCGTCCTCGTCGCCGCCGCCGGTGCGCATCGGAGCCAGCTGCCGCGCCAGCGCCTCGGCGGCCGGCAGCGAGATGAAGTCGGGCGTCCCCTCGTACGCGAGGCCGCCGCCCGACTCCAGCCGCAGCCGGCCCGGGTGCGCCACCACCGACAGGCCGCCGCGCAGTTCGTCCAGCTCGCCGTGCACGACCTCCACGATCGTCACGCCCTGCAGGCCCTCCGCCGCCGCGAACAGCGAGTCCGGCGGCACCATCCCGCCGTCCAGCACCACCACGACGTGCGGCTGGTCGAGCACCGGCTGGCTGTCCCGGCCGAAGCGGGGACGCCCGTCCAGCCGGGCCCGCAGCAACTGCTCGATCTCCCCGAGGTCGTCGCCGAACAGCCGCTTCGTGCCGGCGCCGTCGAGCTGCCCGGGCACCTGCGCGTGCGGCAGCCACTTCGCCCAGTCCCACCGGGGAACCGCCTGCGGCGCCGCGACCACCGCGACCATCAGGTCCTCCGGCGAGTGCAGCGTCACCAGCTGCGCGACCAGGGCACGCGCGAGACCCTGCGCCGACTCCGGCTCGCCCGACACCGTCACGTGGTAGAACGCCCGCATCGACACGGCCATCGGCAGCGACTCCAGCGAGCCGTGCACCGCGAGGAAACGCTGCATCGCCCCCGCCGTCAGTGGCTCCAGCTCGTCCACCGGCGCCGTGTCCGGCGCCACCAGCGGCGTCGACAGCTGCTGCGCACCGAGCCCGATCCTCGCCTGGCCGAAGTCACCGTCGCCCACGCGCCGTTCCCACAGCCGCGAGCCCTCCGCCACGACCGCCCACAGCTGTTCGGGGGAGGGGTGCAGGAACAGCTGCGCGTCGCGCTGCGAGCGGGCCGTCCGGCGTACCGTGCGCCGCGACTGGGCCAGGTACTTGAGGTAGTCCCGGCGCACGTCCGCCATTTGCCCCTGCGTACCGCGCCGGAAGCGGAACATCTGCGCGACCAGCATGCCGGCCGTCGACATCAGCATCAGCACGCCCATGATGCGCATGAACGGAGCGGCCTGCGGCGAGAAGAAGAACACCACCGAAGAACCCATGCCGAGCACCGGCAGGAGTTGCATCAGCATGCCCTCCTGCTGACCGCGCGGAAGCTCCGGCGGGGCCTCCAGGGTCACTGGCTCCGTGGGCACTTCGGGTGGAAGCGACCGCGGCGGTCGTTTGACGACGATCTGGCTCACCGGCGCATCAAATCCTCAATACGGGCGGAAGGTTCCGTACCGGCGCCCCCGTGGCGGCGGCTTGCGTGCAGCAGCGCGATCCTACTGGGAGCCGCCCGGGATGCAGCCCGGTAGGGTGGCGCGCGCACCGTGCGCAACCGCGAACCCGGCGAGCGACCCGCGACAGGTGGACGACCCCCGGGCCCGGCGCGGCGACCGGCACGGAAACGGGCGGATTCAGGGGGTCTGAAACACGTGAGTACGAGCGCGGCGACGGGGTTCTGTCGCGTGACGGTGGTCGCACCGGACAGCAGGATCGACGTGGCGCTCCCCGAGGACATCGCGGTCGCCGACATCTATCCCGAGATCCTCCGCCTCACCGGCCAGACCCAGCCCGTGGGCGCCCCGACCGGCTACCACCTCCTGCGGCGCGACGGCACCGTCCTCGACGGCGCCCGCACCCTCGCGGGCCAGCAGGTCCTCGACGGCGAGGTGCTCGCCCTGCGGCCGTTCGCCGAGTCGCTGCCGCCGGCGGTGTTCGACGACGTGTCCGACGCCGTCGCCGCTGCGGTGCGCCGCGACCGGCACCTGTGGAGCGACGACCTGATGCGCGGCGCCGGCCTCGTCGGCGGCGGCCTGCTGCTCGTGCTCCTCGGCTTCGTCCTGTGGTTCGCCGACCCCGTCCGCCACGACATGCACAGCCTGCCCGGCATCATCGCCGGCGGCGCCGGCGTCCTGCTGACCGCGCTGTCCGGGGTGCGCGCCCGGGTCTACGCCGACCGCGCCGCGGCGGTCGCCCTCGGCCTCGGCGCGCTCCCGCTGCTGCTCATCGGCGGCTCCGGCATCATCGGACCCGACGCGAGCCAGGGACCGGGCCGCCTGCAGTTCCTGCTGGGCTGCGTCACGGTGCTGGTCGCCTCCGTCACGCTCGTCGCGCTCACCCCGAGCGGCGACGCCCCGTTCGTCGCCGCCACCTTCCTCGCCGCCGTCGGCACACTCGCCACCTTCGGCGCCATCCTCACCGAGGCATCCCCCCGCGAGACAGCGTCGGTGTGCGCGCCCGTCGCCGTCGGCCTCGTCGCGTTCCTGCCCGGCCTGTCCGCGCGCTTCGCTCGGCTGCCCATCGGCTACGCCGCGCCCAGGGGAGCGGCCGGCGGCTTCGACGCCGTCGAGGCCGACCCGGCGGCCTCCGCCGAACCCGTGGACACCGAGCGCATCGCCGCGCAGGCCCGCCGCGGCCACGAGATGCTCCTCGGCCTCGTCGGCGGCTGCTCCGCCGTCGTCGTCGGCGCCGCCGCCGTCCTCGGGTTCTCCGACAGCCTCTACGGCCAGCTCCTCGCGCTGACCTCCGGCCTCGCGATGCTGCTGCGCGCCCGGCTCTTCCGCTACACCTCCCAGGTGTGCAGCGCCCTCGTCGCGGGCATCGCCGCCGTCGGCCTGCTCGTGCTCGGCCTCAGCCTGAACCCGCCGTCCGGGCCGCTCGGCGAGCTCCTGCGCAACGGCGACCACGGCCCGCTCGACCTGCGGACCGTCTGGCTGGCCGCGAGCGTCGCCGCCGGCGCGGCCCTGCTGACCGCCGTCGGGCTGATCATCCCGCGCAAGGGCCTCTCCCCGTTCTGGGGCCGGCTCCTCGACCTCGCCGAGGGCGCGGTCCTGCTGTCCCTCGTCCCGCTGTGCCTGGCGGTCCTCGACGTCTTCGCGAAGGCCCGCGCGCTCACCAGCTGAGAGGCCGGCGCCGGCGGGGACCCCGGTCGGAGCCGTCCGGACCGGCTGGTACTGTGATGACACCCGTCCGTCCACCCACCGCCACGGTGCGGCACGGCCGCGGACCCGCCGCAGCGCCCTCGGGCGCCGCCGCGGGCGTCCCGGCCCGTACCGCGCACCGCGCCGGGAACGGGGACGAGCGGAGAGACCACCGAGTCACGGAAGCCTCCCGGAGAACACGACCCGGGACACTCGGCGGCCACCAAGACCACGAGGAGTACGCGTGTCGCTCGACATCGCCACCAAGAAGCAGATCATGGACGAGTTCGGCACCAAGGAGGGTGACACCGGCTCCCCCGAGGTGCAGGTCGCGCTCCTGTCCCGCCGCATCTCGGACCTGACCGAGCACCTCAAGACCCACAAGCACGACCACCACTCCCGCCGTGGTCTGCTGATCCTGGTCGGCCAGCGCCGCCGCCTGCTGCAGTACCTCGCCAAGAAGGACATCCAGCGTTTCCGTACGCTGGTCGACCGTCTCGGCATCCGCCGCGGCGCCGCGGGCGCCAAGTAGCACCGTGCGAAGGGAGCGGTTCCCGCCCGGGAACCGCTCCCTTCGCCGTATGCACGGCCCGGCCGGAATGCCATCCGGGCCGCGGGCTCAGTACTCTGGCTGACGAGTACGACGCACGAGCAGCAAAGAAGAGCACAGAAGACGCAAGCGCGGAGAAGCGCCCTACGCCGCCGCCGGTCCTCGGTAGTGGCATCCGGAAGACGCACCCGTACCGCCCCGGCGGTACGCGCGCACCGGATGCTTCGATCGAAGACCGGCAAGCACCAGGGGGCGCCTCTCCGAAGCGTCCCCCGCCACACGGGCGGGAGACGAAGACGAGGAGAACACGCTGGTGGAGAACGAGACCCACTACGCCGAGGCCGTCATCGACAACGGCGCCTTCGGCACCCGCACCATCCGCTTCGAGACGGGCCGCCTGGCCAAGCAGGCCGCCGGCTCCGCCGTGGCGTACCTGGACGACGACACCATGGTGCTGTCGGCCACCACCGCTTCGAAGAACCCCAAGGACCAGCTCGACTTCTTCCCCCTCACGGTGGACGTCGAGGAGCGCATGTACGCGGCCGGCAAGATCCCCGGCTCCTTCTTCCGCAGGGAGGGCCGTCCCTCCGAGGACGCGATCCTCACCTGCCGCCTGATCGACCGGCCGCTGCGCCCGTCGTTCAGGAAGGGCCTGCGCAACGAGATCCAGATCGTCGAGACGATCATGGCGCTCAACCCCGACCACCTCTACGACGTGGTCGCGATCAACGCCGCCTCCTGCTCCACGCAGCTGGCCGGCCTGCCCTTCTCCGGCCCGATCGGCGGCACCCGCGTCGCCCTGATCAACGGCCAGTGGGTCGCCTTCCCCACGCACACCGAGCTCGAGGACGCCGTTTTCGACATGGTCGTCGCGGGCCGCGTCCTGGACGACGGCGACGTCGCGATCATGATGGTCGAGGCCGAGGCCACCGACAAGACCATCCAGCTCGTGAAGAACGGCGCCGAGGCCCCCACCGAGGAGGTCGTCGCCGCCGGTCTCGAGGCCGCGAAGCCCTTCATCAAGGTCCTGTGCCGCGCCCAGGCCGACCTCGCCGCCAAGGCCGCCAAGCCGACGGGCGAGTTCCCGATCTTCCTCGACTACCAGGACGACGTCCTGGAGGCGCTCACCGCCGCCGTCAAACACGAGCTGTCCCAGGCGCTCACCATCGCCGGCAAGCAGGACCGCGAGGCCGAGCTGGACCGCGTCAAGGGCCTCGCCGCCGAGAAGCTGCTCCCGCAGTTCGAGGGCCGCGAGAAGGAGATCTCCGCCGCGTACCGCTCCCTGACGAAGACGCTGGTCCGCCAGCGCGTCATCAAGGACAAGGTCCGCATCGACGGCCGCGGTGTCACGGACATCCGCACCCTGGCCGCCGAGGTCGAGGCCATCCCGCGCGTCCACGGCTCCGCCCTGTTCGAGCGCGGCGAGACCCAGATCCTGGGTGTCACCACGCTGAACATGCTGCGCATGGAGCAGCAGCTCGACACCCTCTCCCCGGTGACGCGCAAGCGCTACATGCACAACTACAACTTCCCGCCGTACTCCACCGGCGAGACCGGCCGCGTCGGCTCCCCGAAGCGCCGCGAGATCGGCCACGGCGCCCTCGCCGAGCGCGCCCTCGTCCCGGTCCTGCCGACGCGCGAGGAGTTCCCCTACGCGATCCGCCAGGTCTCCGAGGCGCTCGGCTCCAACGGCTCCACGTCGATGGGCTCCGTCTGCGCCTCCACCATGTCCCTGCTGAACGCCGGTGTGCCGCTCAAGGCCCCCGTCGCCGGCATCGCCATGGGCCTGATCTCCCAGGAGATCGACGGCGAGACGCACTACGTCACCCTCACCGACATCCTCGGTGCCGAGGACGCCTTCGGCGACATGGACTTCAAGGTCGCCGGCACCAAGACGTTCGTGACCGCGCTGCAGCTCGACACCAAGCTCGACGGCATCCCCGCCTCCGTGCTCGGCGCCGCCCTGAAGCAGGCCCGCGACGCCCGCCTGCACATCCTCGACGTGATGAACGAGGCCATCGACGTCCCCGACGAGATGTCCCCGAACGCGCCGCGGATCATCACCGTCAAGATCCCGGTGGACAAGATCGGCGAGGTCATCGGCCCCAAGGGCAAGATGATCAACCAGATCCAGGAGGACACCGGCGCCGACATCACGATCGAGGACGACGGCACCATCTACATCGGTGCCGCCGACGGCCCCTCCGCGGAGGCCGCCCGCACCACGATCAACGGCATCGCCAACCCGACCATGCCGGAGGTCGGCGAGCGCTACCTGGGCACGGTCGTCAAGACGACCACGTTCGGCGCGTTCGTCTCCCTCATGCCCGGCAAGGACGGACTGCTGCACATCTCGCAGATCCGCAAGCTCGCCGGCGGCAAGCGCGTGGAGAACGTCGAGGACGTGCTCGGCGTGGGCCAGAAGGTCCAGGTCGAGATCGCCGAGATCGACCAGCGCGGCAAGCTGTCCCTCATCCCCGTCATGGAGGGCGAGGACGACAGCAAGTCCGGCGAGAGCGACGCGAAGGACGCAGACGCCAAGTGACGTCCCCCGGCTTCAAGGCGACGGCCCGCACCTCCACCGAGGCGCGGGCCGTCGCCCGTACCCGAACCCTCGTCAAGGGCACCGACGGCGCCGGAACCGTCCGCCGCACCACCCTGCCCGGCGGCCTGCGCGTCGTCACCGAGACCCTGCCCACGGTCCGCTCCGCGACCTTCGGCATCTGGGTCCAGGCCGGCTCCCGCGACGAGACACCGGCGCTCGGCGGCGCCACCCACTACCTCGAACACCTCCTCTTCAAGGGCACGAAGCAGCGCAGCGCCCTCGACATCTCCTCCGCGATCGACGCGGTCGGCGGCGAGATGAACGCCTTCACGGCGAAGGAGTACACCTGCTACTACGCGCGGGTCCTCGACTCCGACCTGCCGCTCGCCGTCGACATCGTCTGCGACATGCTGACCGGCTCCCTCATCGAGGCCGCGGACGTCGACGCGGAGCGCGGGGTCATCCTCGAAGAGATCGCGATGACCGACGACGACCCCGGCGACATCGTGCACGACCTGTTCGCGCACACGATGTTCGGCGACACGCCCCTCGGCCGCCCCGTCCTCGGCACCGTCGAGACCGTCGAGGCCCTGGACCGCGACCGGATCGCGCGCTACTACAAGAAGCACTACGACCCCCGGCACCTCATCGTGGCCGCCGCGGGCAACGTCGACCACGCCGCCCTCGTACGGCAGGTCCGCGGGGCCTTCGAGAAGGCCGGCGCCCTCGGCAGCGCCGACGCCGCCCCCGTGGCGCCGCGCGGCGGGGTGCGCGCCCTGCGCAGCGCGGGGAGGGTCGAGGTCCTCGACCGCGCCACCGAGCAGGCGCACGTCGTCCTCGGCATGCCCGGCCTCGCCCGCACCGACGAGCGCCGCTGGGCCCTCGGCGTACTCAACACCGCACTCGGCGGCGGCATGAGCTCCCGCCTCTTCCAGGAAGTCCGCGAGAAGCGCGGCCTCGCCTACAGCGTCTACTCGTACACGTCCGGATTCGCGGACTGCGGCCTGTTCGGCGTCTACGCCGGCTGCCGCCCCGGCCAGGTCGGCGACGTGCTGAAGATCTGCCGGGACGAGCTGGACCGCGCCGCCACCGAGGGGCTCGACGACGACGAGCTCGCCCGTGCCGTCGGCCAGCTCTCCGGGGCCACCGTCCTCGGCCTGGAGGACACCGGCGCCCTCATGAACCGCGTCGGCAAGAGCGAGCTGTGCTGGGGCGACCACCTCTCCACGGACGACCTCCTCGCGAGGATCGCCGCGGTCACCCCGGACGACGTCCGCGAGGTTGCCCGCGATCTACTGGGACAGCGCCCCTCGCTCGCGGTCATCGGACCGCTCGGCGACAAGGACGCGGCCCGCCTCGACGAAGCCGTCTCGTAGGTTCCCCCCTCCGGGCCCGGGCGGCCCGGCCCGGCGCCGGGCCGCCCACCCCGAACGAAGCCGCACCACCCCGATCCGAGAAGGAAGAACCGAGCGATGAGCAAGCTGCGCGTGGCCGTACTCGGCGCCAAGGGCCGCATCGGCTCCGAGGCGGTACGGGCCGTCGAGGCCGCCGACGACATGGAACTGGTCGCCGCCGTCGGCCGGGGCGACACGCTGGAGGCCCTCGTCGACACCGGCGCGCAGGTCGCCGTCGAGCTCACCACGCCCGCCTCCGTCATGGGCAACCTCGACTTCTGCGTGCGCCACGGCATCCACGCCGTCGTCGGCACGACCGGCTGGACCGAGGAGCGCCTGGCCGAACTCGGCACCTCGCTCGCCGCCTCGCCCGGCACGGGCGTGCTCATCGCGCCCAACTTCTCCATCGGCGCCGTGCTCACGATGAAGTTCTCCGAGCTCGCCGCCCGGATGTTCGAGTCCGTCGAGATCGTCGAGCTGCACCACCCGAACAAGGCCGACGCCCCCTCCGGCACGGCCACCAGGACCGCCCAGCTCGTCGCCGGGGCCCGCGCGGCCGCCGGGCTCGGCGAGCAGCCGGACGCCACGAGGACCGCCCTGGAGGGCGCCCGCGGGGCCGACGTCGACGGCGTGCGCGTGCACTCCGTACGGCTGCGCGGCCTGCTCGCGCACCAGGAGGTCATCCTCGGCGGCGAGGGCGAGACCCTCACCATCCGCCACGACTCGCTGCACCACAGCAGCTTCATGCCGGGCATCCTGCTCGGCGTGCGCCGTGTCGTCACGGCCCCGGGGCTGACCGTTGGCCTGGAACACTTCCTCGACCTCGCCTGAGCGGACCGGACCCACCCAGCCATGAGCGCAAAGATCACCTACGCCGTCGGTGCCGTCGTCCTCGTCTTCTACTTCGTCCTCGCCGGAACCCGGGGCGTCTGGCTCATCCAGGCCGGCACCGCCGTCACCGTCCCCTTCGGCGTCGCGGTCCTGATCCTGCCGCTCATCGGGGCCTGGTTCCTGTGGCAGAACACCCGCTTCGTCACCCGCGCCAACCGCCTGGCCGCCGAGCTCGACGCCGAGGGCGGCCTGCCCGTCGACGAACTCGTGCGCACGCCCGACGGCCGCATCGACCGCGCGTCCGCGGACGCCGTCTTCGAACGGCGGCGCATCGAGACCGAGGACGCCCCCGGCGACTGGCGCTGCTGGTTCCGGCTCGCCGTCGCCTACCGGGACGCCCGGGACACGCCGAGGGCCCGCAAGGCGATGCAGCGTGCCATAGCGCTCCGGGACGGCAAGCCCGTCCGCGCCTGACACACCGATCCCTCACGGGCCCCGGCGGCCGAACGATCCCTCAGCGGATGCGCGCGTACTCCGCACCCCACGCCTCGACGGTGTCCGCGGCGCGGTCGAACGCGTCACCGCTCGACAGGAAGTCCGCGCTGTGGGTCGTCATCAGGTGCAGTCGCTCGCCCCGGTGCCGTTCGAGCACCAGGGCCTGGCCCTGCACCGTACGGGGCAGGCCCAGCCAGCGCACCGGCTGCTGCACCGTACGCACGGCGGACGCCTGCTGCCAGGCCACCGTGGACGTACGCAGCAGGGCCACGCGGCGCACCCCGTGCCTGCTCACCCACGTCCCCATCCGCAGCATGCGCAGTGCCACCGCTATGACCACCGCGGAGACGACGGCGCACACCACGGCCCCGGAGCCGCCCGCGGCGAGCGCGGTGACCACCGTGGCGAACAGGATGAACGAGGAAAGCAGCAGGAGAACCGCTGCGACACCCACCCGCCAGGGACCCGGCCGGTAGGGGCGACGCCATTGATCGTGGTCGTCGTACGGCAACGCGGAGTCGTCCGCCGCGTCGAACGGACGATCGGCCGTCAGGAAGGACAAGGGCACGACTGATCCTCACTCACAAGCACGCTCGATTGCTGTGCCCGGTGAGGCTACCGATGCCGCGCACGAACGGGCCACCCGAGGGGTCCGTACGGATGCGGGAGGCGCCCGCCGGTCCGTTCACGGCGGGCACCGGACGCGCCGGGGGGCGCGTGCGACGCCGGGACGCCCGGCGCGCCCGCGAGGGGGCGCCCAGGAGCGTCCGGGGGCCCTCAGCGGTGCTGCGAGGCCTCCGACTGCTGCACGTGGTGCAGCGTCGGGTTCGATTCCAGCGCGGGCATGCCGAACAGCAGCGAGCCCGCGAACGCCCCCGCGATCACGAGACCGATCAGCGCGCGGCCCATGAGCTCGCCCCGCCCCGCGCGCTGCTTCGGCGGCGGCTCCACATTGCTGTCGAAGCGGTCGGCCTCGGCCTCCGCGAGGAAGCTGAAAGGTACGCCTTCGCGCCGGCGGAACATGGGGTGGACTCCTCCCGTTTGCTGCGCTGCCATCCGTCAGCAGCCCTGCTGCTCAGGTAGACGCGGAACAAACCGATCAGGTGCCCGAATTCCCCGGAAGATTCCGGGAGGCCGGCCGGACGGCCTGCCGTGCCGGGACGCTCCCCGGCACCTCTACAGTGGGCCCCGCACGCGTACAGAACGGAAGGACCCGCAGGTGAGCACCGACAAGGCCGGGCCGGAGCCAAGTTTCCGCAGCGACGTGACCGTCGAGTTGGTGAAGCACAGCGCGTCCGACTCCGACGTCCTGTGGGCCGCCCGGGTCTCGACCGCGGGCGAGCAGTCCCTGGAGGAGCTGACCAAGGACCCGGAACGCTCCAGGGGACTGATCAACTACCTGATGCGGGACCGCCACGGCAGCCCCTTCGAGCACAACTCGATGACCTTCTTCGTCAGCGCCCCGATCTTCGTGTTCCGGGAGTTCATGCGCCACAGGGTCGGCTGGTCGTACAACGAGGAGTCCGGGAGGTACCGCGAGCTGCTGCCCGTCTTCTACGTCCCGGGCGAGGACCGCAGGCTCGTCCAGCAGGGCCGGCCCGGCAAGTACGAGTTCGTGCACGGCACGGCCGAGCAGCACGCGACGGTCACCGCGGCCATGGAGGACTCCTACCGGCGCTCGTACGCCGCGTACCAGGAGATGCTGGCCGCCGGCATCGCGCGGGAGGTCGCGCGGGCGACCCTGCCCGTCGGCCTGTTCTCGTCGATGTACGCGACCTGCAACGCGCGCTCGCTGATGCACTTCCTCGGCCTGCGCACGCAGCACGAGGACGCCAAGGTCCCCTCGTTCCCCCAGCGGGAGATCGAGATGGTCGGCGAGCAGATGGAGGAGCACTGGCGAACGCTCATGCCGTTGACGCACGCGGCCTTCGGCGCCAACGGTCGCGTAGCACCCTGACCTGCGGCGACACCCCCGCGCGCGGCGTGGAGCGCGGGCCGGCCGCGGGGTCCGGAAGGCCTCTCGGGCACAGATGTACGGCCCACCGGCCCAGGTGTCCGTATTGCGGCATTTCGAGAAGTTCATCTAGGCTGATCAAACGGACCCGGCACTGCTTGAACCCCCGAGCAGGCAGTGCCGGGCTCCTCTTGTCCGGTGCCCCGAAGCCACACCGCGGGCTGAGCAGCGAGTAGCGTGTTACCCATGGCTCCGACCTCTACTCCGCAGACCCCCTTCGGCAGGGTCCTCACCGCCATGGTCACGCCCTTCACGGCGGACGGCTCGCTCGACGCCGACGGTGCCCAGCGGCTCGCCACCCACCTGGTGGACGCAGGCAACGACGGCCTGGTACTCAGCGGCACCACCGGTGAGTCCCCGACCACCACGGACGCGGAGAAAGAGCACCTGCTGCGGGCCGTCGTGGAGGCGGTCGGAGACCGGGCCCACGTCATCGCGGGCGTCGGCACCAACGACACCCGGCACAGCATGGAGCTGGCGAGGACCGCCGAGCGCGCCGGCGCGCACGGGCTGCTCGCGGTCACGCCGTACTACAGCAAGCCGCCGCAGGAGGGCATCCTCCAGCACTTCACGGCGATCGCCGACGCGACCGGGCTCCCGGTCATGCTGTACGACATCCCCGGCCGCAGCGGCGTCCCCATCGACACCGAGACGATGATCCGTCTCGGCAGGCACCCCCGGATCGTCGCCAACAAGGACGCCAAGGGCGACCTGGGGCGCGCGAGCCTGGCCATCGCGGAGTCCGGCCTCGCCTGGTACTCCGGCGACGACATGCTGAACCTGCCGCTGCTGGCGGTGGGCGCGGTCGGCTTCGTCTCCGTCGTGGGGCACGTGGCCACCCCGGAGCTGCGCGAGCTCGTCGAGGCCTTCAGCCACGGCGACGTGCAGAAGGCGGCCGAGATCCACCAGAAGCTGCTGCCGGTCTTCATCGGCATGTTCCGCACCCAGGGCGTCATCACCACGAAGGCCGCGCTGACCCTGCGGAACCTTCCGGGCGGCCCGCTGCGTCTCCCGCTCGTCGGGCTCACCGACCAGGAGACCGCTCAGCTCAAGGTCGACCTCGCCGCCGGCGGGGTACAGCTCTGACAACAGACTTCACAACTGAATAGCCGGAACGAGACGAGAAGGACCGGGAAGCGCTCCCGGAAACAGACAACTGCAAGTGCACGAATGTCATGCGCGCCACGTGCCCCAGCGGTACGTGGCGCGTGTGGTGAGGAGAGTCTTTTGAGTCATCCGCATCCCGAACTCGGCGCCCCTCCGAAGCTGCCGAAGGGCGGCCTGCGCGTCACCCCGCTGGGTGGCCTCGGCGAGATCGGCCGCAACATGACGGTCTTCGAGTACGGCGGACGCCTGCTCATCGTCGACTGCGGCGTCCTCTTCCCCGAGGAGGAGCAGCCGGGCATCGACCTGATCCTGCCCGACTTCACGATCCTGAAGGACCGGCTGAACGACATCGAGGGTGTCGTCCTCACGCACGGTCACGAGGACCACATCGGCGGCGTGCCGTACCTGCTCCGGCTGAAGCCGGACATCCCGCTCATCGGCTCCAAGCTGACGCTGGCCCTCATCGAGGCGAAGCTCCAGGAGCACCGCATCCGCCCGTACACCCTGGAGGTGGCGGAGGGGCACCGCGAGCGCATCGGCCCGTTCGACTGCCAGTTCGTCGCCGTGAACCACTCCATCCCGGACGCGCTGGCGGTCGCCATCCGCACGCCCGCCGGCATGGCCGTGCACACCGGCGACTTCAAGATGGACCAGCTGCCGCTGGACCGCAGGCTCACGGACCTGCCCACCTTCGCCAAGCTCGGCGAGGAGGGCATCGACCTGCTGCTGGTGGACTCCACCAACGCCGAGGTCCCGGGCTTCGTACCGCCGGAGCGGGACATCTCCGGTGTGCTGCGCCAGGTCTTCGCGAACGCGAGCAAGCGGATCATCGTGGCGAGCTTCGCGAGCCACGTGCACCGGATCCAGCAGATCCTGGACGCGGCGCACGAGTACGGCCGCAGAGTGGCCTTCGTCGGCCGCTCGATGGTGCGCAACATGGGCATCGCCCGCGAGCTCGGCTACCTGCGGGTTCCGCCGGGGCTCGTGGTGGACGTCAAGACGCTCGACGACCTGCCGGACGACGAGATCGTGCTCGTGTGCACGGGGTCCCAGGGCGAGCCCATGGCCGCCCTGTCCCGCATGGCCAACCGCGACCACCAGATCCGGATCGTCCAGGGCGACACGGTGATCCTCGCGTCGTCCCTGATCCCGGGCAACGAGAACGCGGTGTACCGCGTGATCAACGGCCTGACGCGCTGGGGCGCCGACGTGGTCCACAAGGGCAACGCGAAAGTGCACGTCTCGGGCCACGCGTCCGCGGGCGAACTGCTGTACTTCTACAACATCTGCAAGCCGAAGAACCTCATGCCGGTGCACGGCGAATGGCGCCACTTGCGCGCCAACGCCGAACTCGGCGCGCTCACCGGGGTCCCGAAGGACCACATCGTGATCGCGGAGGACGGCGTGGTCGTCGACCTGGTCGACGGCAAGGCGAGGATCACCGGCAAGGTCCAGGCCGGCTACGTCTACGTGGACGGCCTGTCGGTCGGTGACGTCGACGAGTCGTCGCTCAAGGACCGGCGCATCCTCGGCGACGAGGGCATCGTGTCGGTCTTCGTGGTGGTTGACTCCACGACCGGCAAGGTCGTGGGCGGCCCGCACTTCCAGGCCCGGGGCTCCGGCATCGACGACGCCGCGTTCGCGGCCGTCCTGCCGAAGGTGGACGAGGCCATCGCGAGATCGGCCCAGGACGGCGTCTCCGACCCGCACCAGATCCAGCAGCTGGTCCGCCGCACGGTGGGCAAGTGGGTCTCGGACACGTACCGCCGGCGTCCGATGATCCTGCCGGTGGTGGTGGAGGTCTGACGGTCCGTCGGCGCACTGCCGACGGCTCCGTGGAGCGGGGGGTCCCGATTTGCATCGGGGCCCCCCGCTCCAGTACGTTTACATCTCCACCGGAACGCAGCAGCGGGCACGTATGTGCCTGCGGATGCCGCGGGAGAGTGGAAAACGGCCCTCAGAACTTCTGATAAAGTCGGGGTCAGCCGAAAGGCAAGAAATACCGAAGGGAAAGCCCGGAGGAACCCCGGAAGGGAATCCGAAGGAAGCGTCCGTTCCTTGAGAACTCAACAGCGTGCTAAAAGTCAACGCCAGATATGTTGATACCCCGTCCATTAAAGCCGGACGATCTGGCCTCCTTGTGGGGTCGGGTGGTTTCGGTGGACGAGGTTCCTTTGTAGTAACACAACACAGCGAGGACGCTGTGGACCGCGGGGATTATTCCTTCCCGTGGTCCCGCTCTCGTGGTGTGACCCCGATGACGGGGAAAGCATTCACG
>NZ_JAKGCV010000409.1 GCF_021556455.1 Streptomyces fuscigenes | reverse complement strand
CGGGCCCGGGACCGCCCTCCCGCCCGCCCCGGGGCCCGGCCCCGCGCCGCTCCCCGCGACCGTCCCCGCCACCGTCCGGACGCGCGTCCCCGCTCCCGCGCGGACGTGCTTGCGCGGACGCGAATCCCGCCGGACGGCCGGGCGTGGCGCCGCCCGGCGCGTGGGCGCACGGCTCCGCGTCGGCCACCCGGGCGAACCCGCGCGGGGGAAGCGTGAGGAAGCCCTCCGCCTGAAGGGCGGCGAGGCCGATCCTGGGCAGGTCCCGGCTGCCGCGGAAGACGAGGAAGCGGGGCTCCCAGCGCGGCTGGAACTTCGCGTTGAAGCGGTAGAGCGACTCGATCTGGAACCAGCGCGAGAGGAAGACGAGGGTCCCCCGCCAGCCGCGCAGCACCGGGCCCGCGCCCAGCCGTTCCCCGCGGGCCAGCACCGAGCGGAACATCGCGAAGTTCAGCGAGACCCGCCGCACCCGCAGCCCCGGCGCGGCCTGGAGCGTGGCGACGATCAGCAGCTCGTTCAGCCCGGGGTCGGCGGAGCGGTCGCGGCGCATCAGGTCGAGGGAGATCCCGTCGTCGCCCCACGGCACGAAGTGCAGGACGCCCTTCAGGTCCCCGTACGGCTCCGGTGCCGCGGCCGGCGCGCCCGGAGCCGCCCGTCCGTTCGGTTGCCCGTGCGCTGCGGGCGTTCCGGCCGCGCCGGGCGCACCGGTCGCGGGCTCCCGTACCGGCCCGGGCGCGGTGCGGTGGGCGGTGGCGATCACCGCGTCGCCGTCGCCCGGGTCGCCGATGCGGCCCAGCGCCATGGAGAACCCGCGCTCCGTGCCGCTGCCCCGCCACTCGGCCGAGGCCCGCCGGATCCGGTCGAGCTCCGCGGCGGGCACGTCCCGCACCCGGCGCACCCGGGTCTCGTACCCGGCCCGCTCCACCCGCTTCACCATCTGCCGCACGTTGCGCATGGCGCGCCCGCCCAGCGAGAAGTCGGCCACCTCGACGACGGCCTCGTCGCCGAGTTCGAGCGCGTCGAGGCCCGTCTCGCGCGTCCACACCTCGCCGCCCGTCTCGCTGCACCCCATGACGGCGGGAATCCACGAATGGGCCTCGGCCGTCTCCATGAACCGCTCGATGGCCCCCGGCCAGGCCTCCACGTCGCCGATCGGGTCGCCGCTCGCGAGCATCACCGCGGAGACCACGCGGTAGCACACGGCCGCCTTGCCGCTGCCGGAGAAGACGACCCCCTTGTCGCGGCGGAGCGCGAAGTGGCCGAGCGAGTCCCGCCCGCCGTGCCGGGCCAGCAGGTCCCGCAGCCGGCGCTCGTCGTCCGCGGTCAGCCGCGCCGCGGGGTGCTCGGGGCGCAGCGCCAGATAGACGGTGGTCAGGGCGGTCAGCAGGCCCAGCGAGCCGAGCGTGTACGCGACGACATTGTCCGTGGGACCTCGGTAGGCCACCGGGCCCTCGAAGCCGAACAGCCCGAACACGACGTGCTCCAGGCGCTCACCGAACGTCGGGCTGCCGACCGTGCGGTGCGGATGCGCGCTCACGACGATCAGGCCGAGGCCGATGGAGCCCGCCCCCATCAGCAGGAAGTTCGTCACCGGCGTCCACCGCCCCCGCGGGTCGGGCAGCGCCGCGAACTGCGCGCGGTGGGCGATCAGCGGCGCGAGCAGCAGCAGCGAGACCAGGGCGCCCAGCAGTGAGTGCCGGTACAGGAGCTGGGCCACGGCGCCCGTCGGCAGCAGCACCACGGCCGCCCGCCAGGCGCGCCGCTTGCGCCGCTTGAGTCCGTGCGCGAGGCACATCAGCAGCACCCCGACGCTGACGGCGAACGCGGCGGCGAACGGGCCGAGCGCGCCGGGCAGCACCTCCGCGAGGGCGTGTATGCGGCTGTGCCGGAAGCGGGGGAAGATGCCGGACGCCAGGTTCACGAGGGCGACGAGCGTGCACGCCGTCCCGATGAACGAGGGCACGGTGCGGGGCGCGGGCCACGGCGCCCACCGGCGGGCCGCCCGGGAGGCGCCCGAGGAGGTCGCCGAGGCGCCCGACGTGGTGCGGGCCGGGCCTGACGGGGTGCCGGCCGGGGCGCGCCGCGCGCCCGGCGGGCTCGGCGGGGACACGGGGGCGCGTTCGCCTGCCGTGCCTGCTGCGCCCGCTGTGCCTGCTGCCGCTGCTGCGGTCGGCGGTGCTGCTGCGGACGGCGTACGTGCCGTGCCTGCCGTGCCCGCGGGGGCCGTCGGAGCTTTCGGGGCTTTCGGATCCCTGCGGCGGGACGGATCTGCTGGATCGGATGTGTCTGATGGGTCGGATGCGTCTGCCGGATCGGAGGCGTCTGCCGGGTCGGACGGGGGAGCGCCGGGTGCAGGGGCGGCGGTGGCGGGTGCGTCCGGGCCCGCGCGGCGCGGCCCCTCGGCACGGGTTCCGCGACCTCCCTCGGCACGGACTTCGGGCCCGCCGTTCGTCCCCCGTCCGGAGTGGTCCGGGGTCCCGAACGGAACCAATGCTGATTTGTCCCCATCTACCGGCACAGCCGTCGCTTCCCGTAGTCGTCCGGTGGTCGTCGTGCCCGGCGCTCCACCGCCGAGCGGCGGCCGGACTGCATGTGTTTCCTATGACGGGGCTTTGACGGAGCGGGTTCATCGGGCGGGGAAGTTCACTGAGGAGGGGGTCTTCGAACATGGGTCTGACCAGCCACAAGGTCCTGGCCGTGGCGGTGCTGGCGGCCGTGGCGCTGTTCGCCGTCACCGTGTGGCGGTGGCCGCGGCTCGCCGGGCGCGGGGTGCGGCCGGTGTCCGGGAGGGTGGGGCTGCTGTTCGCGACCCAGGTGGCGATCTTCGCCGCCGTCGCGCTGGCGGCCAACCGGTCCTTCCTGTTCTACGCGTCCTGGGACGACCTCCTGGGGCGCGAGACGGGCATGGGCACGGTCCTCGTGCACGACACGGACCCGTCGGGCACGGTCGCGGCCGTGCAGCGCCCGATCAGCGCCGACCTGCCGAGCGGCGCCCGGCCCGCGCGCGACGGGCTCGTGCGGGAGACCGCCATCGCGGGGCCGCGCAGCCACATCGTCAGCGCGGCGTACGTGTACCTGCCGCCCGAGTACTTCCAGCCCCGCTACGCGCACCACCTGTTCCCGGCGGCCATCGTGCTGACGGGCTATCCGGGCTCCGCGAAGGCCCTGGTCTCGCGGCTCGACTACCCGGCCATCGCCAAGGCCCAGGCCGCGGCGCACCGCATGGAGCCGATGGTGCTCGTCATGCTGCGCCCCACGGTCGCCCCGCCGCGCGACACCGAGTGCGTGGACGTGCCCCACGGGCCGCGGACGGAGACGTACTTCGCCCGCGACATCCCGGACGTGATCACGCACTCCTACCGCGTCGGGCCGGGCCTGACGCACTGGGGGATCATGGGGGACTCCACCGGCGGCTACTGCGCGCTGAAGATCGCGATGCACCATCCGAACGACTTCGGTGCGGCCGTCGGCCTCGCCGCCGACTACAAGGCGGCCGAAGACCCCACCACCGGCGACCTGTTCCACGGCGACGAGTCGCTGCGCCGGCACGCCGACCTGGTGTGGCTGCTGCGCCACGAGACGCCGCCGTCGACGTCGATGCTGGTGACCAGCACACTGCACGGCGAACGGAACCTGGCCGAGACCCGTCGCTTCATCAGCGCCGTGCGCGCGCCCGCGCGGGTCTCTTCGATCATCCTTCCGGACGGCGGGCACAACTACAACACGTGGAAGCGCGAGATCCCCGCGGCCCTGGTGTGGCTCGGCCGCCGCGTGGGCTGAGGCGCCGCCCGGACCCGGGCGCCCCACGGGCCGAGGCCGCCCCACGGGCCGCGGCGCCGCGCGGGACGGGCGGGAGGCACAAGGGGCGGTTGCCGCGCGTCCGTTGTGCGTCGCCCCGGCGAAGCGGCGCGCACACCGCGCGGATCCGGGCCGGCCACGGTGTGCTTCCCGCCCAAGTCCCCTGCCGGTAAGGCTTCGTGGGCCCTCGGCCGCGCGCACCGGGGGCCGGCCGGACGGGGCCGGGCGGGCGATCGTGTCCGGGTTCGGCGGGGCGCGGGTGAAGGTCCCGAAAACGGACCGGCAAAGTTACCTCCCCTCACACCCGTTCGGCCCATCGGCGCGGTAAATTTCGAGCCATGCCACGTGGACGCCACCGCCATTCGCCGCCCCTCCACCAGTTCATGCCGCCGAGCGCCGTCGCCACGGTCGCCGTCGTGTGTGCGGGAGGTGTCTGGGCGATCGCCGATCCGCTCGTCCTGCGCGGGCTCGCGGTGGTGGCCGGCGTGGCCGCCCTGGCCGGTGCGGTCGTCATGCGGGCGTGGGACCGCGAAGCGGGCCGCCGGGTCGCGGAGCTGACGCGCGCTCGCGAGAGCGACCAGTGGAAGACCGACGAGCGGGTCGCGGAGCTCGAGGCCGACGTCGACGAGGCCCGGGAGATCCGCACCCGCCTGGAGGGAAAGCTCCGCGCCAAGCGGGTGGAGCTGGCCCGGCTGCGCGGCGAGCACGCGGCGCTGCTGCGCCGGTACGCGACGGCGGAGACGGAGCGCGCGAGCGCCCTCGAAGGCCGCCGCAGGCTGGCGATCGAGGCCACCGCGGAGCCCAGGGCGCTGGCGGCGGGCGGTACGCCGACCCCGTCCGCGTTCCTGATGGCGAGCAGGGCACTGGACGAACTCGCGGCGAACGGCGCCCGGCAGGCGGCGCTTCCCGCGCCGCGTGCCCGGCGCGCGGTGGAGAGCGGCGCGGCCCGGGCGGCGGCCGGCGGGGAGACGGCCGGCGGCAGTGGCACGGCGCTCACTCCGGCCGCTTCGCGGACGGTCCCCCGGACCGAACCGGCCGGCGGGCCGGACGCCGGGGACCGCGCGAGCGGAGGCGGGCGGCAGGCGGCCACGGCCGAGCAGGCGTCGGCGCCTCAGGCGTCGGGGGCGCCCGCGGC
>NZ_JAKGCV010000408.1 GCF_021556455.1 Streptomyces fuscigenes | reverse complement strand
CGGCCGCGCGTCACCGGATCCCGTGGCCGGGGGCCGCACCTGACCGGTACTCGTGGCGCCGGTACCCGCGGTGCCGCCACCTGTGGCGCCGGGGTCCACGACACCGGATGCCGGCGCGACGCCGGGCGCCGCGCCGGCGGACTGACGGGCATCCGCGTGGCCGGTGGACATGGCCGGGCCGCCGTGCGGGCGGCGCGCGAACGCGTGGTCGGTCAGGTCGAACGCGGGCGGGGGGAAGTCCCAGGGCGCGGGCGCCGGGCCCGTTGACCAGGCGATCGTCCGGCCGGACATCCAGGCACGGGCCAGGTCGGCGGCGTCTTCGCCCGCCGCCCGCAGGGGCGGCAGATCGCGGCTGGTCGCCGTCCGGACGATCCGGAGAATCCGGTCCTCCGCCGCGTCGCGGGCCTCCACGGGGGCGGCGTGGGCGTCGTCCCCGCCCGCCACCGGCCCGCGTTCCCCGCTCTCGCCGTCCGTCCCCGCGGGCTCCCGCGCCAGCGCGCGCAGCCACGCGACGGCGGACGCCGCGTCCTCGCAGAGGCCGGCCGCCCGCCAGGCGCGCGCAGGCCTTCCGGCCCGCAGATGCCGCATCACCTGCGGATACGCGCCGGGCGCCGCGGCGAGATGGTCGGCGATCCGGCGCGCGTCCGCCCGCAGGGCCGCCGCGCTGCCGCTGGACAGTGGCAGGAGGCCGCCCTGGCGGGACAGGTCGCCGCCCGAGCCGGCCGGCGCGGACGGCCTTGTGTCAGCGGCCTCCAGCACTACGTGCGCGTTGGTGCCGCCGATGCCGAAACTGCTGACCGCCGCGACCCGCTCCCGCCCGGCGGGCCACGGCTCCGACCGCGTCGGGATGCGGAACGGGTCGAGGTCCGCGCCGAAACGGGGGTTGGGGGCGCGGAAGTCGGCGGTCGGCGGGATCACCCCGTGGTGCAGAGCGAGCGCCGCGCGCACGAACCCGACGATCCCCGCCGCCGCCCCCAGGTGCCCTATCTGACTCTTGACCGAGGAGAGGGCGCACGAGCGGGGCCCGGCGCCGTCCCCGAGCGCCCGGCGCAGCGCCGCGACCTCGATCGGGTCGCCGAGCCGGGTGCCGGTGCCGTGCGCCTCCACGTACCCGACGTCCGCTCCTGTCCTGCCTGCACGGCGCAGTGCCTCCCGGATCACGGCGCGCTGCCCGGAGACCGAGGGCGCGCTGTAACTCATCTTGTCCGCACCGTCGTTGTTCACGGCGGAGCCGGTCAGCACGGCGTACACCGTGTCGCCGTCGCGCCGGGCCGCGGCCAGCGGCTTGAGGACCGCCACACCGACACCGCCGGCGCCCACCGTGCCGTCCGCGTCGTCGCTGAAGGGACGGCAGTGGCCGTCTGAGGAGAAGATGTGCTGCGGCCGGTAGCGGTAGCCGCCCGCGAGCGAGAGGTCGATCAGCACCCCGCCCGCGAGCATCACCTCCGCGTCGCCCTGGCGCAGCATGCCCGCGGCCAGGTGGACCGCCACGAGCGAACTGGAGCACGCCGACTGCGCGGTGAGCGCGGGCCCGGTGAGACCCAGGTGGAAGGCGGCCTTCGTGGCCAGGAAGTCCTTCTCGTGGTGCAGGGCCAACTGGAACCCGTCCGGCAGGCCCGCCGCGTCGGCCTCGCGCAGCATGGCCTGGAAGTAGGTGTTCTCGCCCGCCCCGGCCACGAGTCCGACCCGCAGTGCCGACGTGTCGCCGATCCCGGCGTGCGCGAGCGCCTCGACGCAGCCCATCAGCAGGTGGCGCTGCTGCGGGTCCATCAGCCGGGCCTCCTGCGGGCTGATGCCGAAGTGGCCCGGGTCGAAGGCGAGCGGCCCGTCCAACAGGCTCCGCGCCCCCACCAGGCCGTCCGCCGCCTCGAAATACGTGATGCCGCGGCCGCCCTGCTCGGTCATCCGCCAGAAGGACGCGAGGTCGGACGCGCCGGGGAGCCGTACGGCCATGCCGATCACCGCGATCGGCTCGGCCGCCGGGCCGCCGCCGGTACGGGCCGTCTCACGGGCGCCTGGCGACGCCGGTGACGCCGGCGACGCCGGCGCGCCGCTTCCCGCCGCCTCCTCAGCCTCCCCTGCCTCTCCAGTCCCCTGTGCCTCTCCAGTCCCTTGTGCCTCTCCAGCCTCCCGGGGCGTCGGCTCCGCTGCCTCCGCCTCCGCGGCGCGCCGCGCGGCTCCGGTGTCCGGCGCACCCGCGCCCGATCGCTCCTCCTGCCGCGCCAGATGGCGGACGAGCGCGTCCACCGTGACCTGCTCGAACAGGTCGGCGACGGTGAAGCGCAGGCCCAGCCTCGCGGTGCAGTGCAGATGGAAGCGCATCAGGTCGAGGCTCGTCGCGCCCGCCGCGAAGAACGTCACGCCCGGCTCGATGCCGTGGCCGGTGACCTCACGGAACGCGTCGACGATCCGCGTCCTCAGGTCGCCGGGGCGGGGGCCGGGGGCCCCGGCCGGACCCCGTGCTCCCCCGGCCCGTGCGCCGGCCGCCGGGAGAGGCCCGGCGGGTCGGGGCAGGTCCGCGCCCGCAGCGGCGAGAGCGGCCGCCCGATCGAGCTTCCCGCTGGGCGTGCGCGGCAGCGAGGACAGCAGACGGAAGCGCTCCACCCGCGCGAACGGCGGCAGCAGCGCGGCCAGATGGGTGCTCAACGCGGTGTGGGTGACCTCTCCCGCGGCCCCGTCGCGTGCCTGCAAGCAGCCGACCAGGTGGTCGCCGTCCCGCACCACCACGGCGGACACGACCCCGGGGTGGCGCAGCAGTGCCGCCTCGACCTGGCCGAGTTCCAGCCGGTGGCCGCTGAACTTGATCTGCTGGTCGTCGCGGCCCGCGAAGTGCAGCAGTCCGTCGGCGCCGAACCGGGCCCGGTCGCCGCTGCGGTAGAACAGCCCCGCCCCGGGCACCGTCGTGAAGCGCTCCTCGTTGAGCGGCCCGTCGCCCAGGTAGCAACGCGACACCATGGACCCGCCGATGAGCAGGTTGCCGGTGCAGCCCTCGGGCACCGGCTCGTCTGCCTCGTCCACCACGCGCAGCAGGGCACCCGCCACCGGCCTGCCCACGGCGGGCCGTTCGGGCCAGTCGGCCGGGTCTCCGTCCAGCCGCAGGGCGCTGACGACATGGGTCTCGGTCGGCCCGTAGTGGTTGAACAGGCGGGCCTGCGGCATGGAGGCGAACCAGGTGCGGATGGCGTCGGTGCACACCAGCTGCTCGCCCGCCGTGACCACGTCCCGCAAACGGGACGGCCCCAGTCCCAGGTGCACGGCGTGCTCCGCCAGCAACTGGAGTGCCACGTAGGGAAGATGAAGGCGTTGGGCGCCGACGTCCGCCATCCGCCGCAGCAGTGCGGGCGGGTCGTGGCGCAGCTCGCGGTCGACGAGGTGCAGCAGCCCGCCGCCGCACAGGGTGCCGAAGATCTCCTGGAACGAGACGTCGAACGAGAGCATGGAGAACTGCTGGGTGACGGCGGGCCCGGCGAGGCCGCCCGCCGCCTCCTGCCAGTGCAGCAGGTCGCACAGGGTGCGGTCGGAGACCTGCACGCCCTTGGGCGTCCCCGTCGAGCCGGACGTGAAGAGCGTGTAGAGCGGCCGGACGTCGCCCGCCGCCGGCCCGGGCGCGAAGGAGGCACCCGCCGTTTCGGGCATGGTGCCGGTGCTCGCGCCAGTGTCAGTGCCGGTGCCGGTGCCCGCGCCAGTGTCAGTGCCGGTGCCCGCGCCGGTGTCAGTGTCGGTGTCGGTGCCGGTGTCGGTGGCCGTGCCGCTCGTGGCGCGGACTCCGTCCGTGTCCCCGGGATCCCCGGGCCCGGCCAGGACGACCGGGTGGCGCCGGGGCCCGCCCTCCGGGGCCACCGCGTCGAGCGCCGCCGCGCCGTCCGGGGCGAGCAGGACGCACACCGGCGCGGCCCGCTCCAGGACCTGCCGCAGCAGCGCGCCCGGGTACGACGGGTCCAGCGGCACGGCGGTGACACCGAGCCGGGCCAGCGCCAGCAGCGCAACGACGTGCTCGACCGACGGCTCGAAGTACAGCGCGACGCGGCACGGACCCGCTTCGCCGGGCCCCGGCAGCCGGTGGGCCGCTCGCAACTCGACGGCCAGGGCCCGCGCGTGCGCGTCCAGTTCCGCGTACGTGACGGTGCCGCCGCCGGGGCGCCCCGCACCGCCGCCGTACGCCACGGCGGGCGCGTCCGGCCGCAGCCGAACCTGGCGGGCGAACCCCTCCGCGACCGTGCGGTACCCGCCGGGCAGCGCGGGCCCGCCGTCGCCGTGCCCCGGCAGGGCCGCGCGGTACGGCGCCACCAGCCGGGCGGGCGTGGCCGCGCCGTCCTGCGCGAGCAGGTCGAGCCCGCGCGCGAAGAGGTCCGCCATGGCGCGCGCCCGGGCCGCGTCGATGTGGTCCTCGTCGTACTCCCACAGGCAGTCGAAGCGGTCGCCGTGCTCGACGAGCGACACGGTCAGCGGGCACTTGGTCCCGGCGGGCGGCCGCCACACCGGCTCCGCGGCGCAGCCCGGCAGGCGCAACGCACCAAAATCGGTGTTCTCCAGCACGAAGAGGAAGTCGAACGGCGAGCCGCCGGAGGGACCCGCCGCGAGCACGTCGGCGAGCGCCACGTCCTCGCGTTCGAGCACCTCCCGCGCGTCGGCGGCCAGCCGGACGAGCTGGGCGCGCAGGGACTCGCGCGGGGCGACCTCCAGGGGGAGCAGGACCGTGTTCGCGTACATGCCCACACCGCGCTCGCACTCCGGCACCGGCCGCCCGGCCGTGGGCGAGGCCACGCGCAGCCGCGTCCGGCCCGTCACGCCGTAGGCGCTCCACGCGAAGACGCCGAGCAGCAACTGGAAGCGTGTGAGGCCGAGTTCGGCGCACAGCCGGTCCACGGCCGTCCGCCGCGCCACGTCGAGCGAGGTGCGCAGGAGGCTGCCCGTGCGCGCCGTGCCCGCCCGTTCGGCGCCCGCCGCCCCGTCCGCGCCTGCCGTGTCGGCG
>NZ_JAKGCV010000407.1 GCF_021556455.1 Streptomyces fuscigenes | reverse complement strand
GCCCGGGCCCCGTCCCGGACGCCGGGCGCCGCCGGGGGCCCGCCGGGAGCCGCCCGTGCCCGATGGCGCGGCGGCGGCCGGGCGGGTGCAGCGTTTCCCGTACGGCCGGCCCGACCGGCTGTTAGCGTCCGCCGGATGGAGGACCTTGGATCAGTGACCTGGCCGCCCGAGCCGATCAGGACCGGGCGGCTCGTGCTGCGCGAGCCCGAGAGCCGGGACCGCCCGGCGTTCCTCGAGTTGCTCGCCTCGCCGGAGGTGCACACCTACCTCGGCGGGCCCAGGCCGCGGGACGAGCTCGCACGCGAGGTGCCCGCAACGCCCCAGCAGTATCCCGGGAGCTTCGTCGTGGAACGCGGCGGCTCGATGATAGGCCAGCTCCTGCTGCGGAGATCGCCCGGGCACCATCGCCCGGCCGCCGCGGGGAAGGTCGATCTCGGCTACCTGTTCCTGCCGAGCGCCTGGGGACGCGGGTTCGCCACGGAGGCGTGCGCGGCGGCGCTCGGCTGGGTGGACGGCGTGCTTCCCGGCGAGCCGGTGGTCCTGACGACCCAGACCGCCAACACCCGTTCGATGCGCCTCGCCGCGAGGCTGGGCTTCACCGAGGTGGAGCGGTTCGAGGCCTGGGGCGCCGAGCAGTGGCTCGGCATGCGGCCCCCGGCCGCCTCGTCCGGCTGAGGCCCCGGCCCCGCGCCGGGAGCTGCGCGAAGGGCATCCGGTCCGGCCGGCCCGCGCTCCGGCCGGACGCGCACTGCCGCCCGCCGAGGCCCATCACATAGGCTCGCCGGTGACATGGACACCAACCACACATCGCACGTGTCGCTCGGCCCGAAGGCCGACAAGGAGACGGTCCGGCGGCACAACCTGAGCCTCGTGCTGCGCGCCGTGCGGGACGAGGGCGAGGCGACGCGGGCCGGGGTCGCCGCCCGGGTGGGCCTCACGCGGGCGGCCGTGTCGTCCCTCGTGGAGCAGCTGATCGACAACGGCTTCCTGAGCGAGTCGGGCAAGACGTTCAGCGGGCAGGCGGGCAGGCCGGGCACCGTGCTGAAGGTGACCCGCACGGGTCCCGCCGGCATCGGCGTCGAGATCAACATCGACTACGTGTCGGTGTGCGTGGTGGATCTGTCCGGCACCGACCGGGTGCGGCTGACGGAGCACATCGACAACAGGGGCGCGCTGCCCTCCGAGGTCCTGGCGCGCGGGGCGCGCATCGCGGCCCGCACCCTGGAGTCGGCCGGTGAGCAGGACCTGCTCCCGGTGGGTGTCGAACTCGCCCTGCCGGGGCTGGTGTCGGGCGGCACGGTGCGCCAGGCGCCGAACCTGGGGTGGAACCGGGTGCCCGCCGAGGAGCACTTCGCGCAGTCGCTGGCCCGGCTGCGGCCGGACGCGCCGCAGCTGCCGGTGAGTTCGGAGAACGAGGCGAATCTGGCGGCGCTCGCCGAGCTGTGGTTCGGCGGCCTCGGGGCGCTGCGCACCTTCCTCTACCTGACCGGCGAGATCGGGGTGGGCGGGGCGCTCGTCCTGGACGGTGAACTCCTGCGCGGCGCCCACGGCTTCGCGGGCGAGATCGGCCATGTGGTCGTCGACTCGGAGGGCCCGCTGTGCCGGTGCGGCTCGCGCGGCTGCCTGGAGCAGTACGCGGGCCAGTCGGCACTGCTGCGGGCGGCCGGCCTGGACGAGGACGCCGGGGTGCCGGGCGTGGCGGAGCTGGAGCGCAAGGCGCGCGGCGGCGACCGCGCGGCGGTGGCCGCGATCGAGCGGGCCGGCCTGATGCTGGGCCGGGTGGTGTCGGGTGCGGTGAACCTCTTCGACCCGGACGCCGTGGTGCTGGGCGGCATCTACCGGCCGCTGATGCCGTGGCTCTCCCCCTCGGCCGACCGCGAGCTGACGGCCCGGGTGGTCTCCGGCCTGTGGCCGCGCGACAGCGGCCGGCTGCGGGCCTCGTCGTCGGCGGGGGACGCGGCGCGCGGCGCTGCGGCGCTGGTCGTCCGCGCCGTCCTGGCGGACCCGCTGGCGTACGTGGCGGGGCGGGACTGAGCGCCTCCGCCGACCCGCATCCGCCCCCCGCCAACCGCCACACTGCTTCCTGCTGACCGCGCCCTGCTTCCTGCTTCCTGTTTCCTGTTTCCTGCTTCCTGCTTCCTGCTTCCTGCTTCCTGCCAAGGGGCTCCGACGGGCCGGCGGCGGCAGGACGGGAGCGGGCCGCGCGCCCGCGCCCCGACCGCGCGCCGCACGCCCGCGCCCGCACGCGGGAGCCCCCGGCCGGAGGTCTCCGGCCGGGGGCTCCCGACGCGCCGGGTGCCTCAGCGGGCGCCCAGCAGGTGGTCCATCGCGAGCTGGTCGAGGCGCTCGAAGGCCATGCCGCGCTCCGCGGCGGCCTCAGCGTCGAAGTCCTCGTACGCGGACTTGTCGGCGAGCAGCCCCGCGAGCCCGTCGGCGGCGGTGGGCTGCGCCAGCTCGTCGAGCCGGGACGCGCGCAGCGCCTCCTGGACCTCCGGGTCCGCGCGGAAGGACGCCGCACGCTCCTTGAGGATCAGGTAGTTGCGCATGCAGCCGGCGGCCGAGGCCCAGACCCCGTCGAAGTCCTCGGTGCGCGGCGGCTTGAAGTCGAAGTGGCGGCAGCCGTCCCAGCCCGCGCTCTCCAGCAGGTCCACGAGCCAGAACGCGGCGCGCACGTCGCCCGCGCCGAAGCGCAGGTCCTGGTCGTACTTGATGCCGCTCTGGCCGTTGAGGTCGATGTGGTAGAGCTTGTCCGACCACAGCGCCTGGGCGATGGAGTGCGGGAAGTTGAGCCCTGCCATCTGCTCGTGGCCGACCTCGGGGTTCACGCCGAACAGCTCGGGGCGCTCGAGGCGTTCGATGAACGCGAGCGCGTGGCCCACCGTCGGCAGCAGGATGTCGCCGCGGGGCTCGTTGGGCTTCGGCTCGATCGCGAAGCGCATGTCGTAGCCCTTCTCGGTGACGTACTCGCCGAGCAGGTCGAAGGCCTCCTTCATCCGGTCGAGCGCCAGCCGGACGTCCTTCGCGCCGCCGGACTCGGCGCCCTCGCGGCCGCCCCAGGCGACGTACGTCTTCGCGCCGAGCTCGGCGGCGAGGTCGATGTTGCGGACGACCTTGCGCAGCGCGAAGCGCCGGACGTCGCGGTCGTTGGCCGTGAAGCCGCCGTCCTTGAAGACCGGGTGGGTGAAGAGGTTCGTGGTGGCCATCTCGACGACGACGCCCGTCGCGTCGAGCGCCTGTCGGAAGTGCTTGACGTGCGACTCGCGCTCCGCCTCGGAGGCCCCGAACGGGATCAGGTCGTCGTCGTGGAAGGTGACCGCGTACGCCCCGAGGTCCGACAGCCGGCGCACGGACTCGGCGGGGTCGAGGGCGGGCCGGGTGGCGTCACCGAACGGGTCCCTGCCCTGCCAGCCGACCGTCCAGAGGCCGAAGCTGAACTTGTCCTCGCGCGTGGGTGTGAAGTGTTCCGTCATTCCCTTGGCCGCCTTCGCTGCCTCAAAGGTCCGTCCGACCTTTTTGTTTTCTGACATGACTAATATGGCACGACGTCTCGCGCGAGCAACAGTCCCGCACCCGGGCGAACGCGTCACACGCGGACGTGGCGGCCCGTTCGGATCTTGTCCGGTCCCCCGGCGGATCGGGTCCGCCCGCACCCGTGACGCGCCCGCCTCCGCTCGCGTAATTTGTTTCCCACCCGTCCAAAACCGCGTTCACCACGGCGCCCGGCCCCCGGCGCCCGGAGGAGAGACCCCATGTCGCGAACCCCGCTCGTGATCGGCGTGGACAGTTCCACCCAGTCCACCAAGGCGGCCGTCACCGACGCGGCCACCGGCAAGCTGCTCGCCGTCGGCCGCGCCCAGCACCGGGTGACCGGCGAGGGCGGTGCCCGCGAGAGCGACCCCGAGGTGTGGTGGAGCGCCCTCGGCGAGGCCGTCGCCCGGGGGCTCGCGGACGCGGGCGCCGAGGCGTCCGCCGTGCGCGGCATCGCGGTCGCGGGCCAGCAGCACGGGCTCGTCGTGCTGGACGGCTCCGGCCGGCCGCTGCGCCCCGCCATGCTGTGGAACGACACCCGCTCCGCGCCCCAGGCCGCCGCCCTGACGGAGGCCCTCGGCGGGCCGGAGGCCTGGGCCGCGCGCACCGGCTCCGTGCCGGTGGCCTCGATCACCGCGACGAAGTGGCAGTGGCTGCGGGAGCACGAGCCCGACACCGCGCGGGCGGCGGCCGCGATCCGCCTGCCGCACGACTTCCTCACCGAACGGCTGTCGGGCGCGGCCGTCACCGACCCGGGCGACGCCTCGGGCACCGGCTGGTACGCGACGGCCACCGGCGCCTACGACCCCGAACTGCTCGCCCTGCTCGGGCTGGAGGAGGACCTGCTGCCGGCGGTGGCCCCGACGGGCGCCACCCGGGCCGGGACGCTGACCGACGCGGCCGCCGCGGCGCTCGGCCTGCCCGCCGGCATCGCCGTTGCCGCCGGGACCGGCGACAACATGAGCGCGGCCGTGGGGCTCGGTCTCGGGGGCGCGGGGCTGCTCGACCATCCGGTCCTGAGCCTCGGCACGTCGGGCACCGTGTTCGCCGCGACGACGACCCGCCCGGAGTCGGTGGCCCTGAACGGCTTCGCCGCCGCCGACGGCACGTACCTGCCCCTCGGCTGCACGCTCAACTGCACCCAGGCGGTCGACAAGGTGGCCGAGCTGCTGCGCCTGGAGCGGGAGGACGCGCAGCCGGGCGGCGAGGCGGTGATCCTGCCGTACCTGGACGGGGAGCGCACGCCCGACCTGCCGCGGGCCGCCGGGCTGTTGACCGGGCTGCGCCACGACACGACGCCGCAGCGGCTGCTGGGCGCCGCGTACGAGGGCGCCGTGTTCACCGTGCTGCGCGCGCTCGACGAGGTGCTGCGCGCCTGCGGGCTCGACCCGGCGGCGCCGGAGGTGGCGGCCCGGCCGCTGCGGCTGATCGGCGGCGGCGCGCAGGGCCG
>NZ_JAKGCV010000406.1 GCF_021556455.1 Streptomyces fuscigenes | reverse complement strand
GGCGCAGGCCGCTCCCGCCCCGGCCGCCTCGGCGAACGGCGCGTCGGACGACGGCGCGTACGTCACGCCGCTGGTCCGCAAGCTGGCCTCGGAGAACGGCGTGGACCTGTCCTCGGTCAAGGGCTCGGGTGTCGGCGGCCGGATCCGCAAGCAGGACGTCGTCGCCGCCGCGGAGGCCGCCAAGGCCGCCGCGACCCCGGCGCCGGCCGCCGCCCCCGCCGCCTCGCGCGCGCCGCAGCTGGAGGCGTCCCCGCTGCGCGGCCAGACCGTCAAGATGACCCGCATGCGCAAGGTCATCGGCGACAACATGATGAAGGCGCTGCACGGCCAGGCCCAGCTGACCTCCGTGGTCGAGGTGGACATCACCAAGCTGATGCGCCTGCGCGCGCAGGCGAAGGACGCCTTCGCCGCCCGCGAGGGCGTGAAGCTCTCCCCGATGCCGTTCTTCGTCAAGGCGGCGGCCCAGGCGCTGAAGGCCCACCCGGTCGTCAACGCCCGGATCAACGAGGACGAGGGCACGGTCACCTACTTCGACACCGAGAACATCGGTATCGCGGTGGACTCCGAGAAGGGTCTGATGACCCCGGTCATCAAGGGCGCGGGCGACCTCAACATCGCCGGCATCTCCAAGAAGACCGCGGAGCTGGCGGGCGCCGTGCGCGCCTCGAAGATCACCCCGGACGACCTGGCCGGCGCGACCTTCACCATCTCCAACACCGGTTCGCGCGGCGCGCTGTTCGACACGATCATCGTCCCGCCGAACCAGGTCGCGATCCTCGGCATCGGTGCGACCGTCAAGCGGCCCGTGGTCATCAACCACCCGGAGCTCGGCGAGACCATCGCGATCCGCGACATGACGTACGTGGTGCTCTCCTACGACCACCGCCTGGTGGACGGCGCCGACGCGGCCCGCTACCTGACGGCCGTCAAGGCGATCCTGGAGGCCGGCGAGTTCGAGGTCGACCTCGGCCTGTGAACCGGGTACGCACGCAGTAAGCAGTACGGCAACGACGCCCCTGTCGGGACTCTCCGTCCTGGCGGGGGCGTCGTCGTATCGTCGTCGCCACCGTCACACCCCTCGCCGGCCGCCGAACGCCTGGCCCCCTCGGCCGCCGGCTCTCCAGGAGGAGCCGTCCATGACCCCGCCCGTCGTCCACTCGCTGCGCGAGCAGATCCGCGAGCACATCGTGGAGGGGATCGTCAGCGGCCGCTGGCAGCCGGGCGAGCGGATCGTGGAGCGCCGCATCGCGACGGAACTGCAGGTCAGCCAGACGCCGGTGCGCGAGGCGCTGCGCGAGCTGGAGAGCCTGCGCCTCATCGAGTCGGCGCCCAACAAGGGCGTGCGGGTGCGCAACCTCTCGGCGGCCGACCTGGAGGAGAGCTATCCGGTCCGCGCGGGCCTGGAGCAGATCGCGGCGGAGCTGGCGGCCGACCGGCTGGCGGACGACTGCTCGGCCCTGGAGCCGCACGTGGCGGGCCTGTACGAGGCCGACAGGGCCGACGACGGCACGGGCCAGGTGCTGCACACCGTGGGCTTCCACCGCGAGCTGGTGCGCGCGGCCGGCAACAGTGTGCTGCTGCACACCTGGGAGGGGCTCGGCATCGAGGTGTTCACGGCGCTGTCGATCCGCTGGCTCGGCACGGTGCAGCAGTCGTACGCGGAGGAGCACCAGGAGCTGGTCGAGGCGTTCAGGCGGCGCGATCCGGCGATCGGCGCGCTGGTCAAGGTGCACGTCCTCGGGTGCGCTCCCCGGCCGGACGGGGCGCCGCGCCGGGCCTGAGACGTGGTGCCACGGCCTCCGCCGCCCCAGGGCGGCATCCGCCCCCTCCGGGGCGTGCCGGAGCCTCCACGGGGAACACCTCGGCCTCTCGGGAGCGTTGTACCAGTAGGTCGCCTGAGGTCTCCGGAGCGAGCGGGACCCGGGCCCCGCGGGCGGCGGCGTCACACCTCGGCCGCACCGCCCGACACGCCTGGTTGATCCGTGAAGAAGGCATTCGTTCCCCGTCACTGCGTGCCATAGGGCCTGGCACGGAATGCCAATTTCATCGGATCATGCAACTTTATCCCCCTCCCCCTTTGATCGATCATCGATCAGCGACTTACAGTCGACGGTGGACTGCACCCAGCCCACCGCCCTGTCCTGCCAGACAAGGCCCAGAAATACCCCCTCCTGTGTTTGCTGTGTTTGGAAGGCGGCGACCATGCCCGACCCCGTAGGCAAGCTTCCGAGCGAGCTCGACCAGCTCCCGGACCGTGACGCCGAGGAAACCGCCGAATGGGCGGCCTCCATCGACGCCGTCACCGAGCATGCGGGCCCCCACCGCGCGGCCTACCTGCTGCGCAGGACCCTCGATCACGCCGGTGCGTCCGGGGTGTCGCTGCCCAAGCTCCTCGAGAGCGACTACATCAACACCATCCCCACCGCCGCCGAGCCGGAGTTCCCCGGCGACGAGGCGATGGAGTCCCGCATCACCGCCTGGAACCGCTGGAACGCGGCCGCCATGGTCACGCGCGGGTCCAAGCTGGGGCTCGGCGGGCACATCGCCACCTACGCCTCCGTGGCCTGGCTGTACGAGACCGGCTTCCAGCACTTCTTCCGCGGCAAGGACGGCGACGGCAGCGGCGACCAGCTCTACCTGCAGGGCCACGCCTCCCCGGGCATCTACGCCCGCGCCTTCCTCGACGGCCGCCTGAGCGCCGACCAGCTCGACCGCTTCCGCCAGGAGGCGGCCGGCGACGGCCTGCCCTCGTACCCGCACCCCCGCCGGCTGCCCTGGCTGTGGGAGTTCCCGACCGTGTCCATGGGCCTCGGCCCGATCTCCGCGATCTACCAGGCGCGCTTCAACCGCTACCTGGAGAACCGCGGCATCAAGGACACCTCCGGCTCGCACGTGTGGGCGTTCCTCGGCGACGGCGAGATGGACGAGCCGGAGTCCACGGCGTCCCTCGCGCTCGCCGCGCGGGAGGGCCTGGACAACCTGACCTTCGTCATCAACTGCAACCTCCAGCGCCTCGACGGCCCGGTCCGCCCGAACTTCAAGATCGTGCGCGAGCTGGAGGCCCAGTTCCGCGGCGCCGGCTGGAACGTCGTCAAGACCCTCTGGGGCCAGGCGTGGGACTCCGTCCTCGCGCAGGACGTCGACGGCTCGCTCGTCCGGCGCCTCGGCGAGACGCCGGACGCGCAGTTCCAGACGTACGCGACCCGCGACGCCGCCTACATCCGCGAGCACTTCTTCGCCGACGAGTCGCTGCGCCGCATCGCGCAGGGCCTGAGCGACGCGAAGCTGCTGGAGCTGTTCCAGAACTCCCGCGGCGGCCACGAGCCCCGCAAGGTCTACGCCGCGTACAAGGCGGCGCTGGAGCACAAGGGCGCCCCCACGGTGATCCTGGCCCAGACGATCAAGGGCCACACGCTGGGCTCCGGCTTCGAGTCGCGCAACGCGAACCACCAGATGAAGAAGCTGACCGGCGCCGAGTTCCGCACCATGCGGGACCTGCTGGAGCTGCCGATCCCCGACAGCGCCCTGACCGGCGACCTCGTGCCCTACTGGCACCCCGGCGAGAACTCGCCCGAGGTCCAGTACCTGCGCGAGCGCCGCGCCGAACTCGGCGGTCTCGCCCCGGCCCGCAAGGTCGTCGCGAAGCCGCTGCCGGCCCCGGCCGAGAAGCCGTTCGACGCGCTGAAGAAGGGCTCCGGCACGCAGGAGATCGCCACCACGATGGCGTTCGTCCGGCTGGTCAAGGACCTCATGCGGGAGAAGGAGACCGGCAGGCGCTGGGTCCCGGTCGTCCCCGACGAGGCCCGCACCTTCGGCATGGAGTCGCTGTTCCCGTCCGCGGGCCTGTACTCCCCGAAGGGCCAGACCTACGACCCGGTCGACCGCGACCAGCTCCTTTACTACAAGGAGGCGAAGAACGGCCAGATCCTCAACGAGGGCATCACCGAGGCCGGTTCGCTCGCGGACTTCACCGCCGCCGCCACGTCGTACGCGACGCACGGCGAGCCGATGATCCCGTTCTACATCTTCTACTCGATGTTCGGCTGGCAGCGCACGGGCGACCAGTTCTGGGCGCTCGCGGACCAGCTCGGCCGCGGCTTCGTGGTCGGCGCGACGGCCGGCAAGACGACGATGACGGGCGAGGGCCTCCAGCACGCGGACGGCCACTCGCACCTGATCGCGTCCACGAACCCGGCGGCGGTGTCCTACGACCCGGCGTTCGCGTTCGAGGTCGCCGTCATCGTGAAGGAGGGTCTGCGGCGGATGTACGGCCCGCAGGCCGAGGACGTCTTCTACTACCTGACGGTCTACAACGAGCCGAAGGTGCAGCCCGCGATGCCGGCCGGCGTCGACGAGGAGGCCGTCCTCAAGGGCCTGTACCGCTTCCGCGCGGCGGACCTGACCGCACCCGAGTCGCCGAAGATCCAGCTCCTGGCGTCCGGCACGGCGATCCACTGGGTCCTGGAGGCCCAGAAGATGCTGGCCGACGAGTGGGGCGTCTCGGCGGACGTGTGGTCGGCTCCCTCCTGGACGGAGCTGCGGCGCGACGCGCTGGAGGCCGACGCGGCGCTGCTGCGCGGCGAGGAGCGCGTGCCGTACGTGCAGCGCGCGCTCGAGGGCGCGCCCGGCCCGGTGCTGGCGGTCAGCGACTGGATGCGCCAGGTGCCGGACCAGATCAGCCAGTGGGTGCAGCAGGACTGGTCCTCGCTCGGCACGGACGGCTTCGGCCTCTCCGACACCCGCGACGCCGCGCGCCGCCACTTCGGCGTCGACCCGCAGTCGATCGTGGTGTCCGCGCTCGCGCAGCTGGCACGGCGCGGCGAGGTCAAGCCGGAGCGCGTGGCCGAGGCGCGGGAGCGCTACGGCCTGTGACCCGCACGCGGGCCGCTGACGCGGACCGCTGAGAAGCCAACGGCTCCGGCCGCCGCTCCCGCGAGGGGCGGCGGCCGGAGCCGTCGGCGTTCGCGGGCGTGGGAGCGGCCCGCGC
>NZ_JAKGCV010000405.1 GCF_021556455.1 Streptomyces fuscigenes | reverse complement strand
CGCCGCGCCTCCACCCGCCCCCCGCGCGGCCCCCGCCGCCCCTCGGCGGCTCCTCGCCGCCCCGCACCGTCACGCGCCCGCGGCGCCATCCGCCGCGAACTGCCGCGGCCCGCAGCGGAATTGACGGGTCCGGTTCTTGACCGGGATGCCCCCTTCACCTCCCGTACACCCGAACACGACAGGAATGTGGGGTTCCGAGAGCACGCTCCCCCTGTGAAGACACGCATCCTGGGAATCGTCCTTGCGGTGGTGCTGATCGTTGGCGTCGCGGGTGTCGTCGTCAGCCACCTCTCCAAGGACGCGACGGACCCGGCAACGAAGACCGTGGTCCAGGTGCAGGGCGTGATCGGGTCGGAGAAGGCGGACTTCTTCGCCGATCCCGCCGTGCGGAAGGCACTCGCGGCCAAGGGCTTCACGGTCCGGACCGTGACGTCCGGCTCGTGGGCCATGCAGGACCAGCCGCTGAAGGGCGACGACTTCGCCTTCCCCTCGTCGCAGGCGCCCGCCGACGCGCTCGCCGCCCAGCTCCACGTCACCCGGGAGCTGCCGCGGCCGTTCTACTCCCCGCTCGTCGTCGTCGCCACGCACGCGGCGGCGCAGGTGCTGGCGGACAACGGCCTCGCCACGCTCGACGCCTCCCACCGCGGCACCCTCAAGATGGGCGCCTACCTGAAGGCGGCGGGCCGGGGCGCCAAGTGGCAGGACCTCAAGGGCGCTTCGGCCCACGCCGAGCTGCGCGGCACCGTCACGATCACCTCCACCGACCCCGAGACCTCCAACTCGGGCGCACTGCTGCTCGCGGACGCGAGCTACGTCGACAACGGCGGCAGCGTCGTCACCGGTCAGGCGGGGCTGGACCGCACGGCGCCGCTCCTCAAGAAGCTGGTGTCGGCGCAGGGTTCGCAGAAGTCCAGCTCCGAGGAGCCGTTCACGGACTTCATCAGCGGGGTCGGCACGCCGCTCGTCCTGGCCTACGAGTCGCAGGTGGCCTCGCTGCTGCTGGCCCATCAGGACCCCGGCGACCTGGTGACGCTCTACCCGGACACGACCGTCAGCAGCGACCACACCGTCGTGCCGCTGACCGACCGGGGGTGGCGCTTCGCCGACGTACTGGCCGGCGACCCCGCCCTCCAGCGCCTGGAGGTCCGGCACGGCTTCCGGCCGCGGGCCGCGCGCGCCGCGTTCGAGCAGGCCACGACGGGAGACGACGCGTACCTCAACCGGTCGCTCGCGGGGGTCGTGCTGGCCCCCGTCCCCACCAGCGACGTCATCCGGCGGATGGCGCGGGGGGCCAGGTCCTGACGCCGGCCCCGGCGCCGGGCCGGCCGTGCAAGGCCGGCCCCCGTCCCGCCTCCGCGGAAGGGGCAGCCGCCCGCCCGCTCCACCACGTGAAGCCCACCGCGCCTTTCAGGGGGAACCCATGTCCACGCAGAACAGC
Source organism: Streptomyces fuscigenes (assembly GCF_021556455.1). Lineage (GTDB taxonomy): Bacteria > Actinomycetota > Actinomycetes > Streptomycetales > Streptomycetaceae > Streptomyces > Streptomyces fuscigenes. The sequence goes on along the minus strand of NZ_JAKGCV010000405.1, from coordinate 3,575 downwards.
ACGGAGGTCAGCGGCCTGCCCGACGAGGCAGGCGCGTTCGTCCTCACGCCGCCCGAACCGGTGCCGCCGGTGCGCACCGAGCAGGCCTCGGGGCTCGTGCCCCTCGACGCGTCCGTACGCGACGAGATGGAGCGCCGCGCCGCCGACTACGTCTCCTCGCTGTCCACGCTCGACGCGCGCTCGCCCGAGTTCACGGCGCGCATCGGCGAGATCGCGAACCTCGGCGCCGGGGACATCCGCTCCGCCGCACAGCAGTCGAACCGGATGCTGGACCGCACGGTGCGCTCCCTCGCGAGCGGGGACGTCGACGCGCAGGGCCGGGTGGGCAGTTCGCTGGTCGAGCTCCGCCGCACGGTCGAGGACCTGGATCCGCGCGACGGGGCGGGCCGCGGCCGCCGGTTCCTGTCGAAGCTGCCCGGCGGCAACAGACTGCGCGACCACATCGCCAAGTACGCCTCCTCGCAGGCGACGCTGAACAGGATCGTCGGTTCGCTGCGCAGCGGGCAGGACGAACTGCGGCGCGACAACGCGGCCCTGCACACCGAACGCACCCGCCTGTGGGAGACCATGGGCAAGCTGCAGGAGTACGCGGTGCTCACCGAGGCGCTCGACACCGCGGTCGAACGGCGCGTCACCGCCGTGGAGTCGACGGACGCGGTGCAGGCCGACGCGCTGCGCGCCGACGTGCTCTTCCCGGTGCGCCAGAAGCACCAGGACCTGCTGACGCAGCTCGCGGTGTGCGCGCAGGGATACCTCGCGATGGACGTCGTGCGGCGCAACAACGACGAACTGATCAAGGGCGTCGACCGGGCCGCCACCACGACGGTCTCCGCGCTGCGCATCGCGGTGATGCTCGCCCAGGCCCTGGAGAGCCAGCGCAAGGTCACCGAGCAGGTGACCGTGCTGCGCGCGACCACGGAGGACCTGATCCGCGGCAACGCGGAGATGCTGGCCACCCAGTCCGGCGACATCCAGCGGATCGCGGCGGACCCGGCGGTCGGCGTGGAGACGCTGCGGGCCGCGTTCCAGCAGATCTACCGCACGCTCGACGCCATCGACTCGTACAAGGTGCAGGCGACCGAGGCCATGGCGGCGACCGTCGAGTCGCTGAGCGGCGAACTGGTCACCGCGAGAACGCACCTGGAGCGCAGCCGCTCGGCCGGCGCGCTGGAAGGCGGTACGCGCTGATGCGGGCGCGGATCCCGGGCCCGCGCCCGCGCCGCGCCCGGCCGCCGCGGCTGTTCGCGGCGCTGGCCGTGACGCTGCTGGCGGCGACCGCGTGCACGTCGGGCGGGAGCACGGACGGCCGGGCGCCGGTCCGCGAGGACCCCGCCACCACGTACCACAAGGGCACGCTGCGGGTGCTCGCCTCCAGCGAGCTGTCGGACATGTCGGGGATCCTCGCCGACGCGCGCGGGGCGACCGGCGTCGACGTGAGGATGACGTACTCCGGCACGCTCGACGCGGCGAAGCTGGTCGCCGACGGCGGGGCGGCCGGGAAGTACGACGCGGTCTGGCTCTCCTCCAACGACTACCTGCGGCTGCTGCCCGGCACGGACGCGAAGATCACCGACGAGACGCCCGTGATGTCCTCGCCGGTGGCGATCGGCGTCCGCTCCTCGGCACTCGGGCTGCTCGGCCACCCGCCCGCCGACGTGACCTGGTCCGACATCTACGACGCGGTCACGCACCGCGGGCTGACGTACGGGATGACCGACCCGGCCCGCTCCAACTCCGGCTACGCGGCACTGGTGTCGGTGACGTCGGCCCTCTCGGACGCCCAGTCCGCCCTCACCGCCGCGGACATCGGGCGGACCTCGCCGAAGCTCGCCTCCTTCTTCGCCGGGCAGAAGCTGACCTCGGGCTCATCGGGATGGCTGGCGACGGCGTACCGGCGCGACAGCACGGTCACCGCGATGATCAACTACGAGTCGGTGCTGACCGAGCTGAACCGCACCGACCACGCCGGGCTGACCGTGATCCGCCCGAAGGACGGGGTCGTCACCGCCAACTACCCCTTCACGCTGCTGACCTCGGCGCCCCAGGACGCCCGTGCCTCGGCCGACGCCCTCACCGGATACCTGCGCACCAGCTCCGTGCAGGAGCGCATCAGCCGCGACACCTACCGGCGGCCGGTCGTCCCGGCCGTCGGCCCCGCCGCCGGGCTCGACGCCGGCAAGCGGCGCGAACTGCCCTTCCCCGGCACCCTCGCGGTGGCCAACGGGCTGCTCGACTCCTACGAGAACAAGCTGCGCCGGCCCTCGCGGACCGTCTACGTGCTGGACACGTCCGGTTCGATGGCGGGCAGCAGGCTCGCGAGCCTCAAGCGGGCGCTGGGCGGCCTGACCGGCTCGGGCGGCGACGGCGACGCGGGCGACGGCTTCCGCGACCGCGAGCAGGTGACGCTGATGCCGTTCGGGACGAAGGTCAAGCAGGTGACGACGCGCACCGTCGACCCGGCCCGCCCCGCCGCCTCGCTCGCCGTGCTCCACTCCGACATCGGGCGGCTGACGGCGTCCGGGAACACCGCGGTGTACGACAGCCTCGAACAGGCGTACGCGCACCTCGGCCGGGGCGGGGGCGACACGTTCACGTCGATCGTGCTGATGACGGACGGCGAGTCCAACGCGGGCTCACGGGCGGGTTCGTTCGACGCGTTCTACGCGGGCCTGCCCGCGGCCGGGCGCGGAACGCCGGTCTTCCCCGTGGTCTTCGGCGACGCGGACCGCGCCGAACTGCAGCACATCGCGGACCTGACCGGGGGCCGCCTGTTCGACGCGACGGGCGGCGACGCTGCCCTCGACGGCGCCTTCGAGGAGATCCGTGGCTACCAGTGACGGGGAGGGCCCGACGCCCGCGGGCCGCGCCGCGCCCCGGCCGGGCCGCGTCGTCGGCTACCTGGAGTCCGGCAAGAACATCACCGGCTGCGTCGCCGGCCTGGTCGGCGTCGGCCTCGGCGCGGCCGGGCTCACCGGCGCCTTCTGGCCGGCCGCCGTGGCCGGGCTGTACGCGGCCGGGGCGCTGGTCTTCCCGCCGGGCCGGCCGCCGACACCGGTCTTCGCGGCCGACGCGTCGGACGAACTGGGCGACCTGCGCGGGGACTTCGCGTCGCTGCGGGACTACCTCGCGGAGGTGGAGCTGCCCGCGGGGGCCCGGGCCGCCGCCGACGGGCTGACGGAGCTGTTCGGCATGCTCCTCGAACCCGGCTGGGTCGGCGACGCCCTGGCCCAGGATCCGGAAGCCGTGCACGTCCTGTCGCGGGCGATCCGCCAGGACGTGCCCGAGTCCGTCGACTCGTACGTCAGGACGCGCTGGTGGGCCCGGCTCCAACCGGGCTCGGAACCGGCGGAGCGCCATCTGGCGCGCCAGCTCGCGGTGTTGCGGGAGGAGGCGGACGGCCTCGCCGGGGCGCTGCGCGAGGCGGGGGCCCGCCGCCAGCAGACCCACACGCGCTACCTGGAGAGCCGCCGCGAGGCGGGCGGCGGGCGCGTGGCGGGCTTCGGCGGGCCGCGTGGTGAACGCCCGGCCGGTCCGGGAGAGGCGTCCGCGGCGGCCGGGGACGGCCCGGGAAGGCC
>NZ_JAKGCV010000404.1 GCF_021556455.1 Streptomyces fuscigenes | reverse complement strand
GGCCCGCGCCCTCACGCCCCGGCGGGCAGGACCGCGGGCGCCGACGCCAGCGGGATGCCGGCCTCCTCGATGGCCCGCACCAGCGGGGCGAGCTCCGGGTTGCGGGCGGCCTCGGCCAGCGCGTCGCGCAGGGCGGCGTCGTTGGTCGGCCGGGCGCGCTCCAGCAGGGCCAGGCCCTCGGCCGTCACGTCGGTGTAGATGCCCCGCCGGTCGGTGGGGCAGAGGTAGCGGGACAGCAGGCCCCGGTCCTCCAGCCGGCTGACCAGGCGCGTCGTCGCACTCTGGCTCAGCACCACCGCGTCCGCGACCTGCTTCATCTGGAGGTGCCCGCCGTCGCCGTCGTGCTGCCGGCTGAGGGTGTTGAGCAGGGAGTACTCCCGCACGCTCAGCCCGTGCCCGGCCTGCAGGAGCCGCTCGATGTGCGACTCGATCTTGCCGTGGAGCACCGACAGCGCGGACCAGCCCTGGGCGAGGGCGGTGAGTGCCGGGTCGGTCGCGGTCATCTGGGACCTCCGTCTGCCTGTAGCGCGGCTGCTTCCCGCGGATCCTGCTTGTGCCCTTCGTACCTCACTCCAGAGTAGTCCACGGATGAAATATTCCGCGTGTGCAAGTAAATCTGTCGCGGAACCACTCCGACCTGGGGTGATAAGACCCACGACTGGTCACGAGACGTCCGAGGTCTTGGACGTACGCGCCGAAGAACGGAAGGCTGGGTGGCGTGGAACACGCGAGCGCGACGGCGTCACACCATCCGGGAGCCGGACCATGGCGGAGCTAGCGGCATTCGAACGGGAACGGGACCATCTCTGGGGCATCGCGTACCGCATCACGGGCTCGGTGGCCGACGCCGACGACGTGCTGCAGGACGCGTGGCTGCGCTGGCAGCGCCTCGGCGACGACGAGGCCAGATCGCCGCACGCGTACCTCACGACCGTGGTCAGCCGGCTCTGCTACGACCAGCTGACGTCGGCGCGTGCCCGCCGGGAGTCGTACACCGGCACCTGGCTGCCCGAGCCGCTCGTCTCCGAGCCGGGCCCCGAGGACCGCGTCACCCTCGACGAATCGCTGGGCACGGCCATGCTCTTCGTCCTCGAACGCCTGACTCCCGCCGAGCGGACGGCGTTCGTCCTGCACGACGTGTTCTCCGTGCCGTTCGCGGAGATCGCCGAGGTCGTGGGCCGCAGCTCCGACTCCGTGCGGCAACTGGCCTCGCGCGGCCGGCGCCGCGTCCGCGCCGAGGTGCCGCGCAGATCGGTGGACCGGCAGGAGAGCCGCCGGGCGGTGGACGCGTTCCTGAAGGCCGTCATGGCGGGCGACTTCGACGGCCTGCTCGAGGTGCTCGACCCGGACGCGGTGCTCCGCTCCGACGGCGGCGGCAAGGTCCGCGCCGCACGGCTGCCGGTGATCGGCGGCGAGAAGGTCGCCACCTTCATGACCCGCATCCTGCGCAACTTCGACCCCGACCGCATGCGCCTGGTCGCCCGTGACGTCAACGGCGCGCCCGGGGCGCTGCTGTACGACGTGACGGCAGGGCCCGTCGCCGTCTACGCGTTCACCGTGGGGGAAGGCCGCATCCGCTCCATCTACGGGGTCCTCAACCCCGACAAGCTGGGACACGTCCCGGCGCAGCGGCAGCCCGAGGACGACGGCTACCGCCTGACCGCCGCGCGCGGCGGCGCCTGAGTCAGGACCGCACGGGATCCGCCTCGCCGAGCCCCGGGGTCCGCTCGACCGCGGCGCGGACGAACGCCCGCGCCAGCTCGCCCCTGCGCGTGCGCCACGGCTCACGGGCGGGCGCCGGGTCCGGGTCGTAGCGCAGCGCGCGCACGTCCTCGACCACGTCCGACGGGGCACCCATGCGGGCGAGTTCGGCCAGCGCCTCGCCCTTCGTGATCAGCCTGTCCTCACGCAGCAGCACCGTGGCGCGGGCCATCGTGAGCACGCCCAGGGTGACCCAGATGTCCTCCGACCACAGCTCGGGCTCGGCGGCCCGCTCGTACCAGTACGTCCGCAGGTCGGCCCGCACGAACGCGGCGAGTTCGCCCTCGCGCAGCAGCGGCAGCACCGCCTTCGGCGGCCGGCCGCGCAGCACCCTTCCCGCGTCCAGGAGTTCGCGCCGCGTCACCGGGGTGACGGGTCGTTCGAACGCCTCGCCGTGCGCCCAGGTCAGGTGGTCGAGCGACGCGTCACCGAGCGACGCCGCCGGGAGGTACGTGCAGTGCAGGTTCCGGGCGAGTGCGTCGCGGGCCACCACGCGGTGCACGGACACCAGTTCCTCCCGCCGCCGCGCGTCCGGGGCGGTGCCGGGCGCGAGCACGGCGACGAGGTCGAGATCGCTGCGCCCTTCCTGGTAGTCGCCCATCGCGAGCGAACCGTGGGCCCACAGGTCGGTCACGTACGGGGGCAGCGCGGCGGTGAACCGGCCGAGCAGCCGCTCGGTCGCGGGGGCCACGGGGGTCGCGGGGCGCGTGGGGTCCGAGGTCATGGATGCCAGGATGGCCCCGACGAAGTCTGTACGAAACCCCATGCACCATCCGCACGGCGAGGTGACCGAAGTGACCGGTACGAACCAGGCGCGCTCGAACAGGACCGTCGCGGTCCTCGGTGCGGGCAAGATCGGCGAAGCGCTGCTGAGCGGCATGATCCGTGCGGGCTGGCGCCCGGAGCGGCTGCTCGTCACCGCGCGCCGCCCGGAGCGCGCCCTGGAACTGCGCGACCGCTACGGCGTCGAGCACGTCACCAACGAGGAGGCGGCGAAGCGCGCCGACACCCTCATCCTCGCGGTGAAGCCGCAGGACATGGGCAAGCTGCTGGAGGAGCTGGGCCCGCACACCGCCACCGACCGCCTGGTGATCAGCGCGGCGGCGGGCATCACCACGGCGTACATCGAGGAACGGCTCGCCTCCGGCGTGGCGGTCGTGCGCGTCATGCCGAACACCCCCGTCGTCGTCGACGAGGGCATGTCGGTGATCTCGGCAGGCCACCACGCGGAGCCCGGGCACCTCGCGCACGCGGAGGAGATCTTCGGCGGCGTCGGCAAGACGCTGCGGGTGCCGGAGTCCCAGCAGGACGCGGCGACGGCCCTGTCCGGTTCGGGTCCGGCGTACTTCTACTTCCTGGTCGAGGCCATGACGGACGCGGGCATCCTGCTCGGCATGCCGCGGGCGCAGGCCCACGACCTGATCGTGCAGTCCGCGATCGGCGCCGCGGTCATGCTGCGCGACAGCGGCGAGCATCCGGTGAAGCTCCGCGAGGCGGTCACCTCCCCGGCGGGCACCACGATCAACGCGATCCGCGAGCTGGAGGACCACGGCGTGCGGGCGGCGCTGATCGCCGCCATCGAGGCCGCGAGGAACCGGAGCAGGGAACTGGCGGGCGGCAACGGCTGACCCGCGGGGCCCCGGCGCCCGCCCGGTCGCGGGCGCCGTCCCTCCGCCGCCGATGGACGGCGGACGGACGGCGCACGAGCCGTCAGGCCGCCGGGAGCAGCCCGATCGCCGCGTACGCGGCGTCGACGACCGGACGTGCCAGGGACCGCGCGCGCTCCGCGCCGGCCCGCAGCACCCGGTCCACCTCGGCCGGGTCCGCGGCCAGCGCCGCGTGCCGCTTCTGGAGCGGCCGCAGCACCTCGATCACGGCGTCCGCGGTGTCCCGCTTGAGCGCGCCGTACGAGTCGTACGAGGCGGCCAGCGCGACCGGGTCGTCACCGCCGCCGCACGCGGACAGGATGTCCAGCAGGTTGGCGACGCCGGGCCGCGCGGCCCGGTCGTGGACCACGTCGCGCCCGCTGTCCGTCACCGCCCTCATGATCTTCTTGCGCACGGTGTCGAGCTCGTCGAGCAGATAGATGATCCCGGCCCCGTCGGCGTGGGACTTGCCCATCTTCGCCGTGGAGTCCTGGAGGTCCATGACCCGCGCGGCCACCCGGGGCGCGACGGCGCGGGGGACCGTGAACGTCTGCCCGTAGCGCTGGTTGAAGCGCACCGCCAGGTCGCGCGTCAGTTCCACGTGCTGGCGCTGGTCCTCTCCGACCGGCACCTCGTCCGTCCGGTAGGCGAGGATGTCGGCCGCCATCAGGGCCGGGTACGACAGCAGCGAGAACCGCACGCCCTCGCCGGTCTCCCGGGCCCGGGCGCTCTTCTCGCGGTACTGGATCATGCGGCGCAGCTCGCCGTCGGTCGCCACGCACTCCAGCAGGTAGGACAGGCGGGCGTGCTCGTCGACGTGGCTCTGCACGAACAGGGTGCAGACGTCGGGGTCGAGTCCGGCCGCGAGGAGCAGGGTCGCGGTACCCCGGCTGAGTCTGCGCACCCGCGCGGGATCGTGCTCCACCGTGAGGGCGTGCAGGTCCACGACCGAGAAGAGGGCGTCCGCCCGGTGCTGGTCCGTGCTCACCCACCGGGAGACCGCCCCGAGGTAGTTGCCGAGCGTCAGGTGTCCCGTCGGCTTGATGCCGCTGAAGATGGTGGTCATCGTGCTGTCTCCGCTCTCCGTGGAGGCCCCGCGTGTCCGGCGGCCGGGCCCCGGCTCCGGGAGGAGCTGGGGCGGAGAAACAGCAACGGCCGCCGGGGGCGGCGGCCGTGGGGTGCATGCGCGTACCGGCCGCCGTCAGGCGGCCCGCCACTGATGGGCGCGAGGGGTACGTGCACGCGAGGTCATGGGCGCAAGACTACGCGGGTTACCCCGGAGTTGACAGCACAAACACCGATCCGTAACGTACTCCGAGCTGTTCGACGTGAGCGCCGATCCAGGTCGGTCCCCGGGCAGCCACTCCGCAGGAACCCTCACGAGCAGCCGGCTTTCCGCCGGACTGTTCCGTGCGTGCTTTCGACGGAGCGTGGAGAAGGAATCCGCGTTCGAAAGGACCGGAAGCCCCGATTAGCGTCGGAGCCCCTGAATCCGCTAAAGTCTCACTCGTCGGAACGGCCGAGCGAAAGGGCCGGAAAGACAAAAGCAGGACCCCGACCGACGGGGAATCGGACACGAAAGAGTCTGATAGAGTCGGAGACGCAAGACAGCAGGACACGAAAGACCAGCAGGAC
>NZ_JAKGCV010000403.1 GCF_021556455.1 Streptomyces fuscigenes | reverse complement strand
CGACCGCGCGGGGCGCGGCCGGCCGGGCCAAGGGCGGCGCGCAGGACCCCGGCGCGCGCCCCGCAGGAGAGGCCGGAGACGCCGGCGACTCGGGCCAGGTCAGGCCGGCCGCCGCGTTCGCCGACCTGACCAAGCCCTCGCCCGAACCGGCCGAGGGACTCCCGCCGCGCGCGGAGCAGCTCCAGCTGGCCGGGGACATCACCTATTCGCTGCCGTCGATAGACCTGCTGGAGCGCGGCGGGCCGGGCAAGTCCCGCACCGCCGCCAACGACGCCATCGCGCACTCGCTCACCACCGTCTTCACGGAGTTCAAGGTCGACGCCGCGGTCACCGGGTTCACCCGGGGCCCGACCGTGACCCGTTACGAGGTCGAGCTCGGCACCGCCGTGAAGGTGGAGCGCATCACCGCGCTCGCCAAGAACATCGCGTACGCGGTGGCGAGCCCGGACGTGCGGATCATCTCCCCGATCCCGGGCAAGTCGGCCGTCGGCATCGAGATCCCCAACACCGACCGGGAGATGGTCAACCTCGGCGACGTGCTCCGCCTCGCCGGGGACGACGACACCGACCCGATGATGGTGGCCTTCGGCAAGGACGTCGAGGGCGGCTACGTCATGCACAGCCTGGCGAAGATGCCGCACATGCTCGTCGCGGGCGCCACCGGCTCCGGCAAGTCCTCCTGCATCAACTGCCTGATCACCTCGGTCATGATGCGGGCCACCCCCGAGGAGGTGCGGCTCGTCCTCGTCGACCCCAAGCGCGTCGAGCTCACCGCGTACGAGGGCATCCCGCACCTGATCACGCCCATCATCACCAACCCGAAGCGGGCCGCCGAGGCGCTGCAGTGGGTGGTGCGCGAGATGGACCTGCGCTACGACGACCTCGCGGCGTTCGGTTTCCGGCACATCGACGACTTCAACCAAGCCGTGCGCGAGGGCAAGGTCAAGCCGCCCGAGGGCAGCGAGAGGGAGCTGCAGCCCTACCCCTACCTGCTGGTGATCGTGGACGAGCTGGCCGACCTCATGATGGTGGCCCCGCGGGACGTCGAGGACGCCATCGTCCGGATCACCCAGCTGGCCCGCGCCGCCGGCATCCACCTGGTGCTCGCCACGCAGCGGCCGTCCGTGGACGTCGTCACCGGCCTGATCAAGGCGAACGTGCCCTCGCGGCTCGCGTTCGCGACCTCCTCCCTCGCCGACAGCCGGGTCATCCTCGACCAGCCGGGCGCCGAGAAGCTGATCGGCAAGGGCGACGGGCTCTTCCTGCCGATGGGGGCGAACAAGCCGACCCGCCTCCAGGGCGCCTTCGTCACCGAGGAGGAGATCGCCGCCGTCGTCCAGCACTGCAAGGACCAGATGGCGCCGGTCTTCCGCGACGACGTCGTCGTCGGCACCCAGAAGAAGAAGGAAGTCGACGAGGAGATCGGCGACGACCTCGACCTGCTGTGCCAGGCGGCGGAGCTCGTCGTCTCGACGCAGTTCGGCTCCACGTCGATGCTCCAGCGCAAGCTGCGCGTAGGCTTCGCGAAAGCGGGGCGGCTGATGGACCTGATGGAGTCGCGCGGCATCGTGGGACCGAGCGAGGGCTCCAAGGCCCGGGACGTCCTGGTGAAGGCCGACGAACTCGACGGTGTGCTGTCGGTCATCCGGGGGGAGTCTTCGTAGAGAGAAGTGGCGGGGCAACCCTTTGGCACACCCGTACGTCAAGGTGGTCGGGGAGGGACAGCACGGCCCTCCCCGGATGCGCCGACGGCCCGTACAGACGGCGTACGAAGTGAGTCCTCCCGCTTGCCCCACCCTTTCGTACCATTCCTGGACCCCGCGTCCAGCAGATGGCTACACGCCCGAAAGGCCCACCCGTGTCCATCGGCAACTCATCTGACGGCAGTTCACCGGAAGAAGACCCGAACCCCTCGCATCCGGCCCCCGAGGACCGCGTGCCGATCGGCCGAGCCCTGCGGCAGGCGCGCATCGCGGCCCACCTGACCGTCGACGAGGTCAGCGCCGCCACGCGCATCCGCGTACCCATCGTCCGCGCGATCGAGGACGACGACTTCAGCCGTTCCGGCGGGGCCGTCTACGCCCGCGGCCACGTGCGCATGATCGCCCGGGAGGTCGGGCTCGACCCCGAGCCCCTCGTCGACCGGTTCGACGCGGAGCACGGCGGCCGGCCCGAACCCACGGCGACCCCCGCCGCGCCGATGTTCGAGGCGGAACGCATCCGTCCGGAGCGGCGCCGGCCGAACTGGACGGGCGCCATGGTCGCCGCGATCGTGGCCGTCGCCGGCTTCGGCGCGTTCACGGCGTTCCACGACTCCGGCGACTCCGGCGACACCGCCAAGGGCAGCAGCGTCAAGGAGACGGACAGCCCCTCGCCCTCCACCTCCGCGGGCTCGCACACCCCGAAGACCAGCGACGAACCCCGTCCGGGACCCTCGAACAGCGCCATCGCGGCGGCCCCCCGCGACAAGGTCACGGTCAAGCTCTCCGCCGTCGACGACAAGAGCTGGATCTCGGCCAAGGCCCACAACGGCAGGGTGCTCTTCGACGGCATCATCTCCAAGGGCCAGTCGAAGACCTTCCAGGACGACAAGCAGGTCGACCTGATCCTCGGCAACGCCGGGGCCGTGGAGCTCTACGTCAACGGCAAGAAGGTCGACGACGAGTTCCGGTCGGGCCAGGTGGAACGTCTCTCCTACACGCCCGGAGACCCCTCCGCGGGCTGACGGCGGGCCCCGCCCGGGGCCCGCGCAACGGGCCTCGCGCGGGGCTTCCGGGCGTCCGGACCCCGCGCGAGACCCTGCGCGAACTGGGCACCGCGGCGACAAAGTAGTCTTGAGCCCATGCCCGAACGCCGTACCGTCGCTCTCGTCACGCTTGGCTGCGCCCGTAACGAGGTGGACTCGGAGGAGCTCGCAGGCCGCCTGGCGGCGGACGGCTGGGAGCTCGTCCAGGACGCCTCCGAGGCCGATGTGGCCGTCGTCAACACCTGTGGCTTCGTCGAAGCCGCCAAGAAGGACTCCGTCGACGCCCTCCTCGAAGCGAACGATCTCAAGGACCACGGGAGAACCCAGGCCGTGGTCGCCGTCGGCTGCATGGCCGAGCGCTACGGCAAGGACCTCGCCGAGGCCCTCCCCGAAGCCGACGGGGTCCTCGGCTTCGACGACTACGCCGACATCTCCGACCGCCTCCAGACCATCCTCTCCGGCGGCGTCCACGCCTCCCACACGCCCCGCGACCGCCGCAAGCTGCTGCCGCTGAGCCCCGTCGAGCGCCAGGCCGCCCCCGGTGTCGCGCTGCCCGGCCACGGCGACGTCGCGCCCGCCCCGGCCGACCTGCCCGAGGGCGTCGCCCCGGCCTCCGGCCCCCGCGCCCCGCTGCGCCGCCGCCTGGACACCAGCCCGGTCGCCTCCGTGAAGCTCGCCTCGGGCTGCGACCGCCGCTGCTCGTTCTGCGCCATCCCGTCCTTCCGCGGCTCCTTCATCTCCCGCCGCCCGAGCGACGTGCTCGGGGAGACCCGCTGGCTCGCCGAGCAGGGCGTCAAGGAGGTCATGCTCGTCTCGGAGAACAACACCTCCTACGGCAAGGACCTCGGCGACATCCGCCTGCTGGAGACGCTGCTGCCGGAGCTGGCCGCCGTCGACGGCATCGAGCGCATCCGCGTCAGCTACCTCCAGCCGGCCGAGATGCGCCCCGGCCTCATCGACGTCCTGACCTCGACGCCGAAGGTCGCCCCCTACTTCGACCTGTCCTTCCAGCACTCGGCGCCCGGCGTGCTGCGCGCGATGCGGCGCTTCGGCGACACCGAGCGCTTCCTCGGCCTGCTGGAGACCATCCGCTCCAAGGCGCCGCAGGCGGGCGTGCGGTCGAACTTCATCGTCGGCTTCCCCGGCGAGAGCGAGGCCGACTTCGCCGAGCTGGAGCGGTTCCTGACCGAGGCCCGGCTCGACGCGATCGGCGTCTTCGGCTACTCCGACGAGGAGGGCACGGAGGCCGCCGGCTACGACACCAAGCTGGACGAGGACGTCGTAGCGGAGCGCCTCGCCCATCTCTCCCGCCTCGCCGAGGAACTGACGTCCCAGCGGGCCCAGGACCGGCTCGGCGAGACCCTGGAGGTCCTCGTCGAGTCGAACGACGTCTCCGACACCGGCGTCGAAGGGGCGGTCGCGGTGGGCCGCGCCGCGCACCAGGCGCCGGAGACGGACGGCCAGGTGGTCCTCACCTCGGGCACGGATCTGCGTCCGGGTCGTATGGTCGAGGCGAAGGTGACCGGGAGCGAGGGCGTGGACCTGGTCGCCGCGCACCTGATCACCCGTCCGGAGGATCTCCTCCGGACCGCCGCCGAGGAGGCCGCCAGATGACGGGAGTCCCCGCGTCCACGACGGGCGGTGCCGGTGCGAAACCGGCGCCCGCGGGGAAGCTGGGGGCCGCGGCCGTCGACCAGGCCAGCCTGTGGAACGTGGCGAACCTGCTCACCATGGTCCGCCTGCTGCTCGTCCCCGCCTTCGTCATCCTCATGCTCCAGAACGGCGGGTACGACCCGGTGTGGCGGGCGTGGGCGTGGGCGGCCTTCGCCGTCGCCATGATCACGGACGTCTTCGACGGCCACCTGGCCCGCACGTACAACCTCGTCACCGACTTCGGGAAGATCGCGGACCCGATCGCCGACAAGGCGATCATGGGGGCCGCGCTGGTGTGCCTGTCGGCGCTCGGCGATCTGCCGTGGTGGGTGACCGCCGTGATCCTCGTGCGGGAGCTCGGGATCACCCTGATGCGGTTCTGGGTGATCCGGCACGGGGTGATCGCGGCGAGCCGCGGCGGCAAGCTCAAGACGCTCGCGCAGGGCACGGCGGTCGGCATGTACGTACTGGCCCTGGTCGGCTGGTGGGCCACGTTCCGGTTCTGGGTGATGGCCGCGGCCGTCGTCCTGACGGTGCTCACCGGGCTCGACTACGTGCGCCAGGCCGTGGTGCTGCGGCGCCGGGGCCTCGCGGCGGAGCGCGCGGCGGCGGCCGGCACGGCGCCCGGCGCCGACAGCCGCACGAGCGGCG
>NZ_JAKGCV010000402.1 GCF_021556455.1 Streptomyces fuscigenes | reverse complement strand
GCGCAGCCGCTTGAGCTCCTGGCGCTCAGCGCTGGTCAGCTCACCGGAGCCGCCCTCACCCCGGTCTGCCTTGGCCTTGCGGTACCAGCCGCGCAGAGACTCGGAGCTGATGCCGAGTTCCCGGGCGGCCGCGGGTGCCCGTGCGCGGGCGGCTTCCCCCGAACGGCGGAAAGCCGCCCCCCATGTGCGGGGGCGGCTTCCGGGGCGCGCCGAGAGGCGGGCCGGAGGGCAGGCGAGCGGGCGCGGCGGGCGGGCACCGGCCCTGCGGGGCCCGGCCCTACGCCTCCTGCTCCTCCAGGTCGTCGTCCGCGTCGAGGTCGTCCTCGTCGAAGACCGCGCTCACGTCGAAGCGGCAGACGACCTGCTGCGGGTCCGCCTGCTCGAACGGCGAGGCCAGCCATTCGCCGGGTTCGGGCAGCTCGTCGACCGCCGAGACCCACAGCGTGGAGTCCCCCTCCTCCAGGCCGAACTCCTTGTGGCGCGAGGCGATCTCGTCCGGTTCGTACTCGCCGAAGAGCACGCCGAGTGCCGCGTGCACGCTGCCGCCGACGACGGCTGCCGCACCGGCCGCCGTGGCCACGTCGTCGTCCGCGTCGGCGATGCGCTGTGCCTGTGCCAGGAGCCGTTCCGGTTCGAGGACCGCGTAGTCGCGGCGGATCAGCACGCTCAGCGCGTGCGGTTCCTCGGGGCCCGCGTACGGCGGGAGGGAGTCGTCCGGTTCCGGGATCTCGAAGGGGGTGACCTCGTCGTACCGGTTGTAGAGGCGCTCGTCGTAGACCTCGGCCGCCGCGGCCAGCGCGTTGAACGCCGCGGAAACGTCCTGGTCGTCCTCACCCGTGCGGTTCTCGACTGCCGCCAAGTGCCGGTCGAGGGCGGCCTTGACCGCCTCGGCGGCGGCGCGTACGTCGGCAGCGGTGGGCTGCGCAGCATCAGACATAGTGCAGACGCTATCCGTATCCGGGGTCTGGTCGCACAATAGATGCGATGCCGGAATACGAATTTGTCGACGTGTACGTGCCCCGCGGGGTGTCCCGCACGGATGCCGCCCGTCTGCTGACGGACCATGCCGAGTACGGGCACTGGGAACTGGACCGCCTGACCCTGCACCGGGACGGCAGCCGCCGGGTGCGGCTGCGCAGGCGCATCATCCGACAGGTGCGCGCCACCTGGTGAGCGCCGCCCTGCCCGTGACAGCGGAACGGGCCCCGCCCGTGTGAGGACTGCGGGGCCCGTCCCGGTCTCCGTGTGCGCTCACGCGGCCACGTCGTTACGCGGCGGCGCGGGAGCGGCGGTAGAGGATGGCGCCCGCGAGGACCATGCCGGCGGCTGCCGAACCCGCGATCCCCAGGCCGCCCGCGCCCGTGTGCGCGAGCTGGGCGACGGGCTCGGGGACCGTCTGGGGCTCGGGGGCGTTCGGCGGCACGTTGCGGTGGGTCGCCGGGTGCGGGGCCGGCGGGGTCGCGGGGGTCACCGGCGTGGCCGGGTGGTGCGGGGCGGGGGGCGCCGGGGGCGTCTCCACGTTCGCGCAGGACTCGCCCGTCACCGGGTTGCCCAGGCCGATGACGTCCAGACCGAGGCCGCAGACGTTGACCGGGATGTCGATCGGCACGTCCACGCCGTTGCCGGAGCCGACGCCCGGCGAGTGGGACGAGCCGCCGCCCGCGTGCGACCCGCCACCGGAGTGCGAGCCGCCGCCCTGGTGCGAGCCGCCGGAGTGCGAACCGCCGCCCTGGTGCGCGCCTCCTCCGTGATGCGAACCGCCGCCGTTCCCGTCGCGCGGGGGCGTGCCGCCGCCGTGGTGCGAGCCGCCGTGCGAACCGCTGTCCGAACCGCCGCCGTGGTGGGCGCCCCCGCCCTGGTGGGAGGAGCCGCCGCCCCGGCTGCCGCCGGTGTGGGGCGCCCCGCCGGAGACGTTGGCGCAGTTGTTGCCCATCGCCGGGTTCAGCAGTCCGACGACGTTCACCGTGTTGCCGCACACGTTGACCGGGATGTGCACCGGCACCTGAACGGTGTTGCCGGACAGCACACCCGGCGAACCGACGGCCTTGCCCTCGGCTCCGGAGTCGGCGTGTGCCACTCCCCCGCCGAGGGCGATGACGCCGCCCGCGGCCGCGAAAGTGATCATGCCCTTGCGCGTGCCCTGTCTCATGTCCTGGTTCCTGCCTTCTGCCATGCGGAATGCCCCTGGTCAACGCCGGGGACGGGATGCCCAGTGGCCCCGGAGTGCATGGCTCGCACTCCGGGGCCACCCGGGTTCGGGCCCAGTGCGGGCCGACCTACAACGTCACGCGTTGACGCAGGTGTTGCCGAAGGCGGGGTTCAGCAGCCCGATCACGGAGACCGTGTTGCCGCACACGTTCACCGGGATGTGCACCGGCACCTGAACGACGTTGCCGGAGAGAACACCCGGGGACTGCACGGCGGCACCCTGCGCGCCCGCGTCGGCGGAGGCGATACCGGCGCCCGCGAGCACCAGACCACCGGTGACAGCCGCAGCAGCGACGACCTTCTTGATCATTCTTCCTCCTTGTTGGCAAAGCGCGGCCCCAGCTGCGGACCGCACACCTGTAACGAGGAGGGACTAATGGGGCTACGAGCTTATGGTCGGATTCACTCGTCCCCGTGAGGGGGCCGGACGCACGAGCGAATCGCGCGCCCGGCCCGCCGGCAGACAGAACAGCGCAGGGCAGGACAGGACGGGACGAGGCGGGAGGACCGGCTCAGCAGTGGTCGATGAAGCGGTCCAGGACGCGCGTGCCGAACTTCAGGCCGTCCACCGGGACCCGCTCGTCCACGCTGTGGAACATGCCGGCGAAGTCCAGCTCGGGCGGCAGCCGGAGCGGGGCGAAGCCGAAGCCGCGGATGCCGAGGTCGTCGAAGGACTTCGCGTCCGTGCCGCCGGAGAGCATGTACGGCACGGCTCGCGCGATCGGGTCCTCGGCGCTGAGCGCCGTCTGCATCGCCTCGACCAGGTCGCCGTCGAACGTCGTCTCCACCGCCTTGTCCGCGTGCACGTCCTCGCGCCGCACGCGCGGGCCGAGGATGCGGTCGAGGTCGGTGAGGAACTCGTCCTCGAAGCCCGGCAGGAAGCGGCCGTCCACGTGCGCGGTGGCCTGGCCGGGGATGACGTTCACCTTGTAGCCGGCCCCGAGCATGGTGGGCGCGGCGGAGTTGCGCAGCGTCGTGCCGACCATCTTGGCGATGCCGCCCAGCTTGGTGAGGGTGGCTTCCATGTTCTCCGGGTCGAGCGGGGTGCCGAGGGCGTCGGACAGCTCGTCCAGGAAGGAACGCACGGTCTTCGTCACGCGCACGGGCCACTCGTGCCTGCCGAGGCGGGCGACGGCCTCGCACAGCTCGGTGATCGCGTTGTCCGTGTTGGTCATCGAGCCGTGGCCGGCGGTCCCGTCCACGGTCAGCTTCATCCAGTGCATGCCCTTCTCGGCGGTCTGCACGAGGTAGAGCCGCAGGTCCTCGCGGGCGTCGAAGGAGAAGCCGCCGACCTCGCTGATGCCCTCGGTGACGCCGTCGAACAGGTCCCGGTGGTGGTCGACCAGGTAGCGCGCGCCGTACGTGCCGCCCGCCTCCTCGTCGGCGAGGAAGGCCAGCACGATGTCGCGCGGGGGCTTGCGCCCGCTGCGCATCCGGTCGCGGACGACCGCGAGGGTCATCGCGTCCATGTCCTTCATGTCGATCGCGCCCCGGCCCCAGAGGCAGCCGTCGGCGATCTCGCCGGCGAAGGGGTCGTGCGTCCAGTCGGCGGCGTTCGCCGGGACGACGTCCGTGTGGCCGTGGATCAGCAGGGCGGGCCGCGAGGGGTCCTCGCCCTCGATCCGGGCCACCGTGGAGGCGCGGCCCTTGTGCGACTCGAAGATCTGCGGTTCGAGGCCGACCTCGGCGAGCTTCTCCGCGACGTACTCGGCGGCCGCGCGCTCGCCCGGCCCGGAGTGGTCGCCGTAGTTGCTGGTGTCGATCCTGATCAGGTCGCGGCAGAGGTCCACGACCTCGTCCTCGCCCGCCACCGTCCGGTTGGCGCTCGGCTCGCTCACGCTGCTCACTCCCACGATCGATGCTGGTGATCCCCCCATGGTGCCCCCCGCCACCGGTGTGATCGGAGGCCGCCCGATGTTTGCTATGGTTTCCCACGTCGGAACGGCCGCAGGCCTCCGGCGGACACCTTGTCCGGGTGGCGGAATGGCAGACGCGCTAGCTTGAGGTGCTAGTGCCCTTTATCGGGCGTGGGGGTTCAAGTCCCCCCTCGGACACCAGCGAAGGCCCCAGTTGATCTGGGGTCTTTCCGTTTTCCGGACGAGTCGGCCCCGCGTCGCGGCGGCGGCCCCGCCGGTCGGCCGTGGAGGGCCGGTCCCGGGCACCCGTGCGCGGGCCGGGCCCCGCCCCCGGTACGCGCGCCGCATGATGAGACGGGCGCCGACCGGCGTTGACGCGTCTCGCGCCGGGATGGGAGCCTTTCCCCGTGAGCCAGGCCGAGTACCTCGTGGCGCGGTTGGACGTCGATCTGCGACGCAACGCCAGCGCGATCTGTGCCGACGGCCGCTGAGCCCCTTCCCGTGGCATCCCGCCCGGTGAGCCGACCGCTCGCCCGCGCGGCCACCCCGAAGGCCGGCTGAACCCTCTCCCCCCCTCACTCCCCTCCCCCGGCCGGGCCCGTCGCCGCCCCCGCGCGGCGCGTGCGCCCCGGCCGGAGCCCCCGGCGGCGCCTGTCACCCGGCCGCGCCCCGGACCCGCCCGCGTGACCGCCGGGCCCTACTCCGCCGCCGTCACGCATCTCCTCACGAAGGAGCCCCATCGTGCAGCAGCCCATCGAGATCCACGCCGAGAACGCCGCCGGGACGACCGCGGCGGGCCCGCGGCACCTGCGGGTGGTGACCGCGGGCGAGCCCGCCCAGCCGCTCGTCACGTACGTCGTCCTCGCGCCCACCCATCTGGCGCCCGAGGACCTGTTCTCGCCCCAGGTCCTCGTCCGGCCGCAGGCGCCCGCCGGCCCGCTCCCCGCCGTGCCGGGCGCGGCGCGCCTCGCGGCGGCCGGGGGGCCCCC
>NZ_JAKGCV010000401.1 GCF_021556455.1 Streptomyces fuscigenes | reverse complement strand
CCGGGCCTCGGCCTGGGCCGGGGCCGGGGCCCGGCCGCCCGGGACCCGGGCCTCGCCGGTCGTCGCTGCGCCGGCCGCAGCGGCCGTCTCCGCCGTCGTCGCGCCCTGCTGTTCGTCGCCTGCCACGCCCCATATGTTCGCACCCGCGTCGCGCGCTCATCCGTGGGGCCCACTGCTCAATCTGGCGGACAACCGATAGAGTCGGATCATCCGCTCTCCATACGGGGCGGGCAGGGCCGTCACCCCGACTCGCCGACCGGCACAGCGGAGCCCGCAGCGGCTCCGCAGAGCAGCAGAAAGGTGCGCGCTCCCGATGACCGACCATCACCTGCCGCCGCCGCTGGACGTGGCGCCCGAGGCGCCCGACCGCAACCTCGCCCTGGAGCTCGTCCGTGTCACCGAGGCCGCCGCCATGGCGGCCGGCCGGTGGGTCGGGCGCGGCGACAAGAACGGCGCGGACGGCGCCGCCGTCAACGCCATGCGCACCCTCGTCTCCACCGTCTCGATGAACGGCGTCGTCGTGATCGGGGAGGGCGAGAAGGACGAGGCGCCCATGCTGTTCAACGGCGAGCACATCGGCGACGGCACCGGGCCCGAGGTCGACATCGCGGTCGACCCGATCGACGGCACGACCCTGAACGCGAAGGGCATGCCGAACGCGATCGCGGTCCTCGCCGCGGCCGACCGGGGCGCGATGTTCGACCCGTCCGCCGTCTTCTACATGGACAAGCTGGTCACGGGGCCGGAGGCCGCGGACTTCGTCGACATCAACGCACCGGTCTCGGTCAACATCCGGCGCGTCGCCCGGGCGAAGCACTCCTCGCCCGAGGACGTCACCGTCGTCGTCCTCGACCGGCCGCGCCACGACGGCATCGTCAAGGAGATCAGGGAGACGGGCGCCCGGATCAAGTTCATCTCGGACGGCGACGTGGCGGGCGCGATCATGGCCGTGCGGGAGGGGACCGGCGTCGACCTGCTCATGGGCATCGGCGGCACCCCCGAGGGCATCATCACCGCCTGCGCCATGAAGTGCCTCGGCGGGGTGATCCAGGGCAGGCTGTGGCCGAAGGACGACGCCGAGCGGCAGCGCGCGCTCGACGCGGGCCACGACCTCGACCGGGTCCTGACCACGGACGACCTGGTCGGCGGCGACAACGTGTTCTTCGTGGCCACGGGCATCACGGACGGCGAGCTGCTGCGCGGCGTGCGCTACCGCTCCGAGACGGCCACCACCCAGTCCTTGGTGATGCGCTCGAAGTCCGGCACGATCCGCCAGATCGACTCGACCCACCGGCTGTCGAAGCTCCGGGCCTACAGCGCCGTCGACTTCGACCGCGCGAAGTAGCCCGCGCACCGCACCGCACCGCACGAGCACGCCACGCGCGGCCCCGCGTCCGAGGCAGCCCGCTGCCGACGCGACCCGGCGGCCGGGCAGCCGGCGACCGACTCGTCCGCGCGGCCGACGCGGCCCGGGACGCCGGCGCCGGTGCGCGGCACACAGTCCACTGCGGAGACATGCGGAAGGTGCCCCCGTTGTGCGGCGGGGGCACCTCCCGTACCCGCGAAGGTGCGGCCGGACTCAGCCGGCCGCGGCTATGCGGCCCGAGGCGGGGCCGGTCGCCGCGGCCTGCCTCAGTTCCGCGTCGCGGCGGCGGCGCCGGGCGAGGACCACACGGCGCTCGGCGGCCGTCAGGCCGCCCCACACGCCGTACGGCTCGGGCTGGACGAGGGCGTGCTCCCGGCACTCCACCATGACCGGGCAGCGGGAGCAGACCCGCTTCGCGGCCTCCTCCCGCGACAGCCTGGCGGCCGTCGGTTCCTTGGAGGGCGCGAAGAACAGCCCGGCCTCGTCGCGACGGCACACAGCCTCCGAGTGCCACGGGCCCGCCTGGTCCTCGCGCGTGGGGTTGTGAGGGGACAAAGAGGCGGCGACCTGCAGTGGCTTCTGCGGCAAGTGCAGCACGGTCTACTCCTGACGACGGCTTCGCGAGCGAGAGACGACGCAGGGGTCCCTACCCGCTGTACGCACGCCTATGCACTGCGTGGCACGCGGCTCGACCGCCGCGGACGCCGCGGAATTCGGGACGTCGCGGCCGAGTCGGAGCAAGTGCGGGCAATTGAAAGGGGCGCGAAGGATGGCGATCCGGTGTATTCGGAAATCGCCCGCGCCCGCGAAATTCGCCGGACCCGACGGAAACGGCACCGCGTCCGGAAGGCGAAGGTCGCGCCTCGCCGCCGGGGGTCCCGATCGGCGTGCTCCCGCGTCCGGACCGCGACGCCGGGCGCGCGGCTCCTGGGTCCGGACGTACGGCGTACCCGCAGCGGCAGCGTCAACAACGCCAGCGCCAGCGGCGCGAGAGCAGCGCCCGCCCGCGCCGGACACGGCGCCACGAGAGCAGCACCCGCCCCGCGCCGCCCCGGCAGGAGCGGGCCCTCAGCGGTCCAGGTACTTGCGCAGCCTGTCGTGCAGGTCCGCGACGAGCTTGCCGCGCTTCGGCTTGGCCTCGACGTTGCCGAAGACCGCCGAGCCGTTGACGATCACCACGGGCGCCTCGGGGTCCTCCGCCTCCAGCGTCCTGACCTCGAAGTTGCCGAAGATCCCGGTGCCGTTGCCGCGCAGCGAGATGTTCTCGGGGACGCGCACCTCGACGTTGCCGAACACCGAGGTCGCGTTGATCACGGTCTGCCGCTGCGTGAACAGCGCCTCCGTGAGGTCGATCTCGATGTTGCCGAAGAGGCTGAAGGCGTTGGTGCGCGGCGCGATGCGCCACCGCCCCTTGCGCACGTTCGAGCTGAAGACCGCGACCAGGTTCTCGGCGGGCACGCCCTCCCCCGCGCCGTACCCGTAGCCGCTGCCGGTCGACGCCCGGGCGGCCGGGCGCGGCGCGCCGCCCGGCGCGGGCAGGTCGCCCACCAGCGGCTCCAGCTCGCCGAGCGTCTTCGCGCGGTACGCGGCTTCGATGCGCTCGCTGTGCTCCTCCGCGTCGAGACGCCCTTCCGCCAGGGCCTCCTTGAGGATGTCGGCGATCCTGTCCCGGTCGGCGTCGGAGGCCCGGATCGTTCCGGGGGCGGCCGGTGCCACGGGCTTCGGGGGCTGCTTTTCGAGGTCCACGCCACCAGACTAGCGAAACGCGATAGATCGCGACCAGGGGCTATCGCGTTCCGGCGCGCCGGATTCCCGGCACGCGGGCGCGCGGGGCCCGGCGGCGGCCCGCGCGCGGGTGAGCGTCACCTCACACATCCGTGGCCGGCGGCGGGTCCTACGCTTAGGAGGCTGCCGAAGTCGAGGGCAGCCGCCGGCCCGTCGAGTGAGGAATGGCCCCAAAATGCCCGAGTTTGCGTACTCCGATCTGCTGCCCACAGGCGAAGACACCACGCCCTACCGGCTGGTGACCGCCGAGGGCGTCTCCACTTTCGAGGCCGACGGTCGTACGTTCCTCAAGGTGGACCCCGAGGCGCTCCGTACGCTCGCGGCCGAGGCCATGCACGACATCTCGCACTACCTGCGCCCGGCACACCTGGCGCAGCTGCGCCGGATCGTCGACGACCCCGAGGCGTCGTCCAACGACAAGTTCGTCGCGCTCGACCTCCTGAAGAACGCGAACATCGCGGCGGCGGGCGTCCTGCCGATGTGCCAGGACACGGGCACGGCCATCGTCATGGGCAAGCGCGGCCAGAACGTCCTCACCGAGGGCGGCGACGAAGAGGCCCTTTCCCACGGCATCTTCGACGCGTACACGAAGCTGAACCTGCGCTATTCGCAGATGGCTCCGCTCACCATGTGGGAGGAGAAGAACACCGGGTCGAATCTCCCCGCGCAGATCGAGCTGTACGCGACGGACGGCGGCGCCTACAAGTTCCTCTTCATGGCGAAGGGCGGCGGAAGCGCCAACAAGTCCTTCCTCTTCCAGGAGACGAAGGCGATCCTCAACGAATCCGCCATGATGAAGTTCCTGGAGGAGAAGATCCGTTCGCTCGGTACGGCCGCGTGCCCGCCGTACCACCTCGCGATCGTCGTCGGCGGCACGTCCGCCGAGTTCGCGCTGAAGACCGCCAAGTACGCCTCGGCGCACTACCTGGACGAGCTGCCGGCCGAGGGGTCCCCGGTGGGCCACGGCTTCCGCGACAAGGAGCTGGAGCAGCAGGTCTTCGAGCTGACGCAGAAGATCGGCATCGGCGCGCAGTTCGGCGGCAAGTACTTCTGCCACGACGTCCGGGTCGTCCGGCTCCCGCGCCACGGCGCCTCGCTGCCGGTCGCGATCGCCGTCTCGTGCTCCGCGGACCGCCAGGCCGTCGCGAAGATCACCGCGGAGGGCGTCTTCCTGGAGCAGCTGGAGACGGACCCGGCGCGCTTCCTGCCGGAGACCACGGACGAG
The DNA here is from genome assembly GCF_021556455.1 of Streptomyces fuscigenes. Classification (GTDB taxonomy): domain Bacteria; phylum Actinomycetota; class Actinomycetes; order Streptomycetales; family Streptomycetaceae; genus Streptomyces; species Streptomyces fuscigenes. Next base: position 709 of record NZ_JAKGCV010000401.1, on the reverse strand, counting down.
CACCTCTCCGAGGACGACGTCGTCAAGGTCGACCTGGGCCGCCCGATGGACGAGATCCTCGCCGAGCTGACCAAGTACCCGGTCAAGACCCGCCTGTCCCTGACCGGCCCGCTGGTCGTGGCGCGCGACATCGCGCACGCGAAGATCAAGGAGCGGCTGGACGCGGGCGAGGAGATGCCGCAGTACCTGAAGGACCACCCGGTGTACTACGCGGGCCCGGCGAAGACGCCGAGCGGGTACGCGTCCGGGTCCTTCGGACCGACGACGGCCGGCCGCATGGACAGCTACGTCGAGCAGTTCCAGGCGGCGGGCGGCTCCAAGGTGATGCTCGCGAAGGGCAACCGCTCGAAGCAGGTCACGGACGCGTGCGGCAGCCACGGCGGCTTCTACCTGGGCTCGATCGGCGGGCCGGCGGCGCGGCTCGCGCAGGACTGCATCAAGAAGGTCGAGGTCGTCGAGTACGAGGAGCTCGGCATGGAGGCGGTGTGGCGGATCGAGGTCGAGGACTTCCCCGCGTTCATCGTCGTGGACGACAAGGGCAACGACTTCTTCACCGAGCCGGCGCCCGCGCCGACGTTCACGTCGATCCCGGTCCGCGGCCCCGGCCTCGCCTGACCCCGGACCGCGGGCAGGTCCGGCGTCCGCGGCCCCGGCCTCGCCTGACCCCGGACCGCGGGCAGGTCCGGCGCCCGCGGGCGCCGGGCCCCAC
>NZ_JAKGCV010000400.1 GCF_021556455.1 Streptomyces fuscigenes | reverse complement strand
TCTATGGACAAGCCCTCGGCCTATTAGTACCGGTCAACTCCACCAGTCACCTGGCTTCCATCTCCGGCCTATCAACCCAGTCGTCTACTGGGAGCCTTACCCCATCAAGTGGGTGGGAGTCCTCATCTCGAAGCAGGCTTCCCGCTTAGATGCTTTCAGCGGTTATCCCTCCCGAACGTAGCCAACCAGCCATGCCCTTGGCAGAACAACTGGCACACCAGAGGTTCGTCCGTCCCGGTCCTCTCGTACTAGGGACAGCCCTTCTCAAGACTCCTACGCGCGCAGCGGATAGGGACCGAACTGTCTCACGACGTTCTAAACCCAGCTCGCGTACCGCTTTAATGGGCGAACAGCCCAACCCTTGGGACCGACTCCAGCCCCAGGATGCGACGAGCCGACATCGAGGTGCCAAACCATCCCGTCGATATGGACTCTTGGGGAAGATCAGCCTGTTATCCCCGGGGTACCTTTTATCCGTTGAGCGACGGCGCTTCCACAAGCCACCGCCGGATCACTAGTCCCGACTTTCGTCCCTGCTCGACCCGTCAGTCTCACAGTCAAGCTCCCTTGTGCACTTACACTCACCACCTGATTACCAACCAGGCTGAGGGAACCTTTGGGCGCCTCCGTTACCCTTTGGGAGGCAACCGCCCCAGTTAAACTACCCATCAGACACTGTCCCTGATCCGGATCACGGACCCAGGTTAGACATCCAGCACGACCAGAGTGGTATTTCAACAACGACTCCACCTGAACTGGCGTCCAAGCTTCACAGTCTCCCACCTATCCTACACAAGCCGAACCGAACACCAATATCAAACTGTAGTAAAGGTCCCGGGGTCTTTCCGTCCTGCTGCGCGAAACGAGCATCTTTACTCGTACTGCAATTTCACCGGGCCTATGGTCGAGACAGTCGAGAAGTCGTTACGCCATTCGTGCAGGTCGGAACTTACCCGACAAGGAATTTCGCTACCTTAGGATGGTTATAGTTACCACCGCCGTTTACTGGCGCTTAAGTTCTCAGCTTCGCCACACCGAAATGTGACTAACCGGTCCCCTTAACGTTCCAGCACCGGGCAGGCGTCAGTCCGTATACATCGCCTTACGGCTTCGCACGGACCTGTGTTTTTAGTAAACAGTCGCTTCTCGCTGGTCTCTGCGGCCACCCCCAGCTCACAATGCAAGATTGATCACCAGGAATGGCCCCCCTTCTCCCGAAGTTACGGGGGCATTTTGCCGAGTTCCTTAACCATAGTTCACCCGAACGCCTCGGTATTCTCTACCAGACCACCTGAGTCGGTTTAGGGTACGGGCCGCCATAAAACTCGCTAGAGGCTTTTCTCGACAGCATAGGATCATCCACTTCACCACAATCGGCTCGGCATCAGGTCTCAGACACAAACATGGCGGATTTACCTACCATGCGTCCTACACCCTTACCCCGGGACAACCACCGCCCGGGATGGACTACCTTCCTGCGTCACCCCATCACTTACCTACTACCACCTAGGGTCAGCGGCTCCACCACTCCCCTCAACTCCGAAGAGATCAGGGCGGCTTCACGGCCTTAGCATCAGAGGATTCGATACTGGGCGCTTTACAGCGGGTACCGGAATATCAACCGGTTATCCATCGACTACGCCTGTCGGCCTCGCCTTAGGTCCCGACTTACCCTGGGCAGATCAGCTTGACCCAGGAACCCTTGGTCAATCGGCGCACACGTTTCTCACGTGTGAATCGCTACTCATGCCTGCATTCTCACTCGTGAACCGTCCACAACTGCCTTCCGGCGCTGCTTCACCCGGCACACGACGCTCCCCTACCCATCACAGTCCCCGTTAGGAGTCAATACTGCAATGACACGACTTCGGCGGTACGCTTGAGCCCCGCTACATTGTCGGCGCGGAATCACTAGACCAGTGAGCTATTACGCACTCTTTCAAGGGTGGCTGCTTCTAAGCCAACCTCCTGGTTGTCTCTGCGACTCCACATCCTTTCCCACTTAGCGCACGCTTAGGGGCCTTAGTCGATGCTCTGGGCTGTTTCCCTCTCGACCATGGAGCTTATCCCCCACAGTCTCACTGCCGTGCTCTCACTTACCGGCATTCGGAGTTTGGCTAAGGTCAGTAACCCGGTAAGGCCCATCGCCTATCCAGTGCTCTACCTCCGGCAAGAAACACACGACGCTGCACCTAAATGCATTTCGGGGAGAACCAGCTATCACGGAGTTTGATTGGCCTTTCACCCCTAACCACAGGTCATCCCCCAGGTTTTCAACCCTGGTGGGTTCGGTCCTCCACGACCTCTTACAGCCGCTTCAACCTGCCCATGGCTAGATCACTCCGCTTCGGGTCTTGAGCGCGCTACTAAAACGCCCTATTCGGACTCGCTTTCGCTACGGCTCCCCCACACGGGTTAACCTCGCAACACACCGCAAACTCGCAGGCTCATTCTTCAAAAGGCACGCAGTCACGACACACCAGACAAGTCTGATGTGCGACGCTCCCACGGCTTGTAGGCACACGGTTTCAGGTACTATTTCACTCCGCTCCCGCGGTACTTTTCACCATTCCCTCACGGTACTATCCGCTATCGGTCACCAGGGAATATTTAGGCTTAGCGGGTGGTCCCGCCAGATTCACACAGGATTTCTCGAGGCCCGTGCTACTTGGGAAATGCATAAACGAGCCGTACAGATTTCAGCTACGGGGGTCTTACCCTCTACGCCGGGCCTTTCGCATGCCCTTCGCCTACCCATACGGTTTCTCACTCGTCCCCCAGCCGGCAGACTGAAGAAACACACTCCCACGACCCCGCCCACGCAACCCCTGCCGGGTATCACACGTGAACGGTTTAGCCTCATCCAGTTTCGCTCGCCGCTACTCCCGGAATCACTATTGTTTTCTCTTCCTGAGGGTACTGAGATGTTTCACTTCCCCTCGTTCCCTCCACACACCCTATGTGTTCAGGTGCGGGTGACAGCCCATGACGACTGCCGGGTTTCCCCATTCGGACACCCCCGGATCAAAGCTCGGTTGACAGCTCCCCGGGGCCTATCGCGGCCTCCCACGTCCTTCATCGGTTCCTGGTGCCAAGGCATCCACCGTGCGCCCTTAAAAACTTGGCCACAGATGCTCGCGTCCACTGTGCAGTTCTCAAACAACGACCAGCCACCCACCACCCCGCCAAACATGACGAGTTCACTGGGGCCGGCAACCGAAGACATCAGCTCTCGCCCATGCCCTCAGACACCCAACAGCGTGCCCGACAGAATCCGCTCACTCCCACGTTCCACGCTCCCCCGAAAGAGAACAGTACTGGCCGAAATGATCCGTGTTCTGCCGAATAGTCAACGTTCCACCCATGAGCAAACCACCATCGAACATTCGCCGACGTCATGGCTCTGGATCCTGCCCGAAGACAGAACCAAGAAGCTCCTTAGAAAGGAGGTGATCCAGCCGCACCTTCCGGTACGGCTACCTTGTTACGACTTCGTCCCAATCGCCAGTCCCACCTTCGACAGCTCCCTCCACAAGGGTTAGGCCACCGGCTTCGGGTGTTACCGACTTTCGTGACGTGACGGGCGGTGTGTACAAGGCCCGGGAACGTATTCACCGCAGCAATGCTGATCTGCGATTACTAGCGACTCCGACTTCATGGGGTCGAGTTGCAGACCCCAATCCGAACTGAGACCGGCTTTTTGAGATTCGCTCCACCTCGCGGTATCGCAGCTCATTGTACCGGCCATTGTAGCACGTGTGCAGCCCAAGACATAAGGGGCATGATGACTTGACGTCGTCCCCACCTTCCTCCGAGTTGACCCCGGCGGTCTCCCGTGAGTCCCCAGCACCACAAGGGCCTGCTGGCAACACGGGACAAGGGTTGCGCTCGTTGCGGGACTTAACCCAACATCTCACGACACGAGCTGACGACAGCCATGCACCACCTGTACACCGACCACAAGGGGGGCACCATCTCTGATGCTTTCCGGTGTATGTCAAGCCTTGGTAAGGTTCTTCGCGTTGCGTCGAATTAAGCCACATGCTCCGCCGCTTGTGCGGGCCCCCGTCAATTCCTTTGAGTTTTAGCCTTGCGGCCGTACTCCCCAGGCGGGGAACTTAATGCGTTAGCTGCGGCACGGACCACGTGGAATGTGACCCACACCTAGTTCCCAACGTTTACGGCGTGGACTACCAGGGTATCTAATCCTGTTCGCTCCCCACGCTTTCGCTCCTCAGCGTCAGTAATGGCCCAGAGATCCGCCTTCGCCACCGGTGTTCCTCCTGATATCTGCGCATTTCACCGCTACACCAGGAATTCCGATCTCCCCTACCACACTCTAGTCTGCCCGTATCGAATGCAGACCCGGGGTTAAGCCCCGGGCTTTCACATCCGACGTGACAAACCGCCTACGAGCTCTTTACGCCCAATAATTCCGGACAACGCTTGCGCCCTACGTATTACCGCGGCTGCTGGCACGTAGTTAGCCGGCGCTTCTTCTGCAGGTACCGTCACTTTCGCTTCTTCCCTGCTGAAAGAGGTTTACAACCCGAAGGCCGTCATCCCTCACGCGGCGTCGCTGCATCAGGCTTTCGCCCATTGTGCAATATTCCCCACTGCTGCCTCCCGTAGGAGTCTGGGCCGTGTCTCAGTCCCAGTGTGGCCGGTCGCCCTCTCAGGCCGGCTACCCGTCGTCGCCTTGGTAGGCCATCACCCCACCAACAAGCTGATAGGCCGCGGGCTCATCCTGCACCGCCGGAGCTTTCCACGCACATCCCATGCGGAAGTACGTCGTATCCGGTATTAGACCCCGTTTCCAGGGCTTGTCCCAGAGTGCAGGGCAGATTGCCCACGTGTTACTCACCCGTTCGCCACTAATCCACCCCGAAAGGCTTCATCGTTCGACTTGCATGTGTTAAGCACGCCGCCAGCGTTCGTCCTGAGCCAGGATCAAACTCTCCGTGAATGCTTTCCCCGTCATCGGGGTCACACCACGAGAGCGGGACCACGGGAAGGAATAATCCCCGCGGTCCACAGCGTCCTCGCTGTGTTGTGTTACTACAAAGGAACCTCGTCCACCGAAACCA
>NZ_JAKGCV010000003.1 GCF_021556455.1 Streptomyces fuscigenes | reverse complement strand
GGCAGGGTCGCGCGGCCGTGCCGGCCCGCCCCGGCTGACGCGGGCCGCGGGAAGCGCGCGAGCGCACGCCCCCGCCGGGCCTGACCGCCCGCGACGTCTCGCGAACGCTGAGGAGAGGGTGTACCCGCGCCGTGGAACAGGGTGTCCACGGCGAACGTCGCGAGCGCGGCGTCAGGAGATGCTGCCGCGACCGCTACGGCGAAGTCTTCGGTCACCGACACCGCGGCGTGGGGAGGATCGCCTCGCGCGTGGCGTTGCGCCGGTGCACCGTGGTGGCGCGCGACGCCGGCTTCCACCGTGATCGCGGAGGCCGCGCGATCCCCGGTCCGCACGCGCCGCGCCGCGCCGCCCCCAGGATCGCGTCCTGGTCCACCGGGCGTCCGTGTGCTGCGGACGACCGTGCCGGGGGGCCCGCCGTCGTGGGAGGGCCGCCTGCGACCGCTCCCTCCCGACTCCGCGGAAAGTGGCGAACCGTATGCCGGCCCCATCCGTCGAAGGGTCGGCGGCCGCGTCTCCCGCCGATGCTCCCCCTGCCTCGATCGTGGACGGGGAAGCGGCATCGTCCAGTCACCGGTCGCCACGCCGGTGAACGCGGCTCCCCCGACCCGTGCAGGACGCACCGGTCGACGTCTTACGTGGAGGCACCTTCATGCCCGGCACCAGTCATCTCCGGGGGCCCCTGGCTCTCGTCTCCGTCTTCCTCGCGGCGGCCGCGCTCACGTCGTGCACAGCGGCAGCCGGGGACCACGCGGGCTCGACGCCCTCGTCCGCGTCCTCGTCCGCATCCCCTTCCCCTTCGCCCTCCGGGCCCGGGCCGTCGCATCCGGCAGCCTCCGGCAAACCCAACATCATCTTCGTGCTGACCGACGACCTCTCCTGGAACCTGATCTCGTACATGCCGCACGTCAAGCAGATGGAGAAGGCGGGCACGACGTTCTCCGACTACTACGTGACCGACTCTCTGTGCTGCCCGTCGCGCTCGTCCATTCTCACTGGCGAATACCCGCACGACACGGGCGTCTTCACCAACACCGGGCACGACGGCGGGTACGGCGCCTTCATGAAGAACGGCGACGAGGAGAAGTGCTTCGCCCCGGCCCTGCAGAAGGCCGGGTACCGCACCGGGTTCATGGGGAAGTACCTCAACGGCTACCAACCCGCGGACAAGAACGGCACATCGCGCCCGTACGTCCCGCCGGGCTGGAACGAATGGGACGCCGCAGGCAACGGCTACCCCGAGTTCAACTACAACCTCAACGAGAACGGCAAGGTCGTGCACTACGGGCACAGCCCGAAGGACTACCTCACCGACGTCCTGTCAGGGAAAGCGGCATCGTTCGTCGACTCCTCGGCACGGGCGAAGAAGCCCTTCATGCTGGAACTGGCGACCTTCGCGCCCCACGCGCCCTCCACCCCCGCTCCACGCGACGCCCACCGGTTCACGGACCTCAAGGCGCCGCGGACCGGGGCATACGACCGCCCCAGCGTACCGACACCCGCATGGCAGAAGAAGATCACGCCCTTGACCGCGAAGGACGACCAGCAGATCAACCGCAAGTTCGCGAAACGTGTGCGCTCCGTTCAGGCTGTCGATGCCATGATCGGCCACCTGCAGGACGAGTTGAAGGCCAAGGGACTCGCCGACAACACCGACATCGTCTTCAGCTCGGACAACGGCTTCCACCTGGGCGAGCACCGGCTGCGTGCGGGCAAGCAGACTCCCTACGACACGGACATCAAGGTCCCCCTGATCGCCGTGGGCCCCGGGATCCCCGCAGGAAAGCGCGTCACGGCCCCCGCCGAGAACGTCGACCTCAACCCGACCTTCCAGGACCTGGCGGGCGCACAGCCGCCGTCCACCGTGGACGGGCGCAGCCTGGTGGGTCTCCTGCACGGTGGGAAGCAGCCCGACGACTGGCGGCAGGCCGTGCTCGTCGAGCACCATCACCCCGCTTCCAAGAAGGGTGATCCCGACGCGGCCCCGGACGACGCGGGCAACCCGCCCAGCTACGAGGCCCTGCGGACGGCGGACGCCCTGTACGTCGAGTACGCGGATGGGGAACGGGAGTACTACGACACCTCGGCCGATCCGGGCGAACTGAAGAACCTGGCGGCCTCGATGTCTTCGTCCCGCCGAGCCTCCCTGCACGCCACACTCGTGGCGCTGGAGCACTGTCACGGCACTGCGAGCTGCCGGACGACGTCTCGCCTGCACAGCTGAGGCCCTCGCCCCCCAGGAGGCTTCCCCTGACGGCACCCGGCACGCGCCCCGGCACCCGGCCGGGGCGTCCACGCAGGGTGCTCGTCGGTGCCGTCGGGCGCCTCCCGTCCGCCGGGCCGACCGGCGCCGGTCCTTCCCGGCGGCGCGCTGCGAAGTCACGCACTCGGGTCTCGGAACCGGGGGACCGGAACACCGCCGGCCACGCTCCTCGGTAGGCTGATCGAGACTTGACGCTCCCCGCCGGCCGAGGAGCAACTCACGGCTCAGGAGGCCCGCGTGGACGCTCAAGCTGCTGCGTCCACGACGCGTGCGGTCCTCACTGTCGTGGTCATGGACGCGATCGGGTACCGCGCTGACGCAAGGAGCCAGCCGTGGGCAGTGAAGGCGGAGTAGGCGAGCAGCACGACGAAGTCCTCGCCCTGACGGGGCGCGGGTCCGGCGAACAGTCCCGGACGGTCGTCCGGGTAGCGGCGATCGTGGCGGCGTTCGCGCTGCTCGCCGGCGGGGCGGTGAGCGCAGGGGTACTCCGGTCCGACGGGAGCCACAGCACTCCGGTGTCGAGCGAGTCGAGCGACGAGCAACCGCTCATGTCGGGGTCCCCGCAAGCCCTCGGACACATTTTACCGGCGGGAACGGACTCGGGGGCACCTGCTACGTCCGCCGCCCGCCGCCCCGGCTCCCCGGCACAGAAGCAGCCCGCCCCACGTCCGGGGAGTCGGGAGAGCACGGGCAAGATCACGGGACCCGGAAACGTCCACATGTGCCTCGGGGCAGTCGGCACCGGTGACCAGGCGCCCGCCGGAACCGCTGTGGAGCTGCTTCACTGCAGTCACTCGGAGCGGCTGCAGTGGACAATGAGGGCGGACCATACGGTGCGGGCGCTCGGCAAGTGCCTGGATGTCGTCGGCGCGGGTCTGGAGAACAATTCCAAGCTCCAGCTCTCCACATGCGCGGGAACCGACGGCGAGCGATGGGCACCGACACCCGACGGATCCCTGCAGAACCCGCGCTCGCGACGGTGTCTGGACGACCCCGCGGCCGCCACGGACATCGGCACGCGCGTGCAGATCTACGACTGTAACGGTCTCTACACACAGCACTGGAGCACACCCCGGATTCCCTGACCGCGCTTCGGGGCGGCCGTCCCGCTCCAGAGCCGTCGCCCACGCCGCAGCGGTGACCACCGACGCCGGCCGCCAGGCCGTGTCCGGCACTGACGGCACCCGGGAACCGGGGAGTGCAGCGGTCCCGGTCGCGCCCTCCGGAGGTCTCGCCCCGGGGCCCTTGGACGCAGTCGGCGCGGTGTCACGGCCGCAGGCAGCCCGGGCTGCCGTGATCCTGCCGTATCGGCCTCACTCGCCTCGACGCGGTGCCGAAGCGTGACGAGGCAGTGCCGAGGCGCGGGGACGCTCGCACACCGCCCGTGCGGCGAAGAAGGCGGCACGGTCCCGGCGGAAACGTGGCGCCTCGGCACCGGGGCCCTGCCCGACGACGCGTCCGGGGCCCGTCCATGGCACGAGCGCCACGCACTCGGCTCACGAGCAGAACCGTTCTCCTGGCGGCCCCGTAATGCTCGATGTGAGCCACCGGAACGGGATGCTCTCTCCGCCGAACCCAGGAGAAAACTGGACATGAAACGTCTGCGTACACTTCTCTGCGGCCTGGCCGCGGCGTCGCTGGCCGTCGCGGGCCTCACCTACCACGCACACACCACACAGCTCGACGCCGCCCACAACGCCGGTCTGGCGTCCGCGACGAGCCACGTGTCGAAACGCTGGTACGCCGCGGCCCCCTATCTGATGCCACTCGACAACGACGCACCCAGCGCGACCGCCATCATGGACGCCACGGGGCTCAAGGCATTCCAGCTGGCCTTCGTCCTCGCTCCGAACGGCGGAGGCTGCACGCCGACATGGGACGGCACCGCGCCCGTCTCGAACGACACCGCCGTCTCGGGGGTGATCGACGCGATCCGCGCCAAGGGCGGTGACGTCTCCGTCTCCGCCGGCGGCTACAACGGCACGAAGCTCGGCCAGGCCTGCGGTACCCCCGAAGCAACCGCCGCCGCCTATCAGAAGGTCATCAGCACCTACCGACTGCACGCGATCGACTTCGACCTGGAGGAGCCCGAGTACGAAAACGCCTCGGCCGTCCACAACGAGATCGGTGCGGCCAAGATCCTCCAGCGGGACAACCCGGGTGTCTTCGTCTCCGTCACCACCGCCGGGACGGCAGCGGGTACCGGCTGGTTCGGGCAGCAGATGCTGAACGAGGCCAAGTCGGACGGCTTCACCCCGGACGACTTCTCGATCATGCCGTTCGACGGCGGTTTTCAGGGCGCCTCCTCGCAGACGGCGGCACTCACTGCGTTCAACGGCATCCTGCGCTCCACGTTCGGCTGGGACGAGGCCACCGCCTACGCCCACGAGGGCTTCTCCGGCATGAACGGCCGCAGCGACAGCGGGGAGATGTTCCCGCAGGCGGCATTCCGAACGGTGCTGGACTACGCCACCGCCCACGGCATGAGCCGCTTCACCTTCTGGTCGCTCAACCGCGACCGCCAGTGCAGTCCGGCCGACAACAACGGCGCCACCTCCGGCACCTGCAGCAGTGTGCCGCAGAACTCCTGGGCCTTCGCGCGGCTCTGTGCGCAGTTCGCCGGCGCCGGCCACCCCGTGACACCACCCACCGATCCGCACCCCGTCCATCCCGTACAGCCGGCCCATCCTCTCCCTCCTCTCAAGCCGGCCCCCTCCCCCACTCACCAGCACCCTGGGAAACGGGTCGTCAAGGAGGGTGTCGGTCTCAACCCCGCGCCGGGCGCCTCGAAGGCACTCGCGGAGTCCGATGTGAGCTGGTACTACAACTGGACGTCCGCTCCCGGCTCCGTCACCCCGCCCAAAGGCATCGCATACGTCCCCATGATCTGGGGCCCCGGCTCCGTCACGCCCAACCAGCTGAGCGACGCGGCCAAGTACGGCAGCCAACTGCTCACCTTCCAGGAACCCGACCTCGCCACGCAGTCCGACATGACCGTCCAACAAGCCGTCCGTCTCTGGCCGCAGCTCGAGAAGACCGGCCTGCCCCTCAGCGCTCCCCAAGTCGCCTCCGGCGCCGCAACGCCCGGCGGCTGGCTCGACCGCTTCATGAAAGCGGCCTCCCAGCACCACCTGCGCGTCGACTTCATTCCCGTGCACTGGTTCGGCGGTGACTTCGGTCCCAACGCCACGAACGAGCTCCGCGACTACCTCGAAGCCGTCCACAACCGCTACCACAAGCCGGTCTGGCTCACGGAGTACGCGCTCACCGACTACTCCCAGCCCACCCCTCGCTACCCCACCCCGAAACAACAGGCGGACTTCGTCACGGCCTCCACCACCATGCTCAACGGCCTCGACTTCGTGCAGCGCTACGCATGGTTCACCCTCTCCACCCGGACCAGTCCCACCGGCCTCTACGACGGCACCACCCCCAACGCCTCCGGCCGCGCCTATCGCCAGGCGCGTTGACCGGCACCGGACCTCCGGAACGCGGTGCCGCGGTACGGAGGACCCGGAAGGCGGCGTGAAGTTCGCCGACCGTCCCGGGTACCGGACGTGGCGCCCCGCCGTACGGGTCGGGGCGCCATCCGGTCGTCGGTGCCCCTCCCGGCCGTCTCGCCCCGGCCCGTCCAGGTCCGCGCCCGGCCACCGGGATCAGCCGGCACCGGACGCCACAAGCTCCAGTGCCCTCCGGCCGCCCCAGCTTCTCGTGTCTCCGGCCGCCCGAGGACGGGCGGAGCCGGTGCATGCGGTCGCCGCCCGACCCGTGGGTGCCGTGGGGAAAGCCGCGGTCGCGGCCGTGGACCGAGGCGGTCGACCCGTCGGTGGGCACATCAATGCGCGATCGGGAGATTCCCGCCCGTTCACGCACTCGGCACTCGATGGCGAGCCGCCCTGCCGGGCCTGCGGTGCGGGAGCCCGCCACCCGGGCACCAGTGCAGTACGCCACCCGCTTCGAGGGGAGCGACAGCCCTTGGAGGCTTCCGGTCTGGTCCTTTCCGGCGGCGGCACAGACGTGCCCGCCGGCCTTGGCCGGGGGCCGGAGCGGACAGGGCGCCCGGCACAGCGCGAGCATGCCGACGGTCCCGGTGCCGCGTCCTCGCCGCACCGGGACCGGATCGCGCCCGCTCAGCCGGCGTGCTGGTAGACCTGGCCGCTGGCGTTGGCCTTCGTCCCATCGTAGAGCCCGGTCGGGCTGGTCCCGGTGGACAGGGCGAACCACGCGTAGCGCTCCACGAAGTCCAAGCCGTTCAGCATCTTCGTCGACGACGCCACGAAGTCCTTCTGCTGCTGTCCGCTCGGGTAACGGGGCGTACCGTGGCCGTAGTCGGTCAGGGCGTACTCCGTCAGCCAGATCGGCTTGTGGTAGCGGTTGTGCACGGACTCCAGGTAACTGCGGAGCTCCTGCGCGGCGTTGGGCCCGAAGTCACCGCCGAACCAGTGCACCGGGATGAAGTCCACGCGCAGGTGGCGTTGGGCGGCGCCCTTCATGAACCGGTCCAGCCAACCGCCGGGGGTGTCGGCGCCGGAGGCGACGGCGGGAGCGCTCAGCCGCAGACCCGTCCGCTGGAGCTTGGGCCAGAGGTCGAGGGCTTGTTCCACGGTCATGTGGGACTGGGAGGGCAGATCGGGCTCCTGGAAGGCCAGCAGTTCCTTGCCCTGCTTCTTCGCGTTGCCCAGTTCCCCGCTGGTCACGGACCCGGGGCCCCAGATCATCGGAACGTAGTCGACGCCCTTCGGCCTGGCCAGGGCTCCGGTGCTGGACGTCCAGTTGTAGTACCAGCTCACGCCGGACTCGGCGAGGGCCTTCCCGGCTCCGTCGACGGGGTTGAGCCCGACGCCCCGCTTGTCCCCCTCGTTCCCGGCCGGCTTGGCCGGTGTGCCGTGGTGCGGCGGGGTGGGGGGACCGGCTTCTTGACCGGGTGCGGCTTCGTGTGGACGGGGGGCCGCACGGTGTGCGCCGGTCCCCCGGTCCCGCTCCCGACTCCGAAGGTGATGGTCATCCCGTGACACCTGGAGCAGCTGCGCATCGTCTGGTTGCCCTGCTCATGATCCTGGGCGGACCAGGCGTACGCGGTGGGGCACCTCTTCTCGATCGCGTCACTGTACGGGGTCGGGGCATCGCGGTTCGGGTTGACGCAGACGAGTGGCCTTCCCGTGGCGGGGTCCTTCGTGAGGTTCGCGGGAGGGCAGGAGGACAGGAGGTCGATGGCGCACCCGGTCGCGGAACACTCGCCGTCGGTGGGCCCGTTCACGTCGTTCGGCGTGATGGTGACCGGCGTCGACACCGCGTCGACGTAGCTGGCGTCGTACCAGACCCCCGCCGGATCACTCGGGTTGAAATTGAACTCGGCCAGACTCGCCGGCTGTTCACCGACGGAGCAGTGGTCGACGTACGGTCCGCAGTCGCCGACCGCGCAGTGGAACGTGGAGCCGTTCTCACCGCCGCACCCCTGGCGGGCGAAGATCCTGCCCCGCCAGAATCCGGGGCCCGTGTGCTCGGGAATGGCGATGGGCTCGGACTTCGCGCCCGGGGCGAGTTGCGGCAGCCCCGTGAGCGGGATCGATCCGTCCCCGTTGACCACACTGCCGACCCAGATGGGCGCGTCGGTGTTGTTCACGATGGTGAGGGTGTGATCCGCGGAGCCGGCCGTCGCGGCCTCGTTGATGGGGGTGGCCGAGCGGCTGAAGTGCACGGCGGTGGCCGTGCCCGACACACCGACGATGACGAGCAGGAGGGCCAGCAGGAGTGAACGTGTTCGTCTGCGCATGGGCATGCCTCACGGGTCGAGTGGTGAGCGCACGATCTGGGCGTGTGCGCCGGTGAGGGCGATCGGCGATCGCTCGCGCCCGCACGACGGATGGCCGGGGTGGGTGGTTCACGGCCCGCCCCGGTCCGGCGGCGTCGCGCGGCGCGCGTGCTCGACGGGGTCAGCCTCGGCGGCCAGGGGACTTCGCCCTCGTGGGCGTGCCGGGACGCCGGACGGGCTCGTGAGGGGGCTGGGTCGCGTTCGCCCCGTGCGCCCCGCGTCGCGGCTCAGCAGCCGACGACGACGCGTGGCGGGCCACCAAGGCGTTGGCCGGCGCCTTACTCACCGGGAGCACGGGACTTGACGGGGTGGACATCGGCGACACGTCCCCGGAGCCTCGCGGGGACGGGGAGGCCTCCGGCTGCTTCCGCGCGAGTGGCGGCGCGGGTGAGGGCGGCGGTGCTTCCCGTCTGTCTCTCGACGGCGGAGGCTCACTCGCGGTTTGCCGGGCGGAGCCACCCCGCTTCTGCTCCCGTCCCTGCTCCCGCTGCTGTCCGCGTGCCTGGACCTGCGGCCCGGCTTCCCGTTCGAGGAGGAACGCTCGTATCCCGGCAAGGTGCCGCGCCTCCGCCTCCGCCTCCTCCTGGAGGCCCGTCAGCCGACTGAGCAACCACGCGTTCCTCGGAGGCAGGCGCAGGGACCGGTGTGCGTCGAGCCGGGACCCGACGGCCTCCGCCAACTGCGCCAGCTCGTCCGGCGGCAGCTGTTCCAATGGCCGCCCCCGCACGACGGGAACCCGGCCGCGGTGCGCGGCGTCCTGCCTCCCGGCCTGGTCACCGGGCATCCGGGGCGGCCGATCCGGCGGTGCGGGCCCGGCCCGCCGTGCGCCGATGATCCGGCGCAGCAGCCGTACCAGCTCCTGCCACAGCGAAGGCCGCCCGCTGCCTCCCGCCGGCTGCGGCCCCGCCTCGGTGTCCTGACCGGGCGACGAGCTGAACACCTCTCCCAGCCGCGAGGCCCCACGCCGCAGACGGCGTTTCGCCTCGCCCCACACCGCGCCTCTGCGGGTGCCCAGGAGCTTGTCGGCCTCCTGCCGCCAGTACGCGGTGGCCCTCGTCCTGGGCGGGACATCCCGCTTCCACCGGAGCCGGTTCCCGGCCGCCTGCTCGGCCATGTCACTCTCCCCTCGCCCTCGCCCTCGCGCCCCCAGGGGCCGAGGTCACTCCCTCACGAGGGTCCACTGGTGGTCGTCCAGGTCGCTGCATCCCCAGACGGTGATCTTGACGTGCGCGTTCTTCCTGCCCGTGCGCGCGACGTCGAGGCACTGGTCGCCGCTCTTCTGGTTGCGGATCCAGTACGTTCCGTCCGAGCGCTTGTCGAACCACCAGAGCTGGTTGTCGCTGGGCGTGTTGTAGCAGTGGTACTCGCTCACCGAGGTGCCCGACTCCCTGGGCCCGCTGGCTGGCAGGTCAAGGCAGAGGCCGTCCTTGACATTGCGGATCAGGTAGAGATCGGCTCCTCCGGTCCCCTTGGCGCTCGGGTTCTTCTTCAGCGTCCACCGCTGGTTGTCACCACTCGACGGGTGGCACGTGCCGTCCTGGAGGGGCTGCGACGGCTTGCCCTTGCCGGTTCCCGGCAGATCCAGGCAGGAGCCCCACTTCTTGTTCTTGAGCACGACCGGGCC
The DNA here is from genome assembly GCF_021556455.1 of Streptomyces fuscigenes. GTDB lineage: Bacteria > Actinomycetota > Actinomycetes > Streptomycetales > Streptomycetaceae > Streptomyces > Streptomyces fuscigenes. The sequence goes on along the minus strand of NZ_JAKGCV010000003.1, from coordinate 54,925 downwards.
GGCGGGGAGCTTCGGACCGTGCCGGCGGGGCGGGGCGATCTCGGGATGCGGAGCCGGCGGGACCGCGATGACCGGTGGAGGGCCGGAAGGGGACGAGGAGGCCCTGCGGGAGGCCGACGGGGAGGGCGAGGCCGGGGCCGACTTCTTGGGAGAAGGGGAGGGCGACAGAGCCGGCGACGGAACAAGGTCGGCGGGCGGCAGCACACGGTGCGGGGCGTCACTCGGAGAGGGAGGCGTCTCCCTGACCGAACCGGTGGCCTGATCCCGGCTCCCGCCCCCCGAACCGCTGCCGACCACGATGAGGGGCACGACCACCAGGAAGGCCACCACGACGCCCGCCGCCCCGACGACCACCGGCCGCTTGAACAGCGGAGGCGACTCGTACTCGTCGTCCGACTGCCCGCTTCCCCTGCCGCGTGACGAAACGGCCGGGGGCGGGGTGACGCCGGACGATCCGCCACGCGGCAGAACGGGGCCGAGTGCCCTGCGTGCCATGTCACCGACAGCGGAGAAGCGGGGGGTCTCCGGACTGCCGGAGGCGGCTGGGCTCTCGGCACGTGCGTCGGGATCCGTGGGACCGGCGGGGTGGGGAGACTCCTCGGTCTCCCCACCCTGCCCGTCGAGTCGGCCGGCCGGGCCGTCCGGCCGCTCCGTTCCGGGCCCGTCATCGGCGTACGAACCCGGAACGATGTCGCCGGCTGCTTCGCCCGCGCCCTCCTGCCGCTGCCCCACCAGCCTGCTCGAGCCGTCGGGAGCCACCTCGACGATCGCCACGTAGTCCGCCGCCGGGTCGGTGATGGCCGCCGTGACGGCGGCGTTCCGGCTGCGCGCGTAGCCGTGGAGGGTGTCCAGGACCGCGACGTCCGCCTCCTCACCCCCGATTCTGGGCACGCGGACTCCATCCACGACGGCGTCCCCGTCCTCGCCGATGAGCACGGCGATGAGGGCGGGTCCCCCAGTCGCCGCGGAAGCTTCCGCCTTGCCGAGGTCCACGCCCTGCCCGATCCTGGGATCCGTCCGCCCCGTGCTCGGCCCCTGCGGCCCGTCCGACTCCTCACGCGGGCCCATGGCCCCTCCCCTCTCGATGCCGCGCCACGGAAATCGCACCCGTCACACGACGGTGCCGCTCGCGGCGTATCGACGAACGGCAACGGCACCAGGGCCGCGGTGGTTCACCGGCCCCCGCCCGAAGGGCCTTTGCCCACGCGCCGACCGGTGGATCGGCGCCTGCGCGCATCCGGATCAGCCGGGGCCGACCCGCCACCGGGCCGCACGCGCCACTCCCCCAGGACGCGGTGGCCCCTTGACGGCCCGTCGCCCTCGATGCGCGCCCGAAGGAGCGGAGCTTGCCGCACAGAGGAAGCCGCGGCGGAAGGGGGTTGCCGGACAGGTGGCAATCAGGCTGATAATCACTGTGGTCTCTGGGGACTCAGCAACCCTGTGCCCGAAAGACCCGTGGAGACCCTTTCGTCGGCATGTGCATATCCCTTCGGCCACCTCCGGCCGAGGCGTGACCATGGACGGACGATTCGGCACAGTCGAGGGGATCGATGATGAACGCCGGGCGCAAGCAGCAACAACGGGCGGACGGACGGCCGCCTTTAGCGGCATCGGGAGACCAGCGTCAGTCCAGGTCCGTCATCTGGACGGTGGCTCTCGCGGCCGTGTTCGCACTGGTCGGTGGCGGAACCGTGGGAGTAGCGGTACTTCGCTCGCACATGGGGGCGGACTCCCGGGCGACGAGCAGCGCGCAGTCGACCCCACCGGCCTCTTCGTCGCCTCCCTCACCCATCGCCCCCGCGTCCCCCCGGCCCTCACCCCGTCGCGAGCCGGAGCGCAAGAGCAGTCCGGCTGCCGCCCCGACGCCGACCGAGCGGCCGAATCCGCCTCACTCGCCGGTGACATCAGCCGGCCCGCCCGCGAAGGCCGAGCCGACCACCGGTCGGATCACGGGACCGGGCGACGTGCACACCTGCGTGGACGTCACGGCGACAGGCAGGTCCGCCGCCAAAGGGACAGCCGTCATCCTGTCGCACTGCGACGACTCGCCGGGGCAGCAGTGGACGATGGCGGGAGATCACACGATCCGCAGCCTGGGAAAGTGCATCGACATCGTCGGGAGCAGTTTCGGCGAGAACTCCAAGCTCCAACTGTGGTCCTGCGACGGCCGATACGGCGAGCAGTGGGTCCCGGTGGACGACGGAGCGCTGCGGAATCCCAGCGCGGGACTGTGCATCGACGATCCCGCGGCGGAGACGAATTCCGGCACGCGGCTCCAGCTCTGGGAGTGCAACCATCTCTACACGCAGAGCTGGACGACTCCCCGTGTCCCGGACACGAACACGCCGATCCGCGGTGCCCGGCCCTCGTGAGGGATCACACGTCCCGTCCACGGCAGTCCGGTGGTCGTCGCCGGCTCCACCCAGGGGCGCTCGGCGCCGCGGGTCCGGCTGGGCAGACCCCACCATGCCCTGCCGCATCCCCCTTCCGCGGCCCGGACCGGTGCGGGTGACCTCCTGCCGGGGCAGGGCGCACACCTTCCGCACCGCACCGTCCTGTCGGCGGCCGCGTACGGACCCGGAAGGCACTGTCTCAGGCTCGGCTGCCGGCGTGCGTACGGCTGGACGGCCGGAGGAGGACGCCGCGCCCGCGCGTGCACGTCCCGCGGGCCGCACCTCCGCGCAGCGCGCGGCCGTCGGCCACGCGGGGCGGGAGGCATCCGCCGAGGAAGGCTCCGGCGGGGTCGTGCCCCTGCCACCGGGTGACGCCTCCGGGTCAGGGCGCTGCATGATCAGCCGGAGTTGCTTCAACGCGTTGTGCAGACGCGACTTCACCGTGCCCGCCGGTATGCGCAGGACACCGGACACCTCCTGCACGGTCCTTCCGACGAAGTACATCTCGTAGAGCACCTCCCGGTGCCCGGGCGTCAGCCGGCGAAGCGCGTCACCGATGACAACGGAGCTGAGAGCCTGCTCGATGTCGTCGTGCTCCGTCGAACACCCCTCGAGCCACGGATTGCCGTTGACCTCGGAGGGTCTTGCCCGGCGCAACCGGTACTCGTCGATGACCAGGTTCCGCGCCACACGGAACGCCCACGGACGCAGCGGGGTCGCTCCATCGAGACTGTGCTTGCGCCAGCAGCGCAGCATCGTCTCCTGGACGATGTCCTCGGCCTTGTACTGATCCCCTCCCAGCAGACGCAGCACATAGGAGTACAAGTCGGAGCGGTGCTCGTCGAACAGCGCCCGGACTGCCTTCTCCCGTCCGTCCAGCACACCGACGGATCCGAGGACTGTCCCATTCACGAGGTGTTCCCTCCCTTGCGTGCACACCCGCGGCACCAGGCCCACCGTGCGGAACCCGGTGACCCCTCGTCCGGCCGGTCGCGCGGACCTGCAGGGAGCGGGGGGACACCGGGGCGACGATGCGTCAGTGGGGCAGTGGGGCAGTGGCCTGCACGAACGTCTTGCGTCGGGACAAGACGATCTCACCGGGGCTCGCGCGGGGTCATCACACCGTGGAATGAACGGAGCCCGTGAAACCCGGCCGTTCGGCCGGGGCGGGACCCCGGCCAAAAGGCCGGGGTGGTCGGGGCCTCATGCCCCATCGCCGCGTCCCGGCAGGCTTTCGGGCAGGCCGGCGCGGGGTTCCCGAGCGGATCCCCCGAAGCCTGGCCCCAGGGCCGGGGTCGCGCGGTGGGTGGGGAGCAGGCAGGGTGCCTGCCCGGTGAGGGATGTGATGGGCGGTGGCGGCGACCCCGGCGCGGCTCAACGCACCAGACGGGACTCCCACGCCCACACCGCGACCTCGGTGCGATTGCGCAGCCCGATCTTCCGCTGGGCACTGGTGAGATGAGCCTTGACAGTGGTGGCCGAGAGGCTCAGGCTCTCGCAGATCTCGGCGTTCGTGCGCCCATGGGCCACCTCCCGGACCACGTCCAGCTCCCGTGGTGTCAGATCGGCGGACGCGGTCCGGCGAGCGGGCCGGGCGGCGCCGTCGTCGGTGAAGTGCTTCAGCAGGCGGGTGGTGACCGAGGGGGCCAGCAGTGAGTCGCCCTTGGCCGCCGCTTGTACCGCCTCGATGAGGAAGTGCGGGCCGGAGTCCTTGAGGAGGAACCCGCACGCGCCGGCGCGCAGGGCCGCGTACACGTTCTCGTCGAGATCGTACGTGGTGACCACGACCACTCTCAGCGGATCGGCCACGTCGGGGCCCGCGAGCCTGCGGGTGGCCTCGAGGCCGTCGAGAACGGGCATGCTCACGTCCATCAGCGTGACGTCCGGGCGAAGTTCCGTGGCGAGGCGTACCGCCTGGCCGCCGTCGGCCGCCTCACCGACCACCTCGATGCCCTGCTGGGCCTGGAGGATGAGCCGGAAGCCGGTGCGCACCAATTCCTGGTCGTCCGCGAGCAGCACCCGGATCGTCACGGCCGCTCCTTCCGCGGGCGCGGCGGGGCCATGTGCCTGCCGGGCAGCGGCAGCCGGGCGCTGACCCGCCAGCGGTCCGGCGGCTCCGTACCGGCCTCGACGGTGCCCGCCACCGCATCGACGCGCTCGCGCATGCCCATCAGGCCGAACCCGTGGCCCTCGCGTGCCTGGCCGGTCACTCCGTCGTTGACAATGTCCACCAGCAACACTCCGCTCCTCGTTTTCTGCTGGATACGCAGGGCGACACCGACGAAGCCCGCTCGCGGTGCGTGACGCCGGGCGTTCGTCAGGGACTCCAGGACGACCCGGTGGACGATGGTGGCCAGTTCGGGGACAAGGAAGAGGCGGTCCGCGTCCGAGGGCAGCTCAAGCCGCACCCGATCGTCGTCTCCCACGGCCCTTCGTACGGCCTCGCGAAGACTCGTGGGGCGATCAAGGGCGTCCTCCCGGAGCATACCGACGAGTTGGCGCATGGCCTTCACCGCGCTGCCGCCCGCCTGTTCGATCTCGTCGTAGAAAGCCTCGTCCTGGGCAGGCAGCGCACCCCTTGCCGAGGCGACGACCCGGGCTGCCTGGGTGCGCACCACGATGCCTGTGACGTAGTGGATGACCAGGTCGTGCAGATCGCGTGCGAGACCGAGTCGTTCCGAGGTGCGGGCGTGGGAGATCTCGGCGGTCCTCCTGCGATCGGCGTCACGCAGCAGGAGGCCGACGGCCACGGCGATCCCCCACGTCTGCGCCGCGGGGGCAGCAAGCAGCGACCACCCCGACCCGGCGTCGCGCACGAGGGGCGCGGCCACCGCCAACAGTCCGGCGCAGACGGGGAAGGCACCCTGCGACCATCGTTGGAGACGGCGGCAGGCCGCGCCCGTCAGCACGGCGAGGGCCAGCATCTCGGAGAAGGACGACTGCGGTTGCACGGACCGGTCGGCCAGGTCGGCCACGGCCGCCGCCCAGGATGCGAGGAAGGAGGCGAAGGCCGTGCACCACCCGAGGGCCGTAAGACGGTCGGGCAAGGGACGGCGGGACATGGCCAGTACGGCGACGACGGGCCCGACCAGGATGTTCAAGGTCGCCATCATCCCGAACAGGCCATGCGGCAATGCCTGCCGGAAGTTCCAGGAGAGATCGACAACCACCGCCCCGGCGAGTCCGAGGAACTCCACCACAAGCGCGCCGCGCTGGAGCGCGGACGGCTTCGCACCGGTGGCGGAGGCTGTGTTCACGTTGGTCAGCGGACCTCGTGGCTCGTGGAGGTGTGGGAGAGGGGCGGGGCCGGGGGCAGGCAAACGCCGCGTCCGTGAGTCTCCTCTTCCCCGTGACTCGGGCCGGACCCGGCGGCCGGAACCGCTGGACGGCGCCGCGTGCCGCACGGTTGCGAACGGTACGGCCCATCCGGACGGCAGTTTAACGGGTCGGCCCGGGCAGAGGATCACTTTCCCGGCGAACCGTGAACTGCAGGGGCACGTCGAGTCGGTGACCCCAGCCCACCGGAACGCCCCGGAACGCACCCGGAAAGAGAGCAGGCCGCCTATGTCCATCGACGATCCCCAGCCCCCCGACCCCGACGAGAGCCGGGAGGACGCCACACCCGGGAAGCCCGGGAGCGACGAGACGCCGGCCGCCGCCGTCGGCGAGGAGCCCCCGCCACCACGTTTCATCCTCTACCGCGAGGGCCCGGCGTACGGGAGGGAACTGCGTCAGCTGACGCTGTGGACCCACCACGTGCTGCTTCCCGTGTACGGCAGAGAGGTGGACTCCAGCGCTCCCTGGTGCTCCGCCTGGTGGCAACACCCCGAGGCGGTCGCCCAGTTGCACGGCCTGTGGCTGGCCTGGGCGGAACTGACCGGCCCCGGCTCAAGCCTCACGGGCCCGGCCAACTGGCACCGGGACTTCCTGGGTCCCGTGATGGCGAGCCTGCGCGACCCGTCGGGCCCCTTCGCGGGCTGCAAGCCCGGCGCCCACCGCGCGAAGCCGAGTCCGCCGGTGGACGCGGTGGATCCGTTCGGGCCGGCATGAGATTCGGCAAATATGCCGGCAAGACCCGTTCGGTCCGGAAGTTGTCCAAGGATATGATCCTCAATGCCGGTTGTTCGAAATGACGAGCCTATCCTGAAAGGTTGGATTTTCGACGAAAAGGCCTCGTTTCTCGCTCGATGACCTCGCACGACTGGTTTCTGATATCCGTGGCTCAACCGGTCTACGCATACGATATCCCTGCGTTTCTCCCGGCTGCGGCTGCGGCTGCGGCTGCGGCTGCGGCTGCGGCTGCGGCTGCGATCAGATACCGTGCCGGACCCGAACAAGCACCTTCCGCCCGTGTTCACGCAGAGACATGAGGCTGCACCAACCCTGCCCTGTCGTCATACATCCCCCGGAACGTCAGACACGCAGCGCGTGCATCCGCCTCCGTACATGCCGCAAGCCGGCTTCCCGTAGGAACGGGAAGCCGGCTTGCGGCATTGGCTCATCAGGCGACCTCTATCCCCGGCCCTTGCCCTTGTCCTTGCCCTTGGTCTTCAATTTGCCGGACGAATGCCGCCCGCCCCCTTGGTCGCGGGCCGGAGCCGACCTGCTGGACGAAGCCACGGCGTCGTCCGTCGTATGACGCCGACGACTGGTGCTGCTCGACGGGACGAACCCCCCCCCCCCCCCCCCCCGCCGGCGCAGTGGTGGGTGACTGAGGCTGCATCGAGATGACAGACCCCCGCTCAGAGCCTACCGGGGAGTCGAGCGCCTGAGGGATTTGCCCCGGCTGAATCTGGCCCGGCCCGGAACCGATAACTGGGTTGTAGCGCTGAAGATACATCTCCCCGCCGGGATCCAACGGCCGTCGCGCGCTCTCGCTGGCGTGGCGCGTCACGTCGATGCCGGTGGCGAGCGCGCCCGTGTAGGTGCCGACACCGCTCAATACACTGTGGGCGGGCTCCTCGACGAAGTTCGAGATGGTGTTTGCTCCCCCCGAGACAAGCCTGAGCCCGATCGCCCATCGCTTCGCCGTGTTGGCATAGGCGCCGGCATTATGCGTTTCCCGGAATTCCGTATATGACTCCCAGGCCGCAGCGACGACCTGCCCGGCATTACCTCCGTACATGAGGATATTTCTTGCCAGACCGTTCACCAGCGGAGCGGTTCCCATCGCGAGGGTGGGCAACGTATCCCTGGCGAGCTCGGGGAACGGCAGGTTCGCCACGAACTGGATTGCCTCCGGAACACTCCTGCTGATTCCCTCCATGGTCCACTGTGACCGCCTGGCGCTCCACCGCGCGACGTTTTCCCCATCAGACGCGTAGTACCGCCCCGAGTTCCCGTCGTACACCGCTGTGGTGGCTTCGTCGAACAGAGGGGGTGCGTCCTCTGGGACGAGACGGTCGGACAGATGGGGAACTCCATCGACGATATCGTAAGAGCTGTAGGAGGAAGCGCTGGAATTACCGCTTCCATCAGACAGATCTGAGCCTGGCATCTGATCCCTCCTCTACGCGCACGGATTGTCTCGAACAGAGCCGCCGACCGACCCGGCCTCTATCCAGACGGCGCCGAACCCGACACAACGAACTCCGCTCCGCATGCACAACGTTTGCGCGCTACCAACGGTTCGGCGTTTGCCACCTTTCCGTCCCGCCCTTCCTGACAGCCGCGGACCGGTTGATACGCCACGTGGCGTCATGACCTGAAGCGTCGACTGAGCCCTGAGAGCGACGGGCGGGGTGTGCAAGAGCGGCAAGTTCTCTTCAGCCGCGCGGCTGCGGACGCCACCTCTTGTTCGTGTCGTTGACCGCCAGTTCGGCCTCCGTCAGGTCCACGTGCAGGGCGATGCCCGGCCGGTTGCCCACCTTGATGAGGAAGTTGCCGAGACCCGGCGGGTCGCTGCGGCGGCCGCCCGCGCCGTCCCAGGCGGGTGGGGTGGACCAGTCCACCAGCAGGCGCTGCTCCGCCTCGGACAGCTCGACCACCTGGGCCAGTTGGGGCATCTCGGCCGGGGGCAGGCCCGCGCACACCACCATGCCGGCCCGCTCGACGAAGCCCCTGGCCTTCGTGCGGTCCTCCTCGGTCGGCAGGGCGAGGAGGTCGTCCAGGCTGTGGGTGATCATCGCGAGGCCCACGCCCCGCTGGCGGTCGAGGCGGGTCAGGGCGTTGACCCGGTCGACCAGGCCCCTGCCCGCCTGGAGGACGCGCCACAACTCGTCCATGACGACGAAGTAGTTGCGCCGGGGCTCCAGGCCCGCGTCGGCGAGTGCGTGCGCGGCCGAGACGGCGCCGAAGCCGTAGGACCAGCAGGACAGCAGTGCCGCGGCCTGGAGCAGCACCTCGCTGTCGTCGATGCCGCTGATGTCGAAGCAGACCGGGCGGTCGAGCTTCATCGCCTCGGTGGTCGGCGCGGCGAACGTGCCGCCGAGGCGCCCGTTGCCCAGCAGCGCCGTCAAGGACGCCTCCAGGCTCTCGGTGATGTCCCGGTAGCGGGTGAGGTCGCCCCGGTCGAGCGCCACGGAACGCACCGGCTCGGGCGCGTCCTTGAGGACCTGTACGAGGTCGCCGAGCAGCGGGACGCGGCCGTCTCGGTGCCGGTCGTCCAGGACGTCCAGCGCGGCGGAGAGGATGGTCTCCTCGCGGTCGGTCGGCGGTGCCGAGCGCAGGATGGTGATCAGCGCGGACACCATGTGCAGCCGCCGGCCGTGGACGTCGGCGAGCAGCCGGTCGCGGGCGCTGCCGGTGAGCCGGGCCGCGGCGTGGACGGACTCGCCGGGGTCCAGGACGTTGAGGCTGCCACGGCCCCGCCCCAGGCTGATGACCTGTCCCCCGATCGCCCGGATCAGGTCCGTGTAGTCGGGCTTGAGGTCGCCGAAGATCAGCGGGTGCACGCCGTATCCCGACAGGCCGAGCGCCATACGCCGCACGGCGGTGGACTTGCCGAGCCCGGGCCGGCCCAGCACGAACATGGACGGGCTCGCGAGCAGGCCGGTGCGGGTGAACCACGACACCGGGTCGCAGCACACCGTGGCGCCGGAGTCGAGGTCGCGGCCGAGCGGTACGCCGACCATCGGGGTCCCGGCACCGGCGCCGAACGGCCACAGGCCGCACACCTGGACGGTGGTGCCGCGCCACTCGGGCGCGGGGTCGACGTAGCCGACCGTCCCTCCGCCGGGTCCGGGCCAGCCGCGGTGCGTGGGGCGGGTGGGACGGCGGTCCCTGGTCTGGTGTGCCATTGAAGGGTCCCTGCTCTCAGCCGGGGTCGGGGGAACGGAGTGGATCGCCACGGCATCGCCGGGCGCGGCGGCGGCCGGTGTCCGGCCGGATCGGAGGGCGGGGCCCTACATCGAGTCCCGTACGGTCTGAGGGAGGGCGGTGTGCAGGGGCAGGACGAGGCCCAGTGGCAGCGCCGCGGCGAACGCGGCGGCCTGGGAGCCGTAGACCGGGCGTACCGCGATGCGGGCGGCCGGGGCGAGGTTGTCGACGGCGGCCGCCGCCGCGGGCAGCTCGGCCGCCGAGGTGACGGTCGCCGTGATGAGCAGGCCGAAGCGGATCACGCCGTGCCCCTGGGCCTGTTCCTCGCTGGTCCTGCGGGTCGCGGTCACCTCCGCGTCGTCCCTGGCGTGCCCGATGGCCGACTGCTGCGCGGTGAACAGCGCGTTCTTGTAGTCCTGCTGGACGACGCGGGCCCCCTCGGCACGGGTGTGCGGGCGGTAGAGCAGTGTGACGCGCTTGCGGGCGATGTCGCGGTGCGGCTGCACGAGCGCGGTCAGGACGTTCGAGAAGACCTCGCCCTGCGGGGCCTCGGTCATGGCCCAGGTGACGCTGTACGCGCCGTCGTGGCGGTAGTGGTCCCAGCCCTCCTGGGCCGCCATGGGGCCGGCCTGGTCCCAGGTCAGCCCGGTCCCGCCGGAGGCGCGCGCCCGCTCGACCAGGGTGGCCACGGTCGGGTCGTAGGCGAGTCGCACGGCCTCGGCCAGCTCGGTCGCGGTCATGGGCACAGCGGTGCCCGCGCCGGTCGCGGACAGCGCCGCGGTCAGACCCGGCAGGCGGGTGCCGATGTGCAGTGCCATGTCCTCGGCGCTGCGCCGCGGTGCGCCGGGCCGGGCGGCGCCCGAGTAGGTCAGGGCGATCCTGGTGGCTATGCGCGCCGAGCCGGCGGGGTACGCCGCCAGCACCTCGCGCAGCATCGAGGTGGCCAACTCGGCCGCACCCTCGACGACGTTGCCCGCGATCTCCTGCTGGAGCCGGACGCCGGAGTCGGGGGCGGTCTCCACGGAGACGCTGGCGGCGACGAGGGAGGGCTCGGAGCCGAGGGCCGAGAGCCACTGGCCCCAGTGCGCGACCCAGGTGTCGACCTGCCGCTGGTCGACGAGCGCGGCGCCGTCGGCCGCACAGGAGATGACGACGGTGTGGTGCCCGGTGGACGGGATCGTGATCACGGCGAAGGGCCGGCCGTAGCCGTCCTGCGCCTGGGTCAGCGAGGAGGCGGCGGCGAGCCCCGGCAGCGTGCAGGTGCCGTAGCCGGCCCGGCCCATCGGGCCCGAGCGGTACAGGTGGCCGCCGGACGCGGTGGTACGGCGCCACGCCAGGCGGACCCCCGCGCGCTGCATGAGCGTTCTGCCGTGCCGGTCGCGTACGGCGAGCGGGGCCGTGGCGAGGGCCAGCACCACCGCCAGGGCGAGCGCGGCCCATACGGAGACCAGCGTGGCCAGCACGACGGCCACCAGCCCGGCGAACAGCAGCAGGGTCGCCCCGAGCGACAGGCCGCGCAGCCCCGAGGTGCGGGGCCTGCGGAAGTTGCCGTAGGTACGGGCGGTCGGTGCTTCAGTGGCGGACACGGGGTTCCTCCTGGTCGTCGGTGTGGGGCCGGGGCGCGGCCGGGTCGCCGGTCTGGTGGTCGTCTGCGTGGTGGTCGCCCGCCGGGCTCCCCCCGGCCCCCGGCCGTGCGGACTCCGTGGCCGTGCCCGCCTGTTCATGGGTGGGCTCCGGCCTGCCGGCGCGCGATCCGCCCTCCGGCGTGTCGCGCCCGCTGTCGGTGCCCGGGGCGCGAGCGGCGCCGTCCGCCGCCGTGTGGCTCCGCGCTGCGACCGGTGCGTGGCGGGCGCCGCCGGTGGTCCGGACCGGCCCGAGTGCGGCGCCGGAGACGGACCGGCCGGCCGCAAGGCCCCGCAGGTGCGGGACCGGGAGCGCACCGGTGACCGGGGCGGCCTCGCCCCTGCCCTGGGCGCTGCCGGCCGCGCGGCGCGCGCCGGACACCGCGGCCTGCATCACGGGTGCGGCGAAGCGCAGCAGGGCGGGCAGGGTGAAGCAGGAGAGGACGATCAGCACCACGCCGGAGACCATGGAGACGACCTGGTTGTCGTCGCGCTGCCGGCCCGCCATGGCGAAGGCGGCCGCGTACACGACGGCGGCGGCCGGTTTGTACAGGATGAACGCGAACAGCCAGCCGAGCGACCTGCGGAAGAGGATCCGCCCGGTGGGCGTGGTGCCGGCCGCGGCGGTCAGCGGCAGGGTGCCGGTGAGGATCACCAGCATGGCCGTGCGCGTCACGACGAGGGCGATCTGCGCCACACTGGCCACGACCACCAGCAGAGCCATGAACAGCACGAGGAACGACGAGTCGGTGCCGCCGAGCGCCAGCATCGCCGAGGTGCGCTTGTCGAACTCGGCGACACACTCCGCGACGGGTTCGCCCGCGGGGCTGATCTGCCGGCATCCGGTGGACCTGTCGATGATCCAGACGCCGAACCGGTCTCCCGCGACGGTCAGCAGGTTGACGACGGCGACCCCCGCCGAGGAGGCCACCACCAGCCCGAGAAGCCCTTGGAGCGCCTGCCGCGCCGGCTCGCTGCGGCGCTGCCAGGCGAGGTGCCCGGCCGCGACGAGCAGGCACAGCACCGCGGTGAACGTGGTGAGCCACAGCGTCGAGCCGCGCAGGAACGCCACCGGTCCCCCGGCCGCGCTCAGATCGGCCCCGCCCAGGTTCATCCAGGCGCCGCCCAGCGCCTTGACCGTGGTGCTCGCGGCCTGGGCGGCGCTCTCCGCGATGGCGTCGAAGCCGCTGTTCCCGAGGTCCGTGGGCGCGGTGCCCCTGCCATCGCCCACGCAGTACCCGCCGACGGTGGGCGCGACGAAGCCGAAGTCACAGCCGGCCATCACACACCCGCCCAGGGGGTGTGCCCGGCGAGCGAGTCGACGGGCACGGGCGCGGGCGGGTCGGCGGGGAAATCGAGTCGCCAGTCGCCGTCCTGCCAGCGCACGGTCGTGGTGGCGCCCTGCATCCTGCCGTCGGGGAAGCGCCAGACGGTCTCGATCTCGGCTGCGTCGGCGGCGTAGGAGACGAAGTCGAAACCGGCGATCTGGCCGAAGGCCGCGGGATCCTGGTCCGGGGGCGCCGTCTTCTCGGCGGCCGTCCGGCCGGCCACGTAGGCGTCGCGGCCCGCGCCGACGAGCTGGGTACGGGCCACCGTGCGCCAGTCGTGCGCCGCGAGGTAGCGGACGCTGATCTGGCCGGTGGCGAGGAGGGCCCCGACGGGCGTGTGCGCGTAGCAGCGGGCCACGTCTCCGTCCACCTCGGCGGGGCCCGAGCCGGTGGAGGAGGGCAGGGCGACGGAGCCGTACAGGGACCAGGTCACCCCCGCCGGCGCCGAGGTGGGCACGCTCTGGCTCCGGTCCTTGAGGCGCGGGCAGGGGTCGCGGTCACCGGTGCGTACGGCCGGGGCCGGAGCGGCCCCGTGTGCGGCGGCCTGCACCGCAGCCGGTCCGTTGCCGCCCGGGTCGCCGGCGGTGAGGGCGACGAAGCCTCCCCCGACGGCGACGAAGCCGAGGAATGCGGCGGCGAGGACGAAGCCGGTGCGCAGCCAGGGGCTGCGCGGCTCGTCACCCGCCGCCCGGTTGGCGGGTTCTGCCATGGTGGGTCCGTTCGTCGGGGAGGTGGGGGTGGTGACCTGGCGTCGGGTTCCCCGTCCGCGGGGCCACCGGAGTGTGTTCCGCAGGCGTCGGGGGCTCGGGCGGGTGCGTGCGTGCTCCGCGGCCGCCCCCGGTGACGCGGCCGCGAGGCTCACACGAGCGCGCTGACGATGCCGGAGGCCGAGCCGACCAGCACGCACGCCCCGAGGACGAACCCGAGCCCCCGCACGTGTTCACGTGCGCCGCCGCGTGAGTGGTCGACCGCCATCCTCGCGGCGGTGGCGAAGAGGCCCGCGACGCACAGGGCGGTGACGGACCAGGCGACCCATCTCAGCACCGTGAGCAGGCCGTCGGCGCCGGGCGGCGCCTCTCCCGCGCCGACGTCGGGCACGCCCGAGGGGCCCGGGGACCCGGCTGCCAGATGTGTCAGGGGGGCGAGGTGCGGTGCGGCGTCCAGGGCGGCCGCCAGCAGGCTGGACATCGTGGTTCCTTCCTACACGGTGTGGGTGAGTCGGGCCAGGTCGCGCGCGAGGGCCAGGCACGGGGCCGGCCGGTGTGCCGAGGGTGCCTCTATGTCTTTCGTCAAGCGAGGTGTGGGGTTCGGGGTTGGTAGAAGGTGCCGTCTCGGAGCATGGCGAACAGGACGCTGATGCGGTGGCGGGCGAGGCGGAGGAGGGCTTGCGTGTGGGTTTTGCCTCTGGCTCGGCATTTGTCGTAGTAGGTGCGGGAGGCGGGATCGTGCAGGGCTGCGAAGGCGGAGAGGAACATGGCCCGTTTGAGTTGCCGGTTTCCTCCTCGGGGTGCGTGTTCGCCGTGGATGGAGGTGCCTGATTGCCGGGTGGTGGGGGCGAGGCCGGCGTAAGAGGCCAGGTGGGCGGCGGTGGGAAAGCTGCTGGCGTCGCCGATGGTGGCCAGGAGGATGGCGGCGGTCCTGACGCCGATGCCGGGCATCGAGGTCAGGACCTGGGAAAGAGGGTGGGCCTCCAGCAGGCCCTCGATCTGGACCTCCAGGGCCCGTCGTTGTTCGTGGACGGTGGCCAGCGATTTCGCCAACGACGGCACGATCACGTCCAGGGTGCCGGTGCCGGGGACGATGACGGTCTGTTCGTCGAGGGCGTCGAAGATGTCCTCGACCAGCCGCTGAGCCATGCGTGGGGCTCTGGGGCGCACGAGTTCGACGAGCCTGCGGCGGCCTGCTGTGCGCAGTGCGGCGGGGGATCCGTGGCGTTCGAGGAGCCAGGTGATGGCCTTGTGGTCCAGGCGGGGGCCCAGGACGCGTTCGAGGCTGGGGTGGAATTGGGTGAGCAGGCCGCGGATGCGGTTGGAGGTGCGGGTGGCCTCGGCGGCGAGGTCCTGGTCGAATCCGGTGAGCATGGTCAGCTCGGCGGTGATCTCGTCGCCGAGTTCCAGTGAGCGCAGGGTGTGGGGCATGGTGCGGGCGGCGTCCGCGATCACAGCGGCGTCTTTCGCATCGGTCTTGGCCTCACCCGGATAGAGATCGGCGATCCGCCGCATGGCCAAGCCGGGCAGGTAGGCGACCTTGCAGCCGGCGTCGCGGGCGACGGTCAGCGGCAGGGCGCCGATCGAGGCGGGCTGGTCCACGATGACCAGCACGGTGGTGAACTTCTCGCGGAGCTTGTCGAAGACCGCCCTCAGTTTCGGTTCACTGTTGGGCAGCTGCTTGTCGAAGACGGTCTTGCCGCTGGGTGTGAGGCCGTGGCCGTGATGTGTGCTCTTGCCGACGTCCAGGCCGAAGAAGACGCCCACCTGATTGATCTCGATCACCGTGCCCCCATCAGGTTCGATCCCGTGCCGGCCTGGGCTTCGGTGCCGTTCACGCGCATCCACGTTATGCAGACCTACCGCCTTAGGTTGGCTGGGCCTTGCGCCCGGCCGGGCGGTGGTCGGGCCTCTGATCAGCGTCTCCGACGGCACCTGCCGGACCCGGCGACACCCCCCCCAGGTCATCCCATCCAATGCCGTTGCTTTAGTGGTCGTGCCACCGGTTGTTGAGAGTGACGACAACCGGAGGGCGGCGGCTGGAGGCGGGTTCGCCCGGGGCTTTGCTGCCGTAGCCGGTGATACACGACCGGATCTTTCGCGGGCAGCTACGTGATCTTCGGCGGGGCAGCAGGTTGCGGCCGATCTCGGCGAGTCCGAGGCGCCGGTCCCGTTTGATCGCTGAGGGGGGAAAAGCCGCTCGGTGAGATCACTGAGCGGCGGACGACGTGCAGGGCTCGGGTGAACGAGGTCCGCTCGGCGGTGCTGCGGTGCAGGTGAGCGGCCTCGTTCAACAAGTCCCGGGTGGCGTGGTGCACGATCAAGTGTGCGTAGATTTCCTGCCGCACGCCGTCCGGTGTCTGCGATCTGAGGACCGGCCGGCCGCGTTGGTGGGTCTTGATCTCGTCGAAGACGAGCTCGATCTCCCAGCGCCGGGCATAGAGGACGGCAAGCTCTCCGGCAGGGTATTTCTCATGATCGAGCAGGCTGGTGATGAGCCGCACGACATCGGGCTGTCCATCGACGCGGTACTCGATCACCCGGACCAGCACCGGCGGGGCCTTGACCGTCCCGGCTGCCTTGCTGTGCTTGTTCGCCTCGATCCGGGCGAGGTAGCTGCCGTCGGCCAGGACGTCCTGGACCCGGCGAGCCTTGCGCCGCTCGATCCGCCAGAGCAGATGCGTACCCTGGCCCCGGAGCCGGTGCCAGCGGGCCAGACCCCACAGGCCCCGGTCGGCCAGTAGCAGCGTCCCCGTCCCGACATGGGTGTCCAGGGCGTCGGAGACGATGCGCTCGGAGTCCTGGAACCCGCCAATCGCGGCGTCCAGCACGGCGTGGGAGGAACACTCGGCCACCGCGACAACTCTGGCCTGCGGGTACCCCATGGGACTGCGTTGGGAGCCGGACTTGCCGAAGGCGTCGTTGTTGCCCGCGGAGTCGGGCACGGCCAGCAACATCCCATCCAGGGCCAGCACCCGCAGTCCCCGAAACAGCTCACCCTCCGTGCCGAGCGGCCGGGCCACGGACCGAAACAGCTCCCGCATCACCGGCCAGCCGAGCCGTTGCCGGGCCCTGGTCAATGACGACTTGTTTACCCCGGACCAGGTCCGCAGGCCCTTGTCGCCGGTCTTCACCAGCCGCAAGACCTCCAGGTAGTCGGCCTGCGGAAACAAGCACATCGCCAGCACGAAGTAGACCGTGAACCGGGCGGACAGCAGACGCCGGCGCTTCTCCAAGCACCCCGCCTCACCCACCACCCGGTCCACCAATTCAGGCGGACACGACCGAGTCAGGACTCCCAACCCCAGCCGCTCCAGTCGCGATATCAGCACACCGCTTCAACCGCCCGACCCCCTCAAAAGCAACGGCATTGTCATCCCATCGACAGGGGGCAACAGTCATACCGGGCCCGGAGGCCAGCGGCCCTCTTGCAGGACCGCCAAAAAGATAACGGGGCCGTTTTCCCTTTCCTCGCCTCTATGGCGGGTACCGCGCATTCGCCGAGCGAAGCAGCCTCGGTTCGGGTACGCGATGTGGCGCTCCTGGACGGGGAGTTCGGGGAGGTGCTGGTCCGTGCCGCCGAGGGCCGGAGGGTTCCTGTCCCCTCTGCCGTTGGCGTCCTCGGTTCCCCACGGAGGCTGGGGCCACCTCCCGGACCAATACGCACGTCGGTGAGACGGGTGCAATTGTGCTGGAGAAAAATCGGGCGGGTACGGCCAGGTAGGTTTCTGGACCGAGGGGGCCCTGACTGTCAGTCGATCAGGTCAGATGGTCGGCGAGCCTCCGCGCCATTCGATGAGGAAGATCGTCGCGTCGTCACTGGTATTTCCGCCGCGCGCGAGCTTCAGAGTGTGGGACAGCTCCCGCACTGTGGCACGGACGCCCCGGCGGTGGCCCCCGACCTCGGAGATGATGCCGGTCAGCTGTTCCAATCCGAACTCCTCCTCTCCCCTGAAGTGTTCCTCCACCAGCCCATCGGTGTAACACAGCACGCGGTCGCCGCGCCGCAGGCGGTGCTCGCTGACCAGGGGCTCTCGTCCACCGAAACCGACGGGCAGCGTCGTGCGCCCCGGCAGCTCGCCGACCACCGCTCCGTCGCTGATCAGCAGTGGAGACGGGTGCCCCGCGTTGACCCATTGCAGCCGGCCTGTCGAGACGTCCAGCTGCAGCATCTGGGCTGTCACGAATTTCTCGGGGCCAAACTGCCCTGCGATGACCTCGTCCATGAACGCGTAGATCTCCGGCAGTCTGACGAGCGCCCGGCGTGAGTGGCGGTAGGCGCCGATGGCGGCGGTGGCCATGATCGCGGCGTCCAGGCCGTGCCCCATCGCGTCGATCATGGCAATGTGCAGGATGTCGCCGTTGAGGGCGTAGTCGAAGCTGTCGCCTGCCACGTCGTAGGCGGGTTCCAGGATGCCCGCGACTTCCACCTGCGGGACGGACATGCTCAGCGGTGGCAGCAGCGACCACTGGATCTCGGCGGCCACGGTCATCCGGGTGCGACGGCGGGCCACGGTGAAGATGTCGCTGTAGGTGTTCTTCGTCACCAGCAGGTCGGCGACGAGTCCCGCGAGCCGTCGCAGAAGCCGCCGATCGTCGCCATCCACCCTGTCGAAAGTCAGGGCCATGACACCCAGCTGATCACTCCCGGCAAGCAGGGGCAGGTATATCCGCACACCGTCGGACTGCGGCACCTCGACCGCCGTCCCATCGAGGAACGCCTCGCCCGCGTGCGTCGCCCACACGTCATGGGGAACATCTGTCGCCAGTCCCCTGCCCGGAAGCGGCACGAGCGTCACCTGCTCGTAGTCCTGAACGAGGATCGCCATGTCGCGTCCGCCCATCCGCACGACCTCGTCGGCGACCAGGGGCGCGATCAGGTCGGGCGGCATCTCGTGGGCGCGCTCCAACAGCAGGCCCAGCAGCCGCTCGCCGAACCCCTCGGACCGATCGGTCCCCCTGTTGCCGCCGGCCAGCGCCCAGTCGTTCTCGTCCATGAGATCAGATGCCACCATGTATGGGCGGGTTTTGCAGGCCTCACGCCCCGCGTGTCCCTCCCGGTTACGGCCAGATCTGCCGCGCCCCCGCCACGGCGCTGCCCACGGGCACGGATGGCCTGTCCTGGTGAGCTTGCGCGACCCCGATGGTGTCCAGGATCAGTTCAAGGCGGGTTCCCGTACCGAACTCTCCTGCCGGGTAGCTGCGTTGTTCTGTGCTCGCGAACCGGGCGCGCAGTGTCTGAGCCACCAGCCTGGCGGCATCGGGCGTGGCCGCTGTGATGTGGACCACGGCGAAGCCGGGTCCCGGAAGAGTGTTCTCGGATGTCATGAGATGCCGCCTTGCTGTTCGCGACGCTGTTTCCGCTGCGCCAGTTCGCTATCGGTAGTTGTGTCTCCCCGTACGGCGGGGCCTGGCGCCGCAGGGACCCGTGAACCCCGCGGCGGGAGGGTGTCGCCATTCGGAACAATTCAGTGTCCGCCACGCGACGCCCTGTCTTGGTCGGCGTCACGATGCCCCTGTCGGGTGCAGGTGTCGTGCTCGCGCCGCCACGCCCCCCGGCGTGGGCCCGTTCTGGACCGGCGCGCCACCTTCGTCCTCCCAGGCCTCCTCGCAACCCGCGGCCGAGACGATGTCCGGATCCTGTCACGCACGGGCGTTCGCGGGCTCCGCCAGCTCACGGCCTTCGTCCTCCGCCACGAGCGCGCTTGCCGATCGGGGCAGACCTTCGGCAACTGCTGCCATCAGTCGATCCGCCGCAGCAGAGCTGGTCTGCGGCGGAATCACCAGGAGGTGCCAGCGACCCACGGTGTAGGTGAGGAGGAGGATTTTGTGGCGTCGAGTTCCGGCGTGAACCACCCCACCTTGATCACGTGTCCTGCCACGGCGACCTTGCGGCAGAGGTAGCCGGTAGAGAGGGTGCCCAGCGACCCGGGTGATCCGGTGCCACGTCGGATCGAGCACTCCTGCCAGGGCTGGGAGCTCCTGCGCCAGGTCCCGGGAGCGGGGCCACCACGCACCGTCCAGGAGGCCTCGCGGAGCGGTGGCTTCCTTCAGACGCAGGCGGACGGGGGGATCAGCTGCCGGACGCTGCCGCACATTGGTTTCGGTTGTCGCGATCATGGCGCGAACCCGTCTCCGGCCCAAGCCGAGGCAGGACCGATGTTCGTGACTCGTCGAGAACGCGTCCGCGTGAAAGCCGACGTACGACAGACCCTCGATACTCTCAGCGTACTGCTTCGGCAAGCCGAGCGATTCCGCTCCAGCCCTTGCCTCCTCAAGTTGTCCGTGGTCCTGCAAGAGGGCCGCTGGTCTCCGGGCCCGGTATGACTGCTTCCCCCTGTGGCTGTCGATGATCTGGGGGTGGTGTCACCGGGTCCGAGAGGCGCCGTTGGAGACGCTGACAAGAGGTCCGACCATCGCCCGGCCCGGCTCAGTGCCCGGCCGCTTGCGGACGACAGGTCCGCATGAGGCGGATACGCGCAACCGACGCCGAACCCTGGCCGGCACACACCGTGTCTCGGGAGGACGGGTGCCGCCTGGCGCTGCGGCGGACCGCGGACCTTTGTCCGGGCGAGGCGAAGACCGACGCGAAGGCCGCCGCGGGGATCGCGGACGCCGCCCGCACGATGCCCCACACCCTGCGCTGGCCGACCACTACTCTGCGCATGGGCATCGTGCTCGCCGGATTCCGCCGTATCACCCACGCCTGACCGCAGTCGGCCGGTCCACGCTCGGTAAGCACACGATGGACAACGACCGGCCGACTCCACCGCTCCCCACAAGCAGCGGCACCGAAGGAGGCGGACGAGACGGCCTCGCCGGACAGGGAGCGTCCAGAGCGCCGAGCGCACCTGCCCACGCTGCCCCCGACGCTGCACGCGGCCGCGCGCTTCCCCCCCCCCGGGTACCTGGCTCCTGCAGATGAGGAAATGGGGCGGCCGTCGCCGTCATCTCCCAGGCAGACCTGAATTGGCTCGCCCGCGGGTTGCCGCCTTGCGGGGCGAGGGCGGCGCCGGACGCCACAGTGCCCCTCATAGCCGCAACTCCCGGGGCCCGCAGCCGGGCAATGCGCGGGTCTCACGATCGTTCCCAGGGACGAGTGACGACGTGTGAGACCGCCGGTGCAGGGAAGTCGCGTACAGCGGAGGCATGTGTCGTCGCGGAGACGTCACTTGTGCGCGTCGAGCCGCGACGCCCCTTTCTCCGGACTCCTCCGAGTCCACCCGCCCGCCTCTCAGAAGGCTTTCCCACCATGAGCACTGTCACGATCCCCGAGCCGCGTTCCGGCACACCGGGCAGCGATTTCGCCCGGCTGTCGAAAAGGATCACGGATGCGGGGCTGCTGGGGCGCCGCCCCGGCTACTACACATTGCGGATCACCGCCGTGGGGGGCCTCTACGCCATGGGGTGGGCCGTGTTCGCGGTTCTCGGTCCTTCCTGGTGGACCCTGGCGATCGCGGCCTTCCTGGCTGTCATGTATGGGCAAGTGGCCTTGATCGCGCATGACTTGGCTCATCGGCAGGTATTCAGCCGTCGTCGGCCCAGCGAGGTGTCCGGGAGGATCGCCGGGTCGTTGGTCGGCATGAGCTACGGCTGGTGGCAGGACAAGCACACCCGCCACCATGCCCATCCGAACACCGAGGATCTCGACCCCGACATCAATCCCGATCTGCTCGTCTGGACCTCGGATCAAGCTCGCGCAGCCACGGGCCTTCCGCGGCTTCTGGGTCGCTGGCAGGCGTTTTTGTTCTTCCCGCTGCTCACGCTGGAGGGGTTCAACCTTCACGTGTCGAGCGGCAGGGCGATCGCCGACCGCCGGCTCAAACACCGGACGCTCGACGGCGCCGCACTGTTCGCACACTGCGCGATCTACCTGACCGCGCTGCTGTGGATTCTGCCGCCCGGCATGGCGATCGCCTTCCTCGCCGTCCACCAGTGCCTTTTCGGCGTCTACCTCGGTTCCGCTTTCGCGCCCAACCACAAGGGCATGCCGATCTTCTCCCGCGAAGACCGCCCCGACTTCCTCCGCCGTCAGGTGCTCACCTCACGCAACGTCAACGGCGGCCGCATCACCGATCTCGTGCTCGGCGGCCTCAACCACCAGATAGAGCACCATCTGTTCCCGAGCATGCCGAGCCCGAATCTGCGCAAGGCCCGTCCGATCGTCCGGCGGTACTGCCGGGAGCTGGACGTCGAGTACACGGAGACGGGGTCGGTCGCCTCGTACCGGATGGCGCTCACCAGCCTCCACCAGGCCGGTGCACCGCTCCGGCGGCCCCGCGTCCGGTGGTAGCCCCCGGTTGTCGGTGCGACGGTCGCCGGTGTTCCACATCAGCCCCCGCGGTCCGATCAGGCACGTGAGGACCGAGAGGCGTGTGCGGTCGGCACCGGAGGGAGCGTGGCGGCGGGGCGGGTGTCGTGCCCGTCCAGACGCCCGCTGCATGCCTCAAAGCCACTCGGCCGGCGCGCGCGGGCGCACACCGGAGGCATCACGACACGGTGTGACGACCGATGATTCGCTCCGGCCGAGCATCTGCGGCAGTCCGCTTCCGGTAACCGTGCGGTCGACAGGCCCGGTCACCACTCCCGCTGAGCGTCTTCGGATTCTTGACTGACCGGTTCGTAGCCGGGGAACCGCGCGCAGAGGTGCTCGAAGCGCCTCTGGGCCGCGACGGGGCCGCCGTACGCGCCGGCGTCGGCGATCCGTTGCCAGTCACGGTGCCGGGCTTGGGCGTGATCCATCAACATCATCTCGTCGTAGTCGAGGCTTCTGCGGGCGGCCGAGACGAGCACTAGCGCGGCCACCAGGTCGTCGTCCTCGGTGGGCTCGCCGTGCAAGGGGTGATTGTCGCCGTAGCGCAGCGAGGAGACGACCATCTGCAGAGCCTGCTGTGGTGTGGCTGCCATGTAAGCGTCAGGGCTGTTGCCCTCGTTGATCCGGTGGAAGAGGTCGCCACCGTGGCGGCGGGTAATCCGCTCGCAGGCCGCCTCCTCCCGTTCGTGCTGCCGATATCCGTCCATAGGAAAAGGGTAGTGAACGGGCAGCGGCCCTGGAGAGCGTGCGGGCGTCGACGCCCGCCGTCGGTGTGTCGGTCTTCGAGCGTGGCGACGGCGCAGGCAGTCCCGGCTGAAGGGCTGTGCCTCCACGAGTCCGCATGCGCCGGCCACCCGTGCCCCAGAAGGTGAGAAAGCCGGATCAGCCGTACTCATCAGCCCACACCGCCAGGCCGTCGCGGGGAGCGGGCCTCGGCCTCGACCGCAACAGGCCGCGACGACCGCCAAAGGTTTTTTCCACACCGGTCGCACCGCACTGCGGCGGCCCCATGTCTGTCGCGTCCATGCAGACGGTCGTCTACCGCGGCCGGACCGCCATCCGCCCCGTCGCCGAGCCCGCCCTACCTCTTTGCGGTCGGTGCGAGTGGAATGCGGGCCGTGATGCGTTTCCCGACCGGTTCGCGTTGGATCTCCAGGCTTTCGCACAGGGCCTGGACGATCTCCAAGCCGTGCTGTCCGACCCTCGCCGGCTCGAACGCCAGCGCCTGTGGCAGCAGGACCTCGCTGTCCCACACCTCCACGACCACGAAGACTCCGTCGGTCTCGACGCTCACGACGCAGGGCCCGGGGGCGTACTTGACGGAATTCGTGACCAGTTCGCTGACGACGAGCTGCCCAAAGTCGATCGCGTCGCGCGAGACGGACAGACCGTGGACGGCCTGGAGGTCCGTCAAAAAAGCGGCGACGATGTCGCGGGCGGCGGCGATGCAGGAGGGGGCACCGTCGTAGACGGCGGCCGCCCGGGGGTAGCGGCCACTCACGCCCGCGCATTGTCGCATGGTGCCGCCTGCCGTCCGCATCGCCGTGGGGCCTCGTGTTCCGCGTGTGTGCTTCCAGGCCCTGTTCGGATACCCGCCGGTAGCAGGCTCACACATGGGTCGCGTGGACCGACTGCTGGATGAGGTTACAGCCTCGCCCTGTCTCGGCACACCCGTCGGGGCGACGCCGGCCCGGCCACTCCTGCTTCCTTCCGCCATCAGCCAACGGCCTGGTCGACGCTGTCGAACACGCGCAGGATGTGATCGGCGCCGGTCACCTGGAACAGGCGAAGCAGGGATGCGGACGGAGCGGCGATGCGCAGGTCGGTCGCCTGCGGGGCGATCAGGATCAGGTTGAGGGCGCTGGAATCGGCGAAAATCACGCGGCTGGCATCGAGGATCGTGGTCGGGTGCGTGATGGCGGCGCTTTCGAGGGCGTGGCGCAGGGGCGGGAGGGTGTCGAGGTCGAGCTTGCCGCGGACTTCAAGCACCCACTGAGCGTTCAGGATGTATTGCTCGCCCACCACAGGCACGGTGGCATCGGTGGTGGTCTCATTGTCCTCTGGCGTTGCGGGCACAGTCCGGAGCCCGACGCCGCTACCAGGCGCCGTCCCGGGGCCGGTCGATTCCACGGCCGGGGTTCAGCGTTCGGCGAGCAGGCCGTCACGCAAGGTAGCGAGGGTATGGGTCAGCAGGCGTGAGACGTGCATTTGGGAGTAGCCCAGGACCTCTCCGATCTGCGCCTGGGTTCGCTCGTGGACGGCTGCGGTCAGCCCGCAAGCCTCCGAGGCCCCGAAGGGCTGCCCGAGCACTTCTCGTGCCGCAGGAAGCATGAGGCGTGAGCTATCGGCCACCGCTGACCGTTCCTCGCCGCGTCACCTGATGCCAGACCCCCTGACCGGTTCGGGGGGATGTGGTGCTTCCATCCGACATGCCAGTCGTGCCACAGTGGGCGCAGGACACCCATCACCAGCAGGACACCCTCGCCGACCACATTGTGACGTTCGTCAGCCGGGTCCCCCTCGCACTCCGGAACTTGGCCGACTCGGCTGACAGTGAGGATGTGACGTGGTGACGCTGCCGGCGGGTCTGCCCCCTCGGCTGACTGACGTCTTGACTGTCCCTGACCCGACGACCCATCAGTTATCAAGATCAACGAGCGTCAAGACACCTCTGAGAGCGTCATTTCAGCGTCAAGATATCGCCCGTAACGCACATAGCGCGCATCACGCACACCCATAAAGTCGCAGATCAGCGGCCCTTTACGGCAGGTTCAAGGATCGCGACGCACTCCACGTGGTGCGTCATCGGGAAGAGGCCGGCCTGAGCACGTCTTGGAAAAGACCAGGTCAGGGCCGGTTTCTTGGCTCGCTGTCCTGCGGGTGAGCGGCTGAAGCGTCAAACGAGCGTCACGGTCGACAAGCAGCAGGACGTCCCGATGGCCAGGGTGAGCGGTGATGTGTTCGGTGACGAAGTCAGCATCCGTAAAGGTCGGCAAACGCATGGCGCTGGAGTGCATCAACTCCAGGAATGCCCTCTCGGCGATGGCCGCGTCGGCGAACGCACCGACTCCGACCAGCGTGCCAACAAGGCAGATCGGCGGCGAGCACGGCACGTCGCAGGTCCATCGCCGCCCGCACCCGTACCTGCCCGGCCAGCGTGAGAGGACTATCGGCGTGTGGCCTGCGGATGGTGATCGTCTTCAGCAGCCCGCAAACCGCGGCAACACCGTCGCCTTCCTCGGTGTCGCCTGTTCGGCATAGCAGCTCCAGAAAGCGCGGCTACGCTTCTCACGGCGGAGCGGTTCGTCGGCTGTACCGCGGGCCCGGCCGCGTGGGCGGGGGCGCGTCGAGGACCACCTTGCTCTTGCAGGCGGGTCACCGTGCGGATCGATGGTGCCGAACGGATCGCACCTCGGCTCAGGCACCCGAGCGCCCACTCGCACCCATTGAAACGAAGGCGACCCAGCCGTCCGCCGGAAACGCGAGCATCGGCCCTTGGGGAACCCGACTGCCCTGTACGAGCTTGCCACACCCCGCCATCGGAGAAGGAAACGGGAAACAGCTTCGATCGCCTTGTCCGTCCGGGAGTTGGTGCTGCACTCTTCGGTGCAGCACCGCCTCGGCCCGGACGACCGGGTTTAGGAGGTTCCCGTGCCACATCCGTCCACACCGTTCGGTGAGGAACTGAGGAAGCGGCGTCTGGAGGCAGGACTGAGCCTTACGGACCTGTCCGGTCTCGTGCACTACAGCAAGGCACAGCTCAGCAAGGTCGAGCGGGGCATCAAGGCACCCAGCCGTGATCTTGCGCGGCTGTGCGACGCCGCACTCGGTGCCGACGGGGCACTGATCGCCCTGAGCGCCCCTACCGCTGTCGACTCACCTGCCGTGTCGGCGCCAGGCCGGGTCGAGGAGGAGAACTGGATGATGCACTTGACACCGGACGGCCCGAGCTCCTTCGTGCCCGTGGGCCGGCGTGCGGTGATGAACGCCGGTGTCGCCTCGCTGATGACCTGGAGGTCGGACGGATCGAGTCCAGCTTCCCCGGTCGCCGGCGCCGGCATGCTGGAAGCCTCACGCTCCCTGTTCACGCACTACCGCAGACTCGGTCAGACCGTGGAACCCGGCCTGCTCCTGCCCGTTCTGATCGCGCAGACACACACGCTACGGGAGCTGTCGGCGCAGAGCGACAGCGGCACCAGTCGCCGCCTGCTGGCGCTCGGTTCCCGGTACGCCGAGTACGTGGGCTGGCTGGTGCAGGAGACCGGGGACGAGCGGGCGGCGCTGTGGTGGACACAGCGTGCGGTCGACCTGGCCGCCGCCGGCGGTGATCAGGCACTGGCCAGTTACGCGCTGGTTCGCCGGGCGTTGGTCACTCTGTACCGGGAGGACGCCGAGCAGACGATCGCGCTGGCCCGCCGGGCGCAGAGTGGCGTGCTGCCGTCACGGATCCGCGGTCTCGCCGCACAGCGCGAAGCGCAGGGTCATGCCCTCGCTGGTGATGTCGGCGCCTGTCTGCATGCCCTGGACCGGGCTCGTACTCTGCTCTCCCGCCGGAACGACGATGCCGACGGCCCGGTGATCGGCTCTATGCATCTTCCCGATTCGGTCGGCATGGTCACCGGCTGGTGCCTCCTCGATCTCGGGCGACCGCGCGAGGCGGGCGAGGAACTGGACCGGCAGCTCACTCTGGTCGGCCCCGACGCGGTGCGTACGCAGGTCCGGTACGGCGTACGCCGCGCACTCGCCTATGCCTCCGCCGGTGAGATCGACCACGCCTGCGCGCTGACGGAGCCACTGCTCGACGGCGTGACGGCGGTGCGCTCGGCGACCGTCACGATCGATCTCCGACGGCTCGCCCGGGTGTTGGCCCGCTACCCGGACCATCCACCGGTACGCCGGCTGGCGCCGCGGCTCGGCACCTTGTCACGCCCGACCAGCCCTTTTGAGGAGTCATCGTCGTGAGCGAAATCTTCATCAACTACCGGACCGGGGACGGAGAGAAGACCGCGGCCCTACTACGTCAAGGGCTGTCGCACCGCTTCGGCCCGGGGCATGCGTTCCACGCGTCGCAGTCCATCGTCCCCGGTGAACGCTGGCCCGAACGGCTACTGGCCGCGGTAAGGCGCAGCTCCGTACTCCTGGCCGTCATCGGACCGGACTGGGCGAACTTCCGTAGCCGGGTGGAGGATCCTGAGGACTGGGTGCGCAAGGAGATCGAGGAGGCTTTCACGTGTGAGGTCCCGGTGGTCCCCGTTCTCGACGGACGCAAAACCAGCCGGCTGAGCAAGGCCGATCTCCCGCCGGCGTTGCGGCGGCTCGCAGATCTCCAGTCCATCGCGTTCGACTCCGGTGACACCGAGGTGTGCGTCGCGCGCATCGGTGATCTGATGGCCGACCTGATTCCCGGCCTTGCCGACCGGTCCGGGACCGAGGCGGGAACGCCTGCGCCGGGCAGCGTGAGCAATTCCATCGGGACCGTGAGCGGCACAGCCGTACAGAGCAGTGACTTCACCGGTGACGTCGGCATGGTAGTCAAAGGCGCCCACGGTCCTGTCCACACCGGGAACGGCAACATCTACTCGCATTCACGTCACGTCTCGGGCGGTGACGGGATGACGTACTCCGAGGGGGACCACCATGGTGCCGTCCAGCACCGGTTCGGTGAACGGGACGGTCACGAGGACAAGGACCGGTGAACCAGCACACCGGCACCTGGGTCCGGGCCTCGGGCATCACGGTCACGGGCCCTGGCGACGTCCACATCGGAACGCAACTGCAGGACTCGGACAAGCCGGCCTTCCGCCGAGTCGCCGAGGACCAATTGCGTCGACTGCGCTACGCACTTGTCCCCCCGCCGCGTATGGGCGAGGCTCGTGCCGTACTCGCCGACACCGGCACCGTCATCCTGGAGGGTGACCCGGGCAGCGGCCGGTCGGCCGCGGCCCGCGTCCTGCTGCACGAACATCACCGGGACAGTGGTGTCTTCCACGAACTCCTGCCGGGTGAGGAGGAGGAGCTCTCCCTCCAGGACCCCGCTCTGGTCGGGACCGGTGACCAGTTGCTGTTGGATCTGGCCGCCGCGGACGACCGCCGCTGGGCAGCGGCCCAGGCCGACCTCCCGGCGCTGCGCAAGGCCGTGCACGAGCAGCGGGCTCATCTGGTCGTGGTCATGCCGCACCGCGGCGTTCTCGACCCGGACCTGCAATACTGTCGCGTGGTGCTCGAACGGCCATCCGGCATCGGCGTTCTCCGGCGGCATCTGCGCCTGCACGGTGTGCTGCCTGAGCAATATCTCCGACTGGACGGCACCGTCACCGGGTTCCTGACGGCGAACAGGCCGATGCGGGAGATCGCGGAATTCGCCGACCTGGTGCGCCGAGCACGTGAGGCCGGTCAGCCCGGGGACGGATTCGGTCAGTGGTGCGAGGCGGCCGGGCGGGCGCGAAACGACGGTCGACGGGAGGCCGCCGCGCTCGTCACCAAGCTGCGGGAGGCGCCGCAACGAGCCCTGCTGATCGCGGTGGCCATGCTGCACGGGGCGCATGCCGATGTCGTTCACCGGGCGGCCGGGCAACTGCTGAGCACCCTCGGGTCTCCGTCGGAGGGCGACTCGCCGCTGCAGCAGCGGGACCTCGCTGAGCGACTCCTCGAGATCTCAGCCACTGCCACCCCCAGCGGACAGGTCCGGTTCGAGAGGCTGGACTTCGACTCCGCCGTTCGTGCCCATTTCTGGGACCATATGCCCGATCTCCGTCCCCACCTGGGCACTTGGGCGGTGAGTCTGGTGGAGCTGGACGACCCGCATGTCGTCCCCGTCGTACGCGACGGCCTGGTGGAACGAGTGGCCGGTGAATATCTGCGGACCGGACGTGCGGACGGACTGGGGACTCTCATCGAAGGATGGAGCACCGGTGGGACGAGCCGCGCCCGCCTGGAAGCAGCCGTTCATGCGCTCACCCGCGGGCTTGCGGACCCGGTGCACGCCAGTGACTTCCGCGAGCAGATGTACCAGTGGTGTGCCAAGCGGCGCCTCAAGGGGGAGTTCGCGCAGGTGCTGGTCCGCGTCTGTGCCGACGTCCTCGCGACCAGTCATCCCGATCAAGCCCTGGTCAGGCTCTACCACCTGGCCCGGCGTGAGCGCGGCACGACGCATGCCCGGCAGGCGCTGTGCGAGCTGGTGGCACGTAGCCGCCGGCTGCACCGCGTGCTGCTCGACCGTCTCGCCCGTTCCGACTTCTCACCCGCCAATCTCGGGATCTTTCTCCAAGCCAGCGACCCCGAACTGTTGACGCGGCGCGCCGGCGCCTCGCACGCGCTCGTCGACGAACAGGGCGCGCAGCGCTCCCTGACAACCTGTTGGCACGCGGTACTGACCGAGCTGTCTCCTTCGCAGTGGCAGGCCGGAGCACGACATTGGCTCCATTGGGCGGCCGCCGACACCGGACCGCACGGCGGGCTCCTGCTCGACCTCCTCGTCAGCGCGGCACAGCAGTGCACGGAGAAGCGGGGCAAGGTCCTCGCTCTGCTGTACGCATGCGCCCGCGACGCCGAGCGCACCGGCTCGGGGGATGCGGCGCGGGCCGCGGAGACCACCGGACTGCTGCTCCACAAGATCAGCGCGGCTCAAGGCATCGCTCCGGCCACACCGCAGACGACCTCCCCCAGGGGGACTCGACCATGACCACCGCACGGAAAACCACAACCGTCTTCCTCACCGTTCTGAGCGGTCTCCTGCTGAGCATCGTCGGTCTGACGCAGCGATGGCCGGCATGGGCTTGGCCACTGCTGGCCGTGCTGCTGCTCGTCCTCCCCGCGACCATCTTCCGGATCGCCGCGATGCGGCGCGGCACGGTACCGGTGGCTTTCGAGGAGCAGCTCACGGCCGCCCCCGTGGAACGCACGAACCACCGCGTCAGCCAGGTAGTGCTGCCCAGCAAGTGGGCCGATTACGACTTCGTCTTCTCCGCGACGGTGCGCTGGTACCTCATCGACGCTCCCGCGAATGCCCCCGTTCTCAACCCCGCGGGTCTCGCCGTCGACGCGGTCTTGAAGCGGGCCCGCGCCATCACCGAACAACGAGAACCGGGGCGGGCCTCACTCGTCGAGCAGGAACTGTCCGGCACCCTCAGCCGGATGCTGCCTGAGCCCACCGGGCACCTCCAGGCGATGGCGGAGAACATCCAGCTCGTCCTGGCGCAGCAGGACCAGGAGCGCCTCGACAAGCTCGCCGACATACGCAAGGACGAGGAGGTCTGGGCGCACCAGCGCAAGTACGAGCAGAGTAGACGCCGGTACTTGGGCGAGGACGTCCTCAAGGACACCGGCAGCGCCGTGGTCTGGTGGCTCACCAAGAACGACGAACACGTGGAACGTACGGTGAACGACCTGGCCCTGCTCGCTCAACTCACATCGGCGGCCAACGACACCGACGTTCCCGAAAGGCTTCAGGATCTGATCTCTCAGCAGGCCGGCGAGCCGACTACGCCGGACTTTCCCGGGGAGGGGCCTCCCCCACTGCCACAGGGACGGGAGACGGCCACGATGCATCTCTCCGGCTTCCTCGACAGCATCGGTTTCACCGACGGAGACGTACGCCGCCCGATGCTCGCCGCCCAGATCGCCGGCCTCGTCAAGGAGCAGAACCGCCACGAGACCGCCGAGGAGATCCAGCACCGCTTCGATCCGCCGGCGTCCATTGCTCCGGACGACGACGAGGCGCCCGCCTCCGGCTCCCCCCTCGCCTAGGAGAAGACACATGGACAGCGAACTGGCCGTACTCGCGGCGTCGGGTGCCACCACACTGGTCTCCCTCATGGTTACCGACTCCTGGACACCCGCCCGGGAACTCATCAAGCGGTTCCTGACCCGCACAGACGCGGACCCCGACACGTTCGACGACCTGCAGGACGCGAGGACCCGGCTCCTCGCCGCCGACGCCACGGAACGCGAACGGACCGCCCACGAGATCAGCCAGCGATACGGTGACCGTCTGCGCCGGCTCGCGGAAGCCGGCAACGGCAGCGACGAGGCCCTGCCCGCTCTGCTGACCTCGTTACTGCAACTCTCAGCATCCGCGGCAGACAGCCGGCGCACGGTGGACAACCGCATCAGCGGGGGAGTCCAGCACGGTCCCGTCGTCCAGTCGGGCAGCGTTACCGGGCTTACCTTCCACGTCGATCGCCAGTAGCGCCGGCGCAGGGAGGGCACCGCGCGGTCCTGTGCTCGGTCAACCCGTCCCTGTCGCGGCTCGGACGATACGGGTGTCGTGGGCAACGCGAGTCGGACGAGCCGGCAAGGGAGACGGGCGGTGGAACGGTACTGGCACCGACGCCGTTGAACGCAGAAAGACACGCATGGCGAGCCAGGCGGTGCGCCCATGCCGTCTGCGTACCGGCGGGTGGGATGCGCACGGCATCGGAAGCCGCCGCGACCTCATGCAGCGTGGGATACAGCTCGGGTCCGAACACGTTCGTCCAGGGTCGCTCGATCGCTGACACCAGAAGCTTTTCGGTTCCATTTGGGGGGCCCAGGCTCGCAGAGCGTCAAATGAGCTTCACGGCGGAGAAACAGAACGGCGCCCGCCGCGAGCCTCCAAGGCGTTACACGAGACGCCGTCGGCCGTGTTCAGGTTAGCCTTTGGCACTCGTACGGGGGACCAGCGCGCCTCGATCGCCAGCCGCCCATTCTATGTTGGCGATCCTATCCGCACCCCGTCGAGTTGAGCCGGAGTGGTGAAGTACGCAGTGTCTGCACCGCAAGCCGACTTGCTGCGCGACGCTGGAGCAACGCGGGCTGATCAAGAGGACCTGGCACGGCAGCGGCCACGTCGCCGTGGTTACTGCTGACGGCCGCTACTACCTCAAACATGGCAAGCATCCCCAGCAGGCCCAGGCAGAGAAGGAGCGGCTGGAGGGCGACAGCGCTCAAGCCGCGCTCTCCCGGCCGACGGGGCCGAGCTGGTGTCCCGTCTGCAATCTGCATCAGGGACCCTCACGGTCGCTGATCCTGCGCCTCAGACCCGGGGGCGGTGGCGGGCTGCCTACTATGAGGCACTCCACCACGGGCACGTTCCGGAAGCTCACAAGCTGCGGTGGAACGGTCGCCAGCGCGGCGACTGTGTCTTCACGCTGGTTGATGAGGAGGCTGAGAAGGCAGCCCAGCCTCCTCCCGTGCCGGCCGTCGACGTGCCGGAGACCCTCGATCGCCCTCATCGTCTCGTTCGTGCGACGCGCAAGTCTGTGGGCCGATCCAAGACGGTGGTCGACACCCGGGGCAAGCCGGAAGTCATCCCGCTGTACGTGTCGCGCCCACTCGCCGACCGGGCCCTGCGGATCATGCACGCACTGTTGACGGAAGCGGAAGGCCGCGGCTACGCGGTCGAGACCCAGAGCGACCTGAAACGCGGTGAAGCCCTACACATGGTCGCCATCGTGATCCGGTGCCGGGCCTTTCCCCTCGCTCTCATGGAGCGGAAGACCAAGGTCCCGCACGAGCCGACCCCGCAGGAGCTCCGTCAGCAGGAGCGCAATCCCTGGACGCGCCTGCCCAAGTACGACGAAGGGTTCAACGGCTGCCTCGCTCTCGGCGCGCCTCGGGGAGCTGGTACCAGCATTCGTACTCTTACAGCGACGGTGCCCGGTGGACGCTGGAGTCACGGCTGGGACATCTACTGCAGGATCTCGAACGTCTTGCGGCGGAAGCCGACCGCCGGGAGCAGGAGAAGGAGCTTCGTGAGGCCGAACAGCGGCGCCGCTGGTATGCGGCCGTCGCGCGCGCTCGCGAGCAGCAGATCGAGCAGCACCGGGCGACGGTTCTTACCGGGCAGATTCGGGCCTGGCCGAAGGCCGACGAGATTCGCGCCTTCTGCCAGGCAGCCCGCGCCCGAGCCGGCGACACGCCGGTTGCGGCGGACGAGGCGGATTGGCTGGAATGGGCTGAGGCGCACGCGGTGCAAGTCGACCCCCTGCAGGAACCCTTGCGCACTCCTGTGGATCCGCCGGCCGGTCGGGAGGTACTGCGTGAGCTGGCGAAGATCGATGCCTACGCCTACCCGTGGCCGTTCGACACCGACAGCCGCTGGACACTTTCCGACGACCGGCCAACCGACCCGCGAACGTGACCCGGCCCTGTCCAACCGGGAAACCCCTTCGCCCTGTCCGGGGAGGACAGGGCGAAGGAACGTTCATGAGGCGATGGTGAGCGGGGTTTCCATGCGTTCCCATGCTCCGAGGACGGCCTTGTGGGCGTCCGGCTGGAGGTGGGCGTAGCGCTGGGTGGTCTGGAAGCTCTCGTGGCCGAGGAGGTGCTGGACCTCGTAGAGCGAGACTCCCCTCTGGACCAGCCACGAAGCACACGTGTGACGCATGGAGTGCGGCGGGTAGTGCGGGACGAGCTGCAACTCGCCGTCGTCGCCGAAGTGGTAGGCGGCCTCAACCGCGGGCCACCAGGTCTGCCGACGCCAGTTGCTGTCGGCGAGTAGGCGTCCGGAACGCCCCTTGGTGATGGTCGTGAAGACCACTGCGTCGCGGTCGAGCCGGTGGATGTGGCGTTCGAGGGCCTCCAGGGCGTGGGGCGGGAGCGGCACCTCCCGGCGGCTCTTGGAACTCTTGGGGTACTCCTTGATGCCGGAGTTGGTGTTGACCTCCACCACGAACAAGCGGGAGCGGCGTGTGTCGATGCGGTGGCGGTGCAGGCCAGAGAGCTCTCCCCAGCGCAGTCCGGTGTAGAAGCCGAGCAGGCACATCGTCCTCCAGGCGGGGGCGAGTCCGTCGAGGATGCTCTGCGCCTGGTCGGGCGTGAACCACTGCGGCGGTTTGACCGCGATGGGCGGCAGATCGATGCTGCGGCACGGGCTCACCGCGATCACATCGTCGTCGACAGCAGCGCGCATGATGGACGACGTCAGGTTGTAGGCCCGCTTGATCGCGGCAGGGCCTGCACCCTTCTCGACCAGGGAGCGTATCCAGCTCTGGACGTCCATACGGGTGATGGCCCGCATCTCCCAGTCCGCCCAGCAGGGCATGACGTGGTTCTTGATGCTGGACGCGTCGCCCCGCAGCGTGTGGGGTTCGACGATGCGGGCGTTCCACCACCGGTCGTGCCACTCCCGGAACGCGATCTCCCCGGCCCGCGGGTCGCGCATGCCTCCACGGGCGAACTGGGTCTCCAGCTCGATGCCCCAGGCCCGCGCCTGGGCCTTAAGGGGGAAGGACTCGCTGAACCGGTCTCCGGCCCGGTTACGTACGGTCACCTGCCACTTGCCGGACTTCAATTTGCGCAGGTACGCGGCACTACTCCTTCGTTCGGAAACGGCGAGAGCCGGCCTGGGTGCGAGGGATCACCGACGGGGGCGCGGGGAACCCACCAGCCTCCTGGCGATGAACTCCTCAAGCCCGACAGCAGGGACACGAACGCGAGATCGTTCCGTCCCGGTGCGCAGATCGACGACGGGGAGGTCGCCGGCGGCGATGAAGCGGTAGACGGTGCGGCGGTCGACATCCAGGGCGGCGGCGACAGCAGGGATGGACAACAAACGGGCAGGCATGCGCGAGTCCTCAACAACCGAGGTGGAAAGGGCGAGTCGGCGAATGGATCTCCAGCCGGGCTGTCGGCGGTGCACGGCGCAGGTCAAGTAGTCCTGTTAAGGCAGTGGGACCAGATCGCTGAGGGGCTGACCCACATGACACGGCCGCGTGAGGCGTGGACCGCCGACGTCCGGGATATATGCGGCGGGTGGTCCCGCGCTCGGATCATGAGCCGGAGCGCGGGACGGAAACTACCGCTCGGGAAAGTCCGGAAGGCCCATGATCTCTTCCAGCTGGTCCCAGTCGATCTCGACGTCTTCCAGCCGGAAGCGCTGCGGGTACCGCAGCGCAATCCAGCTCGCGCTCACACCAGCCCACTCGGCGACGGCCCATGCCGGGACGCCCGCCTCGAGCCAGCGATCCAGACAGGAGTCACGCAAGCTGGAAACCTGCTCCCCCAAACCCGCCTGCACCTCGTCCGGGCTCAACACCGCATGGCGAGCCTGCCTCCACGCCCTCTTGTACTCGGAGGACGCCAACGGCCCACCCAGGTCAGCCGGGAACAGCAGATCTTCAGCTTCCAAATTCGCCTCGTCGATCCAGCGCCTCAGCACACCCACGATGTCCGGAGAGACAGGAACCCTCCGGCCCTCGCCGGCACGGACCAGCACCTCCCCGAACTCCCCGTCCGGGAGCGCCACGTCGTGTACCCGAACCGAGGCTGCTTCCCCCGGTGAGAGCGCGGTGCCCGCCATAGAGGCGAGGAAAGAGAAAACGGCCCCCGAAGATTCCTGCTGGATCCACTCCAGAAGGGTGCGGACATGGCCCGCAGAGAGCAAGGACGATTCGTCTATTGCAGCCTTCGACAAGCTATGACTCCTCACACGAGACATCGGGACGCGACGGCGTCCCCTGGTCATCCAATGGTCCGGAGAAGCGCCGGTTTGGCCAACCGGCGATCGTCGGCTATGTTGCGCCCGCGACACACCTCTCACGGACCCGGTTGATGCGCAGAGAGCAGGTTCTACTCTCCCAAGACCGCTCTAGGTTTGCTTCCTTCGCCGAGTTAATCCAGTCCGTATGGGACTCAATGTGTCTGCTGTCGGCGAATCATCCCGAAACCACCCATACCTGCACCCCGGCGGCCAGGAAACAGGACGACAGAGCAGGCGCCTTCTAAGCGCCTACTCTGTAAGCGACGAACGTGCAGAATGCCGCGGAGAGCAAAATGCATACGCCCAAAGGTCGTCATCATTTAGGCTGCAGGGTCTCCCGCCACCCTTGACCCATGATTCTCCAAATTCAGGACTCGGCTCACACTCTCAGGTACTGGGCGCTTTGTAGCGGTGTGGAGAAAGAATTTGTCGATGCTCTGGACGGCCTGAATGAAGTCGTCAAGGTTGAAGGGCTTGGTGACGTGGGCGTTGGCGTGCTTGCGGTAGGCGTCCTCTAGAAGAAGGCACAGGGCAGTGGCCATGAGGTGCGACGAGCGAACCTCACGTGGGATCTCACCGTCTCCTCAGCCGAACGCGAGGCCCTCACCCAGATCGCGGACGGCTGCCCAGGCCAACCGATCCAGTACGCGCCAGCAGACTGACCAAAGCTTCGTAAGGTGCGCCGCATCCCTTTCGAGCCGGCATGCGTTAGTCTGGCAGGCGGATGCCCCAGACCCCGGCTTCGTAGTGCCCGAATAGGTGGTCACCAAGGCCGGCGGGCGAGAGATCGGCGGGCGTCTACCTCCTGAGGGCCGTGTTGACGCGCTTCGCGTCTCCTCGTCGCAGTGGACCTTCGTTACGCGGAGTCGGCTTTCTTCGTGTGACCGGGAGACCTCCCCCATGACGGCAGCATGCCGGTTCCCTGCGCCCCGCACCCGCGTGGCTTCCGCGACCGGCGCTGCTGCCTGACCGATCGGAGAGGCGGGGACGGATGTCCACGCATGCCCTCGACAGTACGCAGCAAGGATCACGGCACGATGCGGGCAGCGATTTCGCTCGCCTGTCCCGGCAGATCGCCTCGGCGGGTCTCCTGCGTAGGCGCCCTTTGTACTACGCGGCACGCATCGCTCTCGTCCTGGTGGCGTACTGCACGGCCTGGGCTGTCTTCGTCGTCGTGGGCAACAGCTGGTGGACGCTGGCTGTCGCGGCCCTGCTGGCCGCGATCTTCGGACAAGTGGCCCTGGTGGCGCATGATGTGGCGCACCGTCAGGTTTTCCGAATGCGGGGCGCCAGCGTCGTCGCGGGCAGGATGGCCGGCAACCTCGGTATCGGCATGGGGTACGGGTGGTGGCAGGACAAGCATTCACGGCACCACGCCAACCCGAACCACGAGGACCTCGATCCGGACGTCGCCCCGGACATCCTGGTCTGGAGTCAGGCGCAGGCACGGGACGCCAAGGGGATTTCGCGGGTGGTCGGGGCGTCGCAGGCGTACCTGTTCTTCCCGCTGCTCGCGCTCGAAGGCTTCAACCTCCACGTCGCGGGTGTACGGGGGTTGGCGAGGCGCACCCTCAAACAGCGCCGCCAGGAGGGGGTTCTGCTCTTCGCAAACTTCGCGTTCTACCTGACCGCGCTCTTCCTCGTCCTGCCGCCCGGCAAGGCGGTGGCCTTCCTCTTCGTCCACCAGTGCCTCTTCGGTCTCTACCTCGGCTCGATCTTCGCTCCCAACCACAAGGGCATGCCGACACTGACGGCGGGCGACCGGCGTCCCGACTTCCTGAGGCGTCAGGTCCTCACGTCGCGCAATGTGCGCGGTGGCTGGTTCACCGACATCGCGCTCGGCGGCCTCAACTACCAGATCGAACACCACCTCGTCCCGAGCATGCCCACGCCCCAGTTGCGCAAGGCACAACCCATGGTCCGGGACTACTGCCGGCAACTCGACGTGGACTACCTGGAAACCGGGCTCCTCGCCTCGTACCGTCAGGCTCTGACGAGTCTGCACGCCGCGGGCGCTCCCCTGCGCGCCACGGGGTCCCGCGCAGCGCTGCCTCAGGCACGGGGCATGTGACCCACCACTCTCCCTGTCGCCCTGGATACCTGTAGCCATGCGGGAGAAGGGAGGCTACGGTTCAGTCAACGCCCCTGCCCCCGGCGACCTTCATTCCACGGCCGCTGTAGGTGATAAGCATGAGGCAGGATTCTCCGGACGAATGCGCTGTTGAGGGCACTGTACGAAGCACGCCGGTTCGCCGAGAGGTCTCGGAAACACAGAGGTGTGCGTCCGTTCTCTACTGCCGGCACGCGGAGGCCCTGTACTCCCTCGCCTTGCTCCTGTACCACGACACAGGACAAGCCGGAGAAGCGCTTGTTACGACGCTGAGCTGGGCATCCACGACACAGCGGGACGGATCCGGCGACTGTGGTGAAGAGCGCCGCCTCCTCGCTTCACGGCTCGTGCAGAACCACCGGGAGCACACCGCGGACCATCCCCGCCCTCAGGGGCGCCAGGCCGGGGACCGCTCCTCGACGGTCCAACTCTCCGCCCAGGAAGAGGCCGTACTGGGGCTGATCCTGTTCGGGGAGCTGAACTACCGGCAAGCCGCGTCACTCACGGACGTATCTCCCACTTACGCCGCCCTCAGACTGCGGTCCCTCCTTAACCGAGCACACGCAGGACAGCACTTCACCCTCACCCCCACCGCGCAAGGAGATGCCCAGTGACGGCCTCAGCGCGCCACGCAAAGTCGTCGGATACACCTGCGATCGCCCTCTCCCGACGTGAATCGGCGGCCCGCTCCACGGATCCTCTGCCCTGGATCAAGGATCCCATGAGGGTCCCGCCGCAGGACGCACGTGAGTTGACGCCGATCTTCTTCGAGCGGCTCGCGGTGCTGGAGGAGGGCACGCCGGAGTACCAGTACACGCGCAACACACTGATCGAGATGAACGACTCCCTCGTGAAGTTCGTCGCCGGCCGGTTCCGCAACAGGGGCAGTGGCGAGATGGAGGACATCGTGCAGGTCGGCCAGGTCGGGCTGATCAAGGCGATCGACCGCTTCGACCTCAGCCGCGGCATCGATTTCAGCTCGCTCGCCGTCCCGTACATCGCGGGTGAGATCAAGCGGTACTTCCGGGACTCGACGTGGGCCGTCCACGTCCCGCGGTCTCTCCAGCAGTTCCGCATAGACCTCGCCAAGGCTGCCGACGAGCTGATGGAGCGCTTTGGCAGGCGTCCCACCGTGCAGGAGTTCGCGGAGCACCTCTATCTCAGTACGAAAGAGGTGACCGAGGGGTTGAAGGCCGCCAACGGTTACGTCGCCCAGTCACTCGACGCACCGCTGGAGAAGGACAGCGGCACCGGTCCGGTCCGCAAACATGCTCGCGCCTTCGGCGAGAGCATCGGCCGGCGCGAGTCGGCCATGGAACTCGTCGAGGATCTCCACGTCCTCGCTCCGCTCCTGGGCCGGCTCGACGCCAGGCAGCGCCGCATGGTGCAGCTCCGCTTCGGCGACGAGATGACACAGTCAGAGATAGGCGCACAACTCGGTATCTCACAGATGCACGTCTCGCGTCTGCTGCGGGACATCCTCGACGGGCTGCGCGCCGGCATGCTCACCGACTACTGAAGAGCGCATGCGCGGCCTCGGGAGGCCGGGATGTCAGAGAGAGGGTGACGGTGCCATGACCGGCGCGGGGGTCCGGTCACGGGCACCGTCGTGCTCCGCTTCGGACCGCGCCGTTGCGCGCACGTACGGCTACGTTCCGCGGTCAATGATCCTTCCCGTAGGGTGGAAGCACGATGAGAGGCGGCGGTCCGTGCTCAGTGCCGAGATGACCGAGATCCTCCGGCTCCTGCACGGCGAATCCGGAGCGCTTCCCGACTGCTGTGCCGCAGTACTGGGCGTGGATCACGTGGTCGTGTCCTTGGCGGTCGATGGTCAGATCACGGAGCAGCTGTGGTCCTCGGGTGCGACGGGTTCATCCTTCGAGGACTTGCAGTTCACCCTGGGTGAGGGCCCAGGGCTGGACGTGCTGCGCACTGGACGGATGATCCTGGAACACGATATGTCCAAGGTGGCGGCCGATCGGTGGCCGGCGCTCCTTCCCGCCATGGCCCATCTTCCCATCGCTGCCCTGTTCTGCCTCCCGCTGGCCCTGGGCGGCATCACCCTCGGTGTCCTGACCGCACTGCGTTCCACCGCAAGGCCCATGACCGGCCAGGAAATGGACGACGTCCTCGCCCTCGTCGGCGGCCTCACACTGCACTTCCTCGCCGCCGACGAGGACCGGGTCGATGCGTGGGTGGCAGTGTCGGCACCCTTGAACCGGGGGCTTCACCGGGAGGTCGTCCACCAGGCCACTGGCATGCTCAGCGTCCAGCTCGGCGTATCCCTCGCCCGGGCACTGTTGACGCTGCGCGCGTACACCTACAGTCACGGCAGGTCCATCATCGACGTCGCCCAGGACATCGTGTCCCGACGACTGCGGCTGGACGAAGACGATTCCGATCCGGACCCGGACCCACCCGAGGAGACAAGGGGATGACTACGATGTCCCGCGAGCAGCAAGTGTCGGCAGTCTTCGTGCAGGTCGCGGACTCCCTGATCGACGACTTCGACCTCATCGAATTCCTGCAGCAACTGTGCGGCCACTGCGTCATGCTTCTCGACGTGTCCGCAGCCGGCATCCTCCTCGCCGACGAGCGGGACATACTGCAGACCGTCGCGGCCTCCGACGAGACCACCGAGATGCTGGAGCTCTTCGCCCTGCAGCACGACCAAGGCCCGTGCCTGGAGTGCTACAGCAGTGGCAGGGCACGCACCAACATCGACCTCGGCAACAGCGCCGCGGTCAGCGCTTGGCCCGCCTTCGCAGCGCAGGCGCGGCGCAGCGGCCTGCACACCAGCCACGTCTTCCCCCTGCGCCTACGGGACCGTGCCGTCGGAGCCCTCAACCTCTTCCACCACGGTTCGCAGAGCCTCACATCGCAGGACGCCTCCCTCGCACAGGCCCTGGCCGACGTGGCAACCATCGCGCTTCTGCAACAGCGTGACATCGGCCGGGAACAGCAGGAAAAGGCCCAACTCCAGTACGCCCTGACCAGCCGCATCACCATCGAACAGGCCAAGGGGATCCTCGCGGAACGCTGGAACAGCACGCCCGACACCGCCTTCCGCGCCCTGCGCTCCTACGCCCGGACCCACCAGCTCCGAGTCTCCGACTGCGCCCGCGGCATCATCGACCAGACACTCGACACCGACGACATCCCGCACCCGTAGCCGCCGCGGCGAAGCTCGCGGGCCGGCATCGCGGGTGACACTCCCGGGCCCCCAAGCGGCACTCCACCGCCCCCGGCCTCGGGCCGGTGACGAACGGACCTGCGCGCGGGTCCGGAACACGCGCCCGTCCCCGCGTATGTGATGGACGCATCACACAGAGCCGGACGAGCCGAACCCCCACCGTCTGACCTGCCCGTCGGCCACCGGCCCCCGTACCTCGGCGCTGCCCCCAGCGCGTGCCACTGTCCGAGTGATGGCGCCGTCACCCACCGACGACATGCAGGACGCACCGGGCCCGCGCACACTGAAGTGGAGAGGGGGGCACTCGACGCGCCGTAGCGCAGGAATGACGCGGCACACTGTGCGTGCGGTGCACGAACAGTGCCACCACATATCTGTCTGGCAGGGATAAACGCGCAGCGGAGATGGTCGGCAATGACAGGCACAGGGCAGAATCCCTCGGTCATGGGCGAGTTGGCGGTGCGCCTTCTCCGGGAGGAGGGATCGCGGGCCTTCGAT
This sequence comes from Streptomyces fuscigenes, assembly GCF_021556455.1. Taxonomy (GTDB): domain Bacteria; phylum Actinomycetota; class Actinomycetes; order Streptomycetales; family Streptomycetaceae; genus Streptomyces; species Streptomyces fuscigenes. The sequence continues at coordinate 14,044 of NZ_JAKGCV010000003.1, read as the reverse complement.
TCCGCCGTCGGCCGACTCGCGGAGGGCGCGAGCGGAACGGTGACCCGGGTCACCGGCCGTCTGACGGAGGTGGCGGAGAACGACGGCCGGCTTGCCGCCCCCGGGCCGACCGCAGGTATCGGAGAAGTGTCCACGGTCGCCACCCTGGTCGGACTGCACGAGGCGTCACTGAAAGGGCTCGCGGCGGGCAAGGCGAAGGACTTCCTCAAGGGAATAGCCAAGGACGCCGTCACGGGAAAGGTGAAGGACGCGGCCAAGGGAATGGCGAAGGACGCCGCGAAGGACTTCGCCGTCGGAAAGGTGAAGGACGTCACGGACAAGGTGACGGACGCGGCCCAGGGACTGACGGGTTCGGGCAGCGAGGGCAAGGCTGGTAACACGAAGGTCACCAGTGTCATCGAGGTCATGGACATCGGAGTCCCGCTGCGGACGGTGTACGACTTCTGGACGCAGTACGAGGAGTTCGGTGACTTCGCCAAGGGAGTGCAGAGCGTCGACAGGGACGACGACGTCACCAGCAAGTGGAAGGTGAAGATCGCCTTTTCGAACCGCAGCTTCGAGGCCACCGTCCAGGAGCAGGTACCCGACGACCGGATCGTGTGGCGGTCGGAGGGTTCCAAGGGATCCACGAACGGTGCCGTGAGCTTCCACGAACTCGCCCCGTCCCTCACGCGGGTCGTCACGGTCATCGAGTACTACCCGTCCGGCTTCTTCGAGAAGACGGGCAACCTGTGGCGTGCCCAGGGCCGCAGGATGCGGCTGGACCTCAAGCACTTCCAGCGCTACGTCACCCTCACCGACGAGGAGCCCGAGGGCTGGCGCGGTGAGATCCGGGACGGCGAGGTCGTGCGCACGGACGAAGAGGTGCGCGACGCCGAGTCGGCGGACGACGAGGACTCCGAGGACGAAGACGGCGCGGACGACGACTACCGCGACGAAGACGAAGAGTACGAGGAAGACACCGACAACGAAGACGACGAGGACGAGGACGAGGGCGAGAAGGCGGCAGCCCGCTGAGACGTGGCGGCGGAGGCCGGCCGGTGCGGGGAGCGCGGGGAAAGGACACGGCATGCGGCAAGACGTTCTCGGGATCTATCTCAACGACCACCTGGCCGGCGCCACGTACGGGACGGCGCTCGCGCGGCGTATCGCTCGGCAGCACCGCGGCTCGCCCGGCGGCGGGGACCTGGAGCGCATCGCCGAGGAGGTCGCGCAGGACCGGCAGTCACTGCTCCGCATCATGGAGAGGCTTGACGTCCCCGTGCGCGGCTACAAGATTTACGGAGGCATGGCGGCGGAGAAACTCAGCCGCCTGAAGCCGAACGGAGTCATCTACCGTCGCTCGGGGCTGAGTTTCGTCATCGAGCTGGAGACACTCCGCCTCGGCGTCGAGGGCAAGTCGCTCGTCTGGCGCACGCTGCTCACGATCGCCCCCGGCGACAGCCGCCTGGACACCGCCGAGTTGAACGGTCTGCTGCAACGGGCGCGCGACCAGATCGAGACCCTGAGCGCCCGGCGGCTCGCTGCCGCTGAAAGGATCTTCGGCCAGGGGAGGAGATGTATCACGGCAACCATCTGATCATGTCGCCGGTCACCGCAGCCATCCGTCGAAGCGAGGCAACCGAGGCGTCCTGGCCGCCGCGTAGTCGTTGCGCGGCACACCCTCGAAGTCGTCCACCTGCGGCTCCTATCGGGCCCAAGGCGGCAACCGTGCTAACCGGCGAGGGGCACAGCGCCGGGAGGGGCCTTGACCCCTGATGTTGGACACACAAGACGCTGGATCCTCTGAGAACGGAGATGTTGCACTCCTTTGTCTGTGACGGGCACATCCTCGCCGAGGAGCGGTGTCGACGCTGCACGGGTCGGTCCAGCGGCCTTCGGGCCATCGTGCCTGCGCAGACCAATATGAGAGGCAAGTATCTGCAGCTACGGGGCATCGTCGAGGATGGCAGATCGGCCGCTGGCGAAGACCAAGGCCGCTTCGCGCTTCTGCGTGCCACAGCACTCTCGTATGGAACCAGTGGGGCCAGGGACATGACGCGGTCACGTCGCGTACCGGACGACGGGCCTACCCCAGGGGCTGGCCCCCTCAGTGTCATCGTCCGAGAGTGGCCCGTTGCGTCTTTGACGGTTGCGAGGCGTCGGTGAGGTCGGCGCCGGTGGCTGCATCGCGCCAGGAGTGCGCGACGCCGTGCCAGTCCAGGCACATGACTGTGGCGTCGTCCTGCAGGTGGCCCTGATTGGCGTCGACGATAGCCCCGATGAGGGCGCGGGCCGCCTCGCGGGGATGCAGCGCGCGGGTGCGCACGATCAGGTCCGGCAGGTCAAGGCTGCTGGCGTTGCGCTCCAGCATGCCGTCGGTCAGCATCACCAACCGGTCCCCCGGTTGCAGGTCCAGCGACTGGATCCGGTAGGTGTTGATGTCCGGAGCCTGGACGCCGAACGGCCGATCCACCTTCGGGGTGATCTGCTGCACCTGCCCGTCCCGCATCCGCAGTGGCCAGGGATGCCCGGCGTTGATGAATTCGCTCTCACCGTCGCGCAGGCTGATGCGTAGCAGCTGGCCGGTGACGTAGCCCCGGCGACCGTGATCCCGCATGGCCTGGTCGGCTTGGCGGGCCTGTTCGTCGAGGCTGGCACCGGCCCGTCACGCCCGGCGCAGGGCGCCCACCACGAGAGTGGCCAGCAGCGCCGCGTCGACGTCGTGACCCATGGCGTCCGTAACGGAGAGCTGGACGGTCTCCCGGTCGATCACGTAGTCGAAGGTGTCACCCCCGACGTGGTCAGCGGGCTCCAAGGCGCCGGCGACCGCGAACTGTGCCGCCTCGCACGCCAGCGACGTCGGGAGCAGGCGGTGCTGGATCTCCGCGGCAAGGCTCAGTGGGAGGGTGCGCCGGCCCCACTGGTAGAGGTCGGTGAAGGGCCGGTTCGCAATGACGATGTAGGCCAGGGCGTGTGCGGTCTGGCCGATTTCCTGCATGGCCTGCGGGTCCGGCGCCGAGGGGAGGAATAGTTCGATGAGCCCGATGGCGTCCCCGCGGTTGGTCACGGGGACGACGATCCGCACCAGCTCGCCCCCGCCCTTGTCCTCCACGCTCGGGCGCTGCGTGCGGATGACGTCGTCGTACAGGGTGCCCCGCAGCGAGATACGCCGGGCAGGTTCGCCGGTCTCCACGCTGCCCGTAACCCCCAGCCGTACGACAGAGCTACCGGTGAAGTCGGTGATCAGGAACGAAACGGAGGCTGCCCCAAGCTGCTCCCTGAGCATGCGCGCGACCACGTCCACCGACTCAACAGGAGGCGCGGTCTCGGCCGCTTCCAGCGTCTCCGCCAGGGTTATCGCCTTGCTGGAGCGACTCCCCTTCCCGCCAGGGCGAGGAGCCCGTCGACCATCCGGCCCTGCTGCGGTCACAACAACCCCTCACCGCTCGAATCTCTGGCTCTGTCCCAGAGGTCCATTGCACCACGACTGAAGCTTCCCCTTGATCGTGGACACCTGGAGACTGGGATCTTGAGGTTCCAGAGGAAGTAGCGCCAGGTGGGAAGCAAGTACACGAAGCGGTACACCGAGGAGTTCAGGCGGGACGCGATCGCGCTCGTCGACTCCTCGGGCAAGACGGTCACCGCGGTCGCCCGGGAACTCGGCATCAGCTCCGAGTCTCTGCGCGGCTGGTACCGCAAGGCCAAGGCAGACCGGGGTGAGGGCGGCTCCGGTGAGCTGACCAGCGCTGAGCGCCAGGAGCTCAAGCGGCTGCGCAAGGAGGTCCGCGAACAGCACCAGACGATCGAGATCCTGAAAAAAGCGACGGCCTTCTTCGTGAAGGAGAACGACCGGTGAGCGAGCTGTACCGGTTGATCCACGCGGAGAAGGCGACGTACCCGATCGTCCTGCCGTGCCGGGTGCTGAAGGTCGCCCGCTCCTCCTACTACGCCTGGTGCGAGGGCGAGGCCGCTCGTCGTGCCCGGCAGGCGGCCGACGACGCGCTCGCGCACGAGATCACCGTGGTGCACATCGCCTCCCGACACACCTACGGCCTCCCGCGCATCCATGCCGAGCTGCGGCGCCTGGGCCGACGGGTGAACCGCAAACGCGTCGCCCGCGTGATGCGCGAGCGCGACATCCGCGGCGTCACCCGACGCAAGAGGCATTCGCTGACCCGGCCGGACGCGAAGGCCAAGCCGGCCCCGGACCTGGTCGGCCGCGACTTCCACGCTGGTCGGCGACATCACTTACCTGCCCACCGCCGGGGGCTGGCTCTACCTCGCCTGCTGGCTGGACCTGGCCACCCGCGAGATCGTCGGCTACGCCATGGCCGACCACCACCGTGCCGATCTCGTCGTCGACCCTCTCGACATGGCCCACGGCCGGGGCGGACTCGAGCCCGGCTGCGTGATACACAGCGATCGCGGCAGCGAATACACCTCGGCCCAATTCCGCAACTGAATAAGCGAGTTGGGGTTGCGGCAGAGCTGCGGACGCACCGGATCATGCTTCGACAACGCCACCGCGGAAAGCTTCTGGGCCCTGCTCAAAGAAGAGATCGGCACCCGCATCTGGCCCGACCGGGCCACCGCCCGCACCGAGGTCTTCTCCTTCATCGAGACCTTCTACAACCGCCGCCGCCTAGGCAAACACCGCACGTTCGGCTACCTCACACCGGCCGAGACCAGACAGCGGCACCAGCACACCCTCGCGGCATAACGATCACATGTCCGAGATCACGGGGAAACTTCACTTTGCCGGGACCCTGATTCCCCGGCCCTGATCGCAGCTCACCTCCTGCGCGGGGCCGGCAAATACCACGACGACGCTTCGGTCGTCGTTGCCCAAGGAACGTGGTGAACACGGACGCGAGCCCGCCTCATGCCCCAGCGGGCGCGGCAGGGGACGTCCTGCCGCTCCGATACCTACCCGGTCCGGACGGGACGCGGAGCGGTGCGGCGTAGCTGACGGCACGCCCACGCCGCCCGGTGCATCGAACAGAGGGAGCCGGTGACGTCACGGCGTGGTCGTGTCCCAGCACGGTCATTGCTATCCCTGGGCCGCGAACGTCGCGGCCCAGCTCGCACAACTTGCCTGTTCGCGGGCCCTGATGCCTCCGCGAAGACTTCGGAACCGCACCGTACCCGCTCCCCCTACGATCCAGCGTCGTACCCGGACCGGCGAGAATCCGCCAGTCAACGAATAGTGGATGGTCCCGGCGTTGGCAGACTACCTCTGCCCGCTTCGTCGACCGGCCGCCTTCCGCTCAGCGACTTCGCTGTCCGCCGCCTTCCTGGCCATCGCCTTTTTGGCGGGAGGGTTTTTCGGACCCGGCTTGCGTTGCGCCGCCTTCCTGGCCATCGCCCGCTTGGCAGGAGGATTCTTCGGACCCGCTTTGCGGTCGGTGGGCTTCTCGGCCCTACGAGCGGCACGATGACCTGAGGAGCTGGCAGGCTCAGGCGCCTCGGCCTCTTCCGGCTCCTCTTCCTCGTCGTCCGGTCCCTCTTCCTCGTCGGCCGGCTCCTCTTCCTCGTCGGGCTCCTCGTGCAGATCTTCTTCCTGCTCCTTGTATGTCTCGTCCTCTACCTCGTCCGTCGCGTCCTCGTCGGACGTGCCGTTTTCCTCTTCCTCCTCGTCGCTGTCAAGGAGCGAGCCCGTCCGACGCTGGAGGGTGTCAGTGAGGGAAGAGACACCTCGGCTGGTCGCAGCCGAAACAGCCGCACGCCCTGCATCGAGCAGCTCCCCGCGAATCTTTTCACTGAGCTCGGCAACCAGCGGGTTCTGCTCAAGTTTGCTGACCCCTTGACCGATAAGGGCAGCGGGATCCATTCCTCGGCCGACTACGGCGGAGAGAGCACCCAGGAGCAGCTTCCCCTGCTTCGTCCGGCCGGCAAGATAAGCGACCAATATGGCGGCGGCGAGCGTTGTCTTATTGCTATCCATAGTCATGACCCCTGTGGGAGAGTGCACTGCTTGCGTCCCCGGCTCTTCTCTTGACTCAGGGGACCCGGGCCTGACGGCCGCGTAATCTCCACGCACGAAGGTCACCTACGCGCCAGAGACAGCAGCCAGTCGCACGACGACGGCCTCCCCTCCAACCCTCCTCCACCTCACACGACAGTGCATCTTCGTCGGCTCGCAACACTCCCCTGCGCGATGGTCGTGCAGTGGCAGTCAGACGCTGGCTGGGCCCTGCGGGCCGTCGGTTTCACAGCTTCCCGGCCTGTCCACCGGTGGTGACCACGGGCCGGCGTCGCGCAGGTCGGCTGCCCAGAGACGGGCTGTGCCAGGAGCGACGCCACGTTCGCGATCCACATCTCACTCGTCGCCCCCGCAAGTGAAACCGACGCCCTGGAATGCCACCCCGCCACCCTGATGGCGCCACTCGCATGGCGGGGCTGACCGAAACGAAAATCGAACCTATATGGCAATCTTGAGGTGCTGGCGCTATTCGACGACTGCCGCCAAGCGCAGGCCACTTGGAACAGACCCTTACCGGGGACGCGCGGCTGTGCCGCGACGAGGTCCGTCGACCCGCTCGGAGCTGGAGCAGCGGGAGGGTCCGCCACCGCGACCACGTCAGCGACAGGCCCGACGGTCCTGCTGCTCCAGACGCCTCTAGCGTGTCCACAGCGCGTCCGGTTGCCACTGCCGGCTGTCCTCGGTTTCTGCGACCGTCCGCCGATGGTCGACAGCAGGGATCGTCCAGCGCTACGCATACTGGTTGAAGAGGCCCCACCGGGCGGGCATCGTGACGAGCGCGGCCGTGCCGCCGAGCGCCGGCGCCCCGCATGCCTGGAGGGAACTCAAGGCCGCCATTACCCTCTGCCGCTCCTGCCGCTTGGCCACCACCCTCGCCCACGAATACCGTCTGCCGACCTGCGGCATGCTGGTGATGCACTCCGACGGGCTGACTGATCGCTGGAGCGCCACCGACCTCGCCGGCCTGCTGCACCACCCGCCCGCGGTGATCGCCACGGGCCTGATGCGCCGGGCCGCGACCCGTCGTGACGACGCCAGCGCGGTGGTCGCCCAGTCGGCACAGTGATCACGCCCGCCCCCGATCCCGGCGTCCGCTCTCCCGTGCTGGTCACTCCTGTCCGGGCCGAGAGCGATGTGTTCGCCCTTCGCCGGCACGCCAAGACCGTCGCCGACGCGGTTGGCCTGGAGGGTCGGGACCACGTACGCCTGGCCACCGCTCTGAGCGAACTGGGCCGCGACCTGCTGCGCCCGGAGGTGATGACCGCGATCTTCAGCCTGGCCCAGGAACCCGCCGCGCTCCACGCGGTGCTGCGCTGGGACGATGACCGGGCTCCCAGCTCCGAGTCGCTCACGGCCGTCAGCCGGCTGCTGCCGCAAACCCGATACGAGACGGCCGCCGTCCGCCCCGCGCAGCACACCGGCGGCCTGATCGAGATCGTCTGCCCGATTCCCCCACTCGCCGCCCAAGACCTGAAAGCCGAAACGGTCCGTGCACTCCTCGAATCCGCCAGTCCGACCAGCGCGATCGACGACTTGCAGGCACAGACCCGCGACCTGATCGCCTCGCTCCAAGAAGCCCACGCCCAACGCGACGAACTCGAACGACTGAACGAGGAACTGACGGAGACCAATGCCGGCGTCATGGCCATGTACGCCGAACTCAGCGTCGAGCACGAAGATGTCGTAGAACGCTTCGGGCAGGAACACGAACTCGCCCTGACCCTGCAACGCACCTTCCTGCCCGCCACCCTTCCTGATGCGTTGGGCGTCGAACTCTCCTTGCGCTACCTGCCCGCGGCCGCGACGGCGGAGATCGGCGGCGACTTCTACGAGGCCATCGACACCCGCCAAGGGCTCCTTCTGGCCGTCGGTGACGTGGTCGGCCACTCCCTGAAACCGCCAGGGTCATGGGCGAACTCCGCCACGCTCTGCGCGCCTACGCCGCACAGAACCATCCACCGCACATCCTGCTGCAACACCTCGACCACCTCCTGGGCCTGCACCAGCCCGGATGGACCGCCACCGTCTGCATCGCCCTCGTCGAACCCGGCAACGCCCGCGTGCACGTGGCCAACGCCGGCCATCTCCCTCCACTTCTCATCGATCCCCGTGGCGCGCCGCACTACGTGATCGAACACGGCCCGCTGCTCGGCCTGGGCCTGCGCCAGCCCATCGCCACCACCCATGCCGTCGAGGCGGGCAACCGACACGCCGCGCAGCGCAAGAGGATCAGCTCCTCGCGGGCGCTGCCCGAAGGTTTCAACTCACGTCTGACGCTGCCGTCACCCCAGAAATATCGGGAGTTGTTGCCACGCACCGCCCCGGAGGGGACGCTCAACCCAGTCTCCGGCCTGCAAGGAGCAAGACCTGATGGCCCATCAGTTACCAAGATCAACGAGCGTCAAACGGGCGTCAAGATACCTCTGAGAGCGTCATTTCAGCGTCAAGATATCGCCCGTAACGCACATAGCGCGCATCATGCGCACCCATCAAAGCCGCAGGTCAGCGACCCTTTGCGACAGGTTCAAGGATCGCCACGCACTCCACATGGTGGGTCATCGGGAACAGGTCGAAGACCCGCAGCGTGCGCGGCTTGTAGCCGCCCTCCTTGAAGTACGCCAGGTCACGGGCCAGGGCCGCCGGGTCGCACGCGACGTACGCGATGCGGCGGGCGCCGAGCGTGGTGAGGTGGGCGACGGTCTTGCGGCCCGCGCCCGCGCGGGGCGGGTCGAGGACGATGAGGTCGGTCTCGGTGATGCGGGTGCGCGGGAGCACCTGGTCGACCTTGCCGTGCTCGATGCGGACGCGCGGCATCTCGCGCAGGTTGTGCACCGCGTCCTCGGCCGCGCGCTTGCCGGACTCGATGCCGAGGACGGCGCCGGTGTCGCCGACGCGTTCGGCGATGGCGCCCGCGAACAGGCCGACGCCGCAGTAGAGGTCGAGCGCCGTGTCGCCCTTGCGGGGCAGCAGGCCCTGCATGACGGCGTCCACCAGCATCTGCGGCGCCTGGGTGTGGACCTGCCAGAAGCCGCCCGCGCCGACCCGGTAGGTGCGGTCGTCGGCCCGCTCGCGGACGAAGTCGCGGCCGTGCACGCGATGCACTCCCCCGTCGCGCTCCTCGACGCGCAGCACCGAGACGGGCTTGTCCAGTTCGACGAGCGGGAGGCGGCCGCCGGGGCGGGGTGTGAGGACGACCTGGCGGTCGGCGGAGCCGGTGGCGGCGATGGCTTCGACGGTCGCGATGCCGGGCCAGTCGCGGCCCTCCACGCCCAGTTCGTCGACGCCGGGGGCCGCGATCATGCAGTGGTCGACGGGCTGGACGTCGTGCGAGCGGTGCTTGCGCAGGCCCGCGCGGCCGTCCTCGTCGATCGCGTACTGGACGCGGGTGCGCCAGGCGGGCACCTCGCCGGCCGGCAGCTTGTCGCCGGGGGCGGGCACGACCGTGCCGTCCCAGCCCGCCTGCTCGGGGGTGAGGCCCGCGAGGCGCTGGAGCTGTTCTGCGACCACTTCGCCCTTGAGGCGGCGCTGCGCCCCGGGCTTCGCGTGCTGCCAGTCGCAGCCGCCGCACATGCCGGGGCCCGCGTAGGGGCAGGGCGCCTCGACGCGGTCCTTGGAGGCGTCGAGGATCTTCACCGCGTCGGCGCGCAGGAAGCGGGAGTCCGCCTCGCCCTCCGTGATCCGCGCGACGACGCGCTCGCCGGGCAGCGCGTGCCGTACGAAGAGGACACGGCCCTCCTCGGTCCTCGCGACGCAGTGGCCGCCGTGCGCGACCGGGCCCACCTCGACCTCGTACTCGTCGCCGACCAGTGAGGGGGCGTTCGACTCGGTTGGCATGAGGGGGTGACTCCAGAGACTCGGGAGGGAGGATGCGGCCGGGAGGCATGCGGGGCAGCGGTCCAGCTTACGTCCCGCCGCCCGGTGCCGGAGCCGCGCGGCCGTCCGGGCCCGCCTGTGCGCGGGCGGTCCTTTCGCAATGCGGTGCCGGTCAATTCGGGCGGCGGGTTTTCGGGTAATTCCCGGGGCCGTTTCCGGAGGCCCCGCTTTTTGCGGGACACGGTCGGGATGCGCTGCCGGGCCGGTGGCCGTCCCCTCCGGTCGTACCCGCCGCTACCGGGCCCCCGCGCACGTGTAGCCTGAGGGCGGCCGGGTCCGGGGCCAGGGTCGCCTTCGGCGCACTTGAGGCGTCTGACCAGGCACGATACCGGGAGCTGAGGTCATGGGCCCGGGAGTCGGGGGGCCTGCCTCTGGTACGGTAGACTACCTTGGCGAAACTTTTGGTGCCTGGCTCGTAAACGGCTTGATCGCACCCCCTACCAACACGTGGAGAAAATTCCGATGTCTCAGCGTTGCGACTTTTGCGACAAGGCACCCGTTTTCGGCAGGACCGTCTCGCGTCTCGGTCGCCAGGCCATCAAGCGCCGCGTGAAGGGCCGCAGCCCCCGTCGCTTCAACCCGAACATCCAGTCGGTGCGCACCGTGATCAACGGCACGCCGAAGAAGATGAACGTCTGCACCTCCTGCCTGAAGGCCGGCAAGGCCACGCGCGCCGTGAGTGCCTGACGACTTGACGCGCCGGATGGTCCGCGTGATCGGTTCGAGCGTTCGAGCGAGAAGTACCGGAAGTACCAGCAGCACCACCGCGCTTGCTCCCCCTGGGAATTGACCGAGGGGGAGTTTCGCTTTTCCTGGCCCGCCTTCACGTTCAGGCCCACCTTCACGTTCAGGCCCACCTTCACGCTCGGGCCCGCCTTCACGTTCAGGCCCGCCTTCACGCTCGGGCCCGCCTTCGCGTTCGGGCCGCCGTCGCGTCCGGCCCGCCGTGGCGCTCGGCCCGTCGTGGCTCTCGGCCCCGGTGCCCGTGGCGGGCACGCGCGCGGTACGGGCGCCGGCGTGACCGGCCGGCCCGGTCGCCGCGTGGCGGACGGCGGAGGGGCCGGGGTGGGTACCAGGATCTCCTGGGGCCCGCCCCGGCCCCTCTTGCGTGCGACGAGGGCCCGCGCGCCGCCCAGGACCCGCGCGCCGCCCGCCGCGCTCAGCCCTTCCGGCTGCCGCCGCCCTGGGTCGTGTGCTCTCCGCCCGGGCCGCTCGGCTCCTTGGGACGGCGCACGTCGACGGGTCCCCGGCGCACCGAGCCGGGCGCGGTCCACTCGGCGCGCTTGCGCGCCCGGCGCTTGGCCAGTTCGGAGGATTCGAGCTGGAAGGGCACGGACGTGACCATCACACCCGGCATGAACAGCAGCCTGCCCTTGAGCCGCAGGGCGCTCTGGTTGTGCAGCAGGTGCTCGTACCAGTGGCCCACGACGTACTCGGGGATGAAGATGCTGATCGCGTCGCGCGGGTTCTCGGTGCGCAGGGTGCGGACGTACTCGATGATCGGGCGCGTGATCTCGCGGTAGGGCGAGTCGAGGATCTTGAGCGGCACGTTGATGTTGCGCCGCTCCCACTCCTGCCTCAGCGCCTTGGTCTCCGCCGGGTCGACGCTGATGCTGAGCGCCTCCAGCGTGCCGGTGCGCATGAGCTTCGCGTAGCCGAGGGCGCGCAGGGTGGGCCGGTGCAGCTTGGAGACCAGCACGATGGAGTGCACGCCCGAGGGCTTCACCGTGTCCTGGGAGGGCCCGTCCGGCGCCGCGAGTTCCTCGGCGATGCGGTCGTAGTGCTTCCGGATGGCCGTCATCGTGCCGTAGAAGATGACCATGCCGAGGACGGCCACCCAGGCGCCGTGCGTGAACTTGGTCGCGAGGACGACGACGAGGACGAGGCCCGTCAGGAACGCGCCGAAGGCGTTGATGGCGCGCGAGCGGATCATGCGGCGCCGCTTGGCGGGGTCGCGCTCGGTGCGCAGGTGCCGGTTCCAGTGCCGGACCATGCCGGTCTGGCTGAGCGTGAACGACACGAAGACGCCGACGATGTACAGCTGGATCAGCCGCGTCGAGTCGGCCCCGTAGATCACGACGAGCAGCGCGGCCGCGCCGGCCAGCAGGATGATGCCGTTGGAGAACGCGAGGCGGTCGCCGCGGGTGTGCAGCTGGCGGGGCAGGTAGCGGTCCTGGGCCAGGATCGAGCCGAGGAGCGGGAAGCCGTTGTACGCGGTGTTCGCGGCGAGGAAGAGCACGAGCGCGGTGGCCGCGGCGAGCACCACGAACAGGAACGTGCCCTCGCCGAAGACCGCCGACGCCACCTGCGTGATGACGGGGTCGACGACGAAGTGCCCGCCGACCGGGTGGCCGTTGGGCCGCAGCAGGTCGACCGCCGGGTTGTCCGCCATGCGGACCTTGGTGGTGATGGCGAGGGCCATGATCCCGCAGAACATGACGACGGCGAGGCCGCCCATCAGGGCGAGGGTGCTGGCCGCGTTCTTGCTCTTCGGCTTGCGGAAGGCGGGGACGCCGTTGCTGATGGCCTCGACGCCGGTGAGCGCCGCACAGCCGGAGGAGAACGCCCGCAGCAGCAGGAAGATCATCGCGAATCCGGCGAGGCCCGCGTGCTCGGGTTTGATGTGCAGGTCGGAGGTGGGGGCGTGCATGGTGTCGCCGAGTGCGAGGCCCTTGAAGGCGCCCCAGGCGATCATGACGAACACGCCGCCGACGAACACGTACGTCGGGATCGCGAACAGCTTCCCGGACTCGCGCACGCCCCGCAGGTTCATCAGGGTCAGGACCACGATGACGCCGACCGCGCAGATGACCTTGTGCTGCACGACGAAGGGGATCGCGGATCCCAGGTTCTCCACGCCGGAGGAGATCGAGACCGCGACCGTCATGACGTAGTCGACGAGCAGGGCGCTCGCCACGGTGAGGCCCGCCTTGGGGCCGAGGTTGGTCGTGGCGACCTCGTAGTCGCCGCCGCCGCTGGGGTACGCGTGCACGTTCTGCCGGTACGAGGCGACGACGGTGAACATGAGCACCGCGACGGCGATCGTGATCCAGATGGAGAAGTGGTACGCCGACACACCCGCCACCGAGAGCACGATCAGTACCTCGCCAGGCGCGTACGCCACGGAGGACAGCGGGTCGGAGGCGAACACGGGCAGCGCGATGCGCTTGGGGAGCAGCGTCTCCCCGAGCTTGTCGCTGCGGAGCGCCTGCCCGATGAGGATCCGTTTGGGCACGTCGGTCAGTTTGGACACGGGGAGGATGGTATGCGTTCGAACAGCTGAGTGTGCAGCCAGTACCCAAAATCTCCAGTTTCCCTGCTCACACCGCCTGCGGGAGTGACGCTTGCGGTCCTTGTACGTCCTCTTGTCGCACTTTTGTCGCTGCCTCGGTGCCGCGTACGACGTGGCCGGAAGCCGCCGTGGCCGGGAGCCGGGCCCGTGTCGCGGGCCGTCCGGGGTACCCGCGGTCGGCGCGCGTGCCCGGCGCTCGCGGCGGCCTCAACGGCGCGGTGGCGTTCGTCACCGTCCGTCGGTGGCCGACCCGTCCGTGCGCGTCCGCCGGGCGTCGCGGCGTACGCGCGTACGCCGCGTGTATCGGGCGGACGGACGCGGTGCAGGGATGGCGGCGGGCCGGGGTATGCCGATTAAGCTCGTCCCCCGGGGTCGCCGTGCGTGGCGGTCCCGGGTCGCAAGGCCCCAGGTGCCCGGCACGTCGACAAGGATGAGTGAACAGGTGTTTTCGCAGATCGGTGCGATCGGTGCGGCGACCAGGAGTGCGGGGTACGTCACGTGCATGTCGTGATCATGGGATGCGGGCGGGTGGGCGCCGCGCTCGCGCAGACCCTGGAGGAGCAGGGCCACTCGGTGGCCGTGATCGATCAGGACCCCACCGCGTTTCGCAGGCTGGGCTCCGGGTTCGGCGGCCGGCGGGTGAACGGGGTCGGCTTCGACCAGGACACCCTGCGCGAGGCGGGCATCGAGGAGGCCGGGGCGTTCGCCGCGGTCAGCAGCGGCGACAACTCCAACATCATCGCGGCCCGGGTGGCGCGCGAGATGTTCGGCATCGAGAACGTGGCCGCCCGCATCTACGACCCGCGCCGCGCGGAGGTCTACCAGCGGCTGGGCATCCCGACGGTGGCGACGGTCCGCTGGACGGCCGACCAGATGCTGCGGCGGCTGCTGCCGGCCGGCGCGGAGCCCCTGTG
>NZ_JAKGCV010000039.1 GCF_021556455.1 Streptomyces fuscigenes | reverse complement strand
GGCGCTCAGCCCACCCCGGCCGCGTGCAGCAGGGAGCCGGCCGCATAGGTGACGGCCATGGCGAGCGCCCCGCCGCCCATGGTGCGCAGCAGCGCGGGGGCGACGGGCGCGGCGCCCAGGCGCGCGCTGCTCCAGCCCGTGAGGGCGAGCGCCGCGAGGACCGACAGCACGGTGACGGCCAGACGCGTCGACGAGGGCGGCAGCACGATCGCGAGCAGCGGCAGCAGGGCTCCCGCCGTGAAGGCGAGGAAGCTCGCGCCCGCCGCATGCCAGGGCTTGGTGAGCGCGTCCGGGTCGATGCCGAGTTCCTCGCTCGCGTGGGCGCGCAGCGCGTCACGGCGGGTCAGCTGCTCGGCCGCCTCGCGCGCGATCTCCGGGGACAGCCCCCGCTCCCTCAGCAGGCCCGCCAGCTCGGCGAGTTCCTCCTCGGGCTGCTCGCGCAGCTCGCGCCGTTCGGCCGCGAGGGCGGCCCGCTGCGCGTCGCGCTGCGTCGAGACGGAGACGTACTCCCCCGCGGCCATCGACATCGACCCGGCCAGCAGGCCCGCGAGACCGGCCGTCAGAAGGGCGGCACGCGACGGTGTCGCGCCGGCCACGCCGACCACCACGCCCGCGGTGGAGACGATGCCGTCGTTGGCGCCGAGCACGGCCGCCCGCAGCCAGTTGAGCCGCGAGCCGAACGCCTCGGCGCGCGGCTCCCGGTGGGTCGCGGGCAGCCCGTACCCGGGCGCCGCCGCGGCGTCCGGGGCCCCGCCGTGCCCCGGCACCGGCGCGCCCGGGTACGCGGAGGCGGGTGTCCCCTCGCGCGGAAGGGCCTGCATGTCCTCGCGGGGGGTCCCCGGCCAGCGCGGTCCGTCGGGCGGGTCGCCGGGCGCCCCGTTCGTGTGCGTCACGGCGCGAGCCTCTCATCCGCGCCCGGCCGAAGTGCCGCACCGTGCGTCCGGGCGGCGCGCGGCGGCCTGGGGGCGCGGGATGCTCGACGTGCGCGCCCCGGGCGGGCGTCGGCGCTGTCGGACCGGGCCCGTATCCTCTGTGACCATGCTCGACGACCGTACGACAGCAGCGCCCTGGCCGGCCGCCTACCCCGAGGGGTACGCGGTCGTCGACGTGGAGACCACCGGTCTCGCCCGCGACGACCGGATCATCTCTGCTGCCGTCTACCGGCTCGACGCGCACGGCGAGGTGCAGGACCACTGGTACACGCTCGTCAACCCGCAGCGCGATCCCGGGCCGGTGTGGATCCACGGTCTGACGAGCGACGTGCTGGAGGCCGCGCCGCTGTTCCCGGACATCGCCGAGGAGTTCGCGAGCCGCCTCGACGGCCGCGTCCTCGTCGCGCACAACGCGGTCTTCGACTGGTCGATGATCGCCCGGGAGTACGCGCGCGCGAGCCTGCCGGTGCCGACCAGGCAGCGGCTGTGCACCATCGCGCTGTCCAAGGAGCTGGCGCTGCCGCTGCCGAATCACAAACTGGAGTCGCTGGCCGCGCACTTCGGCGTGGTGCAGCAGCACGCGCACCACGCACTGGACGACGCCCGGGTGCTCGCGGAGGCGTTCCGGCCCAGTCTCCTGGCGGCCGCGCGCGGGGGCGTGCGGCTGCCGCTGCTGGAGTGCCGGCCGCTGACGGAGTGGTCGGACGGGCCGGCCCGCCCGCGGGTCGGCTACCAGGCTCCCGCCACCCACGGCTACCAGCCGCGCAGTTGGCGGGCGTCGCGCAAGCGGCCGCCGTGCCCGTACCCCAACCC
Organism: Streptomyces fuscigenes; assembly: GCF_021556455.1. Classification (GTDB taxonomy): domain Bacteria; phylum Actinomycetota; class Actinomycetes; order Streptomycetales; family Streptomycetaceae; genus Streptomyces; species Streptomyces fuscigenes. The sequence goes on along the minus strand of NZ_JAKGCV010000039.1, from coordinate 21,879 downwards.
CGGCCGCTACGAGCCGGGCGGGCTGCTGGCGCAGGGGATGCGCGTGGCGTTCTCGGGCGACACCTCGGTCGACCGCGACCTGCTGGAGGACCGGGCGGTGGAGGCGGGGCTGCACGTGGCGACGAGCGTGTCGCGGCTGACGAGCCTGCTGGTGACCAACGATCCCGGCGCGGCCACCTCGAAGGTGGTCAAGGCGGCCTCGTTCGGGACGCCGATGGTGGACGAGGCCGCGTTCAGCCACCTGCTGCGGGACGTGGCGCCCGCGCCGGGGTCTCCGGCCCCGTCCTCTCCCGCCGTCCCTCCCCCGGCGGCGCCGCCGGCCGCGGAGAGCTGAGCCCCGGTCCCGGGCACCGGGCGGACGGGCACGGCTCCGGCGGTCCGGTCCTGCGCGTTCGGCGCGGTATGTTCCGCGCGGTGCGCCGCGTTCCGGGTTCCGCGGTGCGCTCCGGAGGGCGCGGGCCGGGCACGTCCCGCGCGTCCGCCGCCGGTACGGCCGGGTCCGGGGGGCTGCGGCCCGCGTGATAACGATGTCTCCATGGATCTGGGACTGAAGGACCGCGTCTACGTCGTCACCGGCGGGACGCGAGGGCTCGGCAGGGCGGCGGCGCAGGCGCTGACCGCCGACGGCGCGAGGGTCGTGGTGTCCGGCCGCGACGGCAAGGGCGTCGCCGAGGCAGCGGCCGACCTGGGGGCCGGGGCGCTCGGCGTGGCGGCGGACAACGCCGACCCGACGGCTGCCCAACGGCTGATACACGCGGCTCGGGAGCGCTTCGGCCGGTTCGACGGCGTACTGATCAGCGTGGGCGGGCCGCCCGCGGGCGCCGCGGCCGCCACCGGCGACGAGGAGTGGCGCACGTCGTTCGAGTCGGTCTTCCTCGGGGCCGTGCGGATGGCGCGCACCGCGGCGGAGGAGCTCGGCGAGGGCGGGGTCATCGGCTTCGTCCTGTCCGGTTCGGTGTACGAGCCGATACCGGGGCTCACCCTGTCCAACGGCCTGCGGCCCGGCCTGGCGGGCTACGCGAAGTCGCTGGCGGCGGAGCTGGGTCCGCGCGGCATCCGGGTCGTGGGCCTGCTGCCCGCGCGCATCGACACGGACCGGGTGCGGGAGCTGGACGGCCTCTCGGCCGACCCGGCGGCGACCCGCGCGGCCATGTCGGCCCGCATCCCGCTGCAGCGCTACGGCACGGCGGACGAGTTCGGCACGGTGGCCGCGTTCCTGCTCTCGCCGGCCGCTTCGTACCTCACGGGACTGATGGTGCCGGTGGACGGCGGCGCGCTGCACGGGATCTGAGGGGGGGCCGGACCCGGTCCGGGCGCCGGGCGGGGCCCCGGCCGGGTCGCCCTCCGTCCCCGAGGCGGGAACGGCCCACCCCGCCCCGGGAGCGAACGCCCCGGGCGGAACGCCCCACCTGGCGCTACCGCACGCGTTCCGCGCTGTGCCTCGCTGCCCTCAGGCGGATCTCGGCGGGCAGCGAGGCGAGCCCGGCCGATTCGCGCGCGTGCGCGAGGGCCTCGTCCGTGACCCGGCCCAGGGTCGCCTCGGGCGCCGCGTGGGGCTCCAGCAGGACGCGCATGCGCGCGGCGGGCGACCTGCTGCGACGGCCCGTCAGCACGGCCTGGGCGCGTGCCACGCCGTCGTGCGCCTCGGCCTCGCGCTCCAGGACGTCCTCCAGGGCGCGGGCCCGTACCCGCGCGCCCTCGCCGTCGCCGCTGTCGACGAGCACCTCGGGCACCCGGGAGCGCCGCGCCTGCGCGAGCAGCCACCACAGCGAGAGCACGAGCAGGATCGCGAGGGCCGCGATCACCGTGGGCCAGAACCAGCCCTCGCCGCGCCAGCGGAAGCGGTCGGCGTGGCTGAGCAGCGTGTCGTGCGGTCCGCTGTAGGGCCACCAGGACGGTACGGCCCAGCCGGCGCCGACCGCGATCACGACGCCGCCCGCGCACAGCAGGACGAGGCCGATCAGGCCGAGCGCCCACCGGTTGACGGACCGCAGGAGTCGGAACATCGGGCCTCACTCATCCCTTCTTCTGGCGGCGCACCTTGACCGCGACGGGAGGCGGTTTCGCGAGGCCGAGATCGCGCACGCCCGCGTCGAGCGCGTCCTGAAGGTCCGCGCGGACGTCGTCGAGGGGGCGGAAGTGGGACTGCGCGCGGGCCTTCGCCCGGCGCCGCTTCACGCGCACCTTCACGGACTGCACGCCCGCGACCTCCATGGCCCGGTCGCGCAGCACCAGCGCCGCCGCGTCCCGGTCCAGCCCCGCGCGTACCTCGGGGACGCCCCGGCGCATCGGCAGCACGGCGCGCAGGCCGGGGGTGAGCGCGAGCCACAGCAGCCAGACGCCGACCGCCATCGCGAGGGAGCCCCCGATCAGCGCCGCCGTCGACTCGAGCTGCTGACGGGCGAGTTCGCGTGCGAGCCAGCGGCGCCAGTACATGGCGGGCCGGCCGGCGCGCACCGACACCACGTCGTACAGGAGCAGGCCCGACGCGCCGAGCAGGACGGCGGACACGAGGACGGCGGGGAGGCGCCGCGCCGACCAGAAGCGGCCGGCGCGCAGGTTCTCGTACGCGCCCCGGTGGGCGCCCGCGGCATCGGGCCCGTCGTGCCCCGGCACCACCGGCATGGTCCGCGTGGGCCGTTCGTCGCTCATCGGGGCCTCCCCGCCGCCTCGCGCGAATGGACGGAGTGCAGCCGCTCGACCTGCACGTGCACCTCGGGGACGGTCATCCCCGCGAGGTGGTTGACGCGCTCCGCGACGTGGCGGCGCACCTCACCGCACTGCGCGCCGATGTCCGAGGGATAGTCGAGCTCGACCCCGATGCGCACCCGCGCGCGGTTGTGCTGGACGCTGACGACGGCGTGCGGGACGTCGCCGCCCACGGGCACCCCGCGAAAGAGCGCCTCGCGCGCCGCCTGTGCGGCGATCTTCGCGACGACGCGCTCGGCGATGGTGGTCGAGCCGCGGTCCCCCGGTGCCACGTCGCCCGTGTCGCCGGTCTTCTGGAGCGTCGTCACGCCGCGCTCACCGCCGCCTGTCGTCACGGTCGCGGTCCTGGAACCGGTCCCGGTAGCGGTCACCGTTGCCGCGGCCGCGGAAGAAGTCCCCCGCTTCGAGGTCGCCGTCCGCGAACCGTCCGGCCAGGAACCCGATCGCGCCGAGCACGGCCACCACCACGAACGCGCCGAAGCCGCCGAAATACCCGGCGAACCCCAGTGCCATCCCGGCCGCCAGGCCGGCCACCGCCATGCTCATCGCTCACTCCGCTCCCTGTCGAATTCCGCGTGGGTCGATGCCGGGGTCCGCCGCCGCCCGCCGCGCGGTGCGGCGGGCGGCGGCGGACAACCCGTCACTGCACGCGGGTGTCCTGGTCGTCGTCGTCCTCCTCGTCGGGCAGCTTGACGTCGCTGACCGCGATGTTGACCTCGACGACCTCCAGCCCGGCCATGCGCTCCACGGCGGCGATCACGTTCTCGCGCACCTCGCGGGCGACGTCGGCGATCGCGACGCCGTAGTCGACGACGATCTCCAGGTCGAGCGCGGTCTGGACCTCGCCGACCTCGGCCTTGACGCCCCGGGTCACGGACTTCCCGCCGCCCGGGACCCGCTCGCGCATGGCACCGAAGGTCCGGGAGACGCCGCTGCCCATCGCGTGGACGCCGACGACGTCGCGGGCCGCGAGCCCGGCGATCTTCTCCACCACGCCGTCGGCGATGGTGGTCCTGCCGCGCGAGGCGGGGGGCCCGCCGCCGCGCCTGCCGCTCTGCGCGCCGGACGCGCCCGACTGCGCGGTGGACGTCGACGAGGTCGCGCCCGTGGAGGCGGACGACGAGGACGGCGGTGTCGCGCTGGAACCGCCGGCGCCCGTGGAGCCGAACTGGTCACGCGGTGCGTTGTCAGGCATAGCCATTCGTCCCTTTCCGGGCGTTTTGCTGCTCTTGGGCTCACATTAGGTGTGCTTGCCGGACCGCGCGCCGCGGATACGGCAGGGTGGGCCCATGACGACTGCGCACGACACGCACGGCGGCGAGGGGTGGCAGGCGGGGGTACGGCGGCGGCTGGGGCTCGGCAGGCTGCTGCCCCTGGGCTCCGCCGCGGACGGGGCATGGCTCGCGGAGCGCGCGGCGGTGGAGGCGCTGCGGGCGGCCGGTTGGCGGGAGACGGGGGGAGCGGCCCTCCTGGGGCGCGTACGGGTCGGCCCCTCGGACGAGGGGGGCGCTCGGGACGGAGACCCCGACGGCGCCGGCGGGGGCGCCCCCGCGGGCGGGCGGGCTGCGGGAGTCGACACCGGGGAGTCGCCGGTCGCGGCCGCTCTCGCGGTCCCGCCCGTCCCGCCGAGCGCGCTGCCCCCGGGCCCGCTGACGATCGGGGCGGAGTTCGAGGCGGAGCAGGACGAGCCGCTGCCGGCCCTGGCCGAACGCCTGCGGGGCGCGCTGCTGCGCTGCGCGCGCGACACGCTGGGGCTGCCGGTCACGGCGGTCGATCTGCGGGTCACGGGGTTGCGGGACGGTGGCGCGGGGGCCGCCGCGGAGCCCGCGACGGAAAAGTCGGGCCGCGTTGACCCGGACGGGGTACCGGGTGTGACCGACGTACCCGGCGTGGCGGGGCTGACGAGCATTCTGGGGCGCGCGCTCACCCGGACGCCGGAGGGTGACGTACGGGTGGAGCTGGCGACGGCGGACGGCCATCGGGTGCTCGACGTCGCCCGGGCGGTCCGCGGGTCGCTCGCCCGCCGCCGGCCGGAGGCCCGGTCGGTGGCGGTCGTGGTCACGGAGACCGGCGTACGGCCCTGACCCTCCCGGTGCGGCGCGGCCGCGCCCGCCCGGGCGGCCCGTCCGGGCACGAGTCGCCCGCCGGCGGCGTGCGTCCGGTCGGTCGGTCAGTCGGTCAGTCGGTCGGTCGGTCGGTCAGTCGGTCGGTCGGTCGGTCGAACGTGCCGGGGGCGGGCCCGGTGCCGCCGTCGGCCGGCGCGACCACCGTGTGCACTCGGCACACCCGGCGCGAGTCCGGTGTCGGCGCGGTCCCGGACGAACACCGATTTACGGGTGCCGGCGGAATGCGGGCGCCGCGCCGCGAGGGCCTTTCCGCATTCGGATCCCGGGCTCTTTCGAGCCATTGTCCGGACGGCTCCCCCGGCACCGCCGGTTCTCCCGTCGAGTTCCGGCCACCTTGCGCACAAGAACCCATGAATCCGCCCCGCGCCGCGATGGGGAAGCGGTGCGGGGCGGGGTGTCGCGTGGGGTGACACGGCGCGGATCAATCAAACGGCCAGGGGTGACCGGCCGTCCTCCTGCGCGGCGGCGTGTGCGCGGCAGGCCCGTTCTCCCGCCGCCGCGTGGAGACGGGCGGCCCCGGGACGGCGCTCGGGCCGCGGCATCAGTACGAGAGGGTGGTCCGTGCTCCGCTCGCGCTGCCCGCCAGCCACTGCGACCACGACAGGTTGAAGTCCGCGTAGCCGTTGTCGGGCGCCGCCTTGCCGCGGGGCGAGCCGGTGATGGTGATCGGGTCGCCCTGCTTGACGTAGTTGTAGAACCACTTGGCGTCCGCCAGCGACAGGTGCACGCAGCCGTGCGAGCCGACGCTGTGGCCGGGGTACGGGTCGCCGGTCGAGTAGTGCAGGTACGTGCCGGAGTTGGTGAGGTGCACGTCCCAGGGGAGTGTCAGGTCGTAGTAGTCCTTGTCCTTTTTGTCGCAGCTGATGCCGACGCTGCAGGACGTCATGCGGACCTTGGGCTGCTTGTCGATCACGGCCATCGTGCCGTCCCAGGACGGCCAGTCCTTGCTGCCCGCGTCGATCGGCACCGTACGCACCGTGGTGCCGTCCCGGGTGACCTTCATCGTGTGGCCGGTCACCGACACGGTGGCCTCGACGTCGTCCCCGATCGTGAAGGCGTGGTGGTAACTGTGCGTCCCCACCCGGCCGTTGCCGTTGCTCACGCCGGCCAGCTCCGCGTCCACGGACACCTTCGTACCGGAGTGCCAGTAGGTCTTGGGACGCCAGTCGGCCCGGGTGCTGCTCATCCAGTGCCACGCTCCGGTGGTCGGGCGCGAGGCCGAGACCTTGAGGTGCTGCTCCACCGAGGCGCGCGCCGAGGGGGCGACCGGGTTCGTGAAGACGACCGAGACGGGCATGGCCACTCCGACGGTGGCGCCGTCGGTGGGCGTGATGGTGTTGAGCAGCATCGGCGGCGGCTTGGGCGGAGCCTTCGTGGGCTTCGGCTGCGCGGGCACGGCCGGTGCGGACGTCGCGGGCCGGCGCGACGGCGCGGTGCTGGAGGGCGTCGCGGAGGCCGAGGACGAGGGTGAGGCCGAGGCCCCGGAGGGCGAGGGCGCCGCCGAGGCGGCGGCCGCGGGCGCCTGGGCGGAGTGCGTCGTCCGGGCGTCGGCCGAGGCGGTTCCGCCCGCGCCGCACGCCCCCGCCCCCACGAGCACCGTTCCCACCAGGAACGCCGTACCTATGCTGCCTTTGCCACGGCCCATTCTCTCTGCCCCACTCGTGTCATCGCGTCAGAGGTCTGCGATCGCACAACACGGGTCGCGCATCAATCTCCGCGTCACGCATTCAAACCCCTTCAGAGCCTGGCACAGAGCGAGCAAAGGGCATACCAAAACCCGGGTTTCCACAGCAATTCCGGGGCGAGAGTGTTGTCACACCGGAAAGAATTCGGCCACCGCGCGGGCGAGATGAGACGCACGGCGCATTTGATCATTCGAATTGATCTTTGAAATTGATCACGGCGGCACTGGGCATGAGATGCGGCGAGCAGGGCACCGCGCGCCGGCGTCCGTCTTCGCGACGATGTACCGGTTCTCGCGCTGGAGTTTGCGGTAGCTCTCCAGCCTGCGGAACGAGAGCGTCCCGTCGTCGACGGCGGCGAGGACGGCGCAGCCCGGTTCGGCCGTGTGGGCGCAGTCCTGGAACCGGCACGCCTCGGCGAGTCCCTCGATCTCGGCGAAGACCTGCCCGACGCCCGCCTCCGCGTCCCACAGGCCGACACCGCGCAGCCCGGGCGTGTCGATCACCACGCCGCCGCCGGGCAGCGGGATCAGGTTCCGGGTGGTCGTGGTGTGCCGGCCCTTGCCGTCCACGTCGCGCACGGCCTGCACCTGCATGGCGCGGGTGCCGCTCAGCGCGTTGACGAGCGTGGACTTTCCCGCACCCGAGGAGCCGAGCAGAGCGGACGTACCGCCGCCGACCAGTGCCGACAGGACGTCCACGCCGGTTCCGGCCTCGGCGCTGACGGCCACCACGGGAACGCCGGGAGCGGCCGCCTCCACGTCCTGGACCAGGTGCGCGAGGACGGCCGGATCGGGCACGAGGTCCGCCTTGGTCAGGGCGATGACGGGCTGCGCGCCGCTCTCCCAGCCGAGCGCGAGGAGCCTTTCGACGCGGCCGAGGTCGAGTTCGGCGGCGAGCGAGACCGCGACGACCGCGTGGTCGACGTTCGCGGCGAGGATCTGCCCCTCGGACCGCTTGGAGGACGCCGACCGCACGAAGGCGGTGCGGCGGCGCAGGAGCGTACGGACGAACCGGGGATCGCCCGCGGCGTCCACGGCGGCCCAGTCGCCGGTGCAGATGACCCGCAGCGGATCGTGCGGGGTGACGTACGCGGTGTCGGCGTGCACCACGCCGTCGCCGGTGACGAGGTCGCAGCGGCCGCGGTCGACCCTGATCACCCGGCCGGGGACGAGGCCCTGCGCGGCATACGGGGCGAACTCGGCGTCACGGTCGGGGTCCCAGCCCCAGCGCGTCAGTCCACCGCCCGGCGGGACCGGCACGGCCGGCGAGGGCGACGGCGAAGCCGCGGAGGAGGACGACGGCGGAACCGCGGGAGACGGGGACGGAGACGGAGACGAAGGGGACGAGGGAGAGGAGGGAGAAGAGGGTGCGGGAGAGGAGGGTGAGGAGGGTGCGGGAGAGGAGGGAGAGGAGGACGGGACGGACGGGACGGAAGACAAGGGAGACCCTTCGAGAACGGGATGCTGAAGGTCTCCAGGCCGCGGCGGCGCCCACCGGCACCGCGGGGAACGCGGCGCGGTGGCGCGGCGTGCGCGAGTACGGCGGGGCCGGGCCCACGCCGATGTGCTCGGACGCGCGTCGGCGCGGACGGGCACGACCCGCGCACTCCGCGGGTGCGGGGCGGGCGGGTTCAGCGCGGGTGCGCGCCGCAGCGGTGCGGGACGCGCGCCCGGCGGGGCGGGACCGCCGCGTCGGCCGAGCCGGTGGGGCTCGAACGGCGCGCGGGCTCCCGCTCGTTCAGCCGGAGGCCTGGAGGAGGAACACGAACCTGATGCGGGCAGCGCCCGTCGCCATGACAGCCATCGGCGGCGCCTCCTTCGCTCCCGGCCGCGGGCCTTCCGGCCGCACGGCACTTCCTCGACCGCACGCCGTGGCGCCGGTCGTCGTCGTCCCGGGCGGCTGGGCACACCGGGCTCCCGCGGCGGGCCGCCCCTTCAGGGCGCCGCCGAGGACGGGATCACGCTAGGGCCGGCGCTCCGGCGGCGGCAACCGCTTTTCCATCCGTGGCACGCCCGCCGGCCGCACGGCCCCCTCACCTCCGTGTCCCGTCACACGGACGCAGACAGCGCCGGAAAACCGGGCGGCGGGGTTCTGACACCGGCACCGACACCCCGCCGGCCCCGCACCGGCCCCGCGGCCCCGGACACCGACACCGGCACCGGCACCGCCGCCGGCGTACCGGCACACCCGTCCGCGCCCGTGGCGATATCCGCGTACGCAGGTGGACGGTGAGCGCCACTATGCCGCGCTTGCATTAACCCGCGCATGCAATTATTGTCGACGCTCGTAAGGTGCTCACGCTTGAGAAAGGTTCTCCATGCCTCTCGCGCTCCTGGCCCTCGCCATCGGGGCCTTCGGGATCGGCACGACCGAGTTCGTCGTGATGGGGCTGCTGCCGGACATCGCGGGCGACTTCGGCGTGTCCGTGCCCACGGCCGGCTTCCTCGTGACCGGCTACGCGCTCGGCGTGATGCTGGGCGCGCCGCTGATGACGGTGCTCGGCACGAAGATCTCCCGCAGGCGCATGCTGATGCTCCTGATGGGCCTGTTCATCGCGGGGAACGTGCTCTCGGCGGTGGCGCCGGTCTTCGGCGTCATGCTCGTCGGCCGCGTGGTCGCGTCCCTGGCGCACGGCGCGTTCTTCGGCATCGGCTCCGTGGTCGCGGCCGGTCTCGTGGCACCGGAGAAGAAGGCCGGTGCCATCTCGATGATGTTCACCGGCCTGACGGTCGCCAACGTCGTCGGCGTGCCGCTGGGCACGCTCGTGGGCCAGCACACCAGCTGGCGCGTCACGTTCCTGATCGTGGCGGCGCTCGGCGTGCTCGGCCTCGCCGGGATCGCGAAGCTGGTGCCCGACCTGCCCAGGCCGCAGGGCGTGCGGCTGCGGCACGAGGTCGCGGCATTCAGGAACGTGCAGGTGCTGCTGGCGATGGGCATGACCGTCCTCGGCTTCGGGGGCGTCTTCGCCGCCGTCACCTACATCGCGCCGATGATGACGCACGTGGCCGGCTACGCGGAGTCGTCCGTCACCTGGCTGCTCGTCCTGTTCGGGCTCGGCATGGTCGTCGGCAACCTCGTCGGCGGCAGGTTCGCGGACCGCAGGCTGATGCCGATGCTGTACACCGCGCTCGGCGGACTCGCCGTCGTGCTGGCCCTGTTCACCGTCGGCGCGCACGACAGGGCCGCCGCCGCCGTCGCCGTGTTCCTGATCGGCGCGCTCGGCTTCGCGACCGTCCCGCCGCTCCAGAAGCGCGTACTCGACCACGCGCACGGCGCGCCGACCCTGGCGTCGGCCGTGAACATCGGCGCCTTCAACGCGGGCAACGCACTGGCCGCCTGGCTCGGCGGACTGGTCATCTCCGCCGGCGCGGGCTACACCGCGCCCAACTGGGTCGGCGCCGCCCTCGCGGTCGCCGCCCTGGCCCTCGCCCTCGTCTCGTCGGTGCTGGAGCGCCGGCCCGGCGGCGAGGAGCCGCCGGCCGCCGCCGGGCCCGGAGCGCCGGACGAACGCGGGGCCGGCGCAGTCCCGGCCGGGCCGCCGTCCGGGGAGCCCGAAACGGCCCCGGCACCGACCGGCTGAGACGCGGCCGGGAAAGCCCGGCCAGGAGCCGGCAAGGACGCGGCCGGGCCCCGCCTCGGCCCACCAGGCCCGTCCCCCTCCCGGCCCCTCCCCCACCGGTCCCGCATCGACCGGCGCCCCCGCCGGAGCCCGCCCACGACCCAACTCACCTCACCTCACCCCACCTCACCTCAATCGCTTTCGGAGGAGTACACGCAATGTCCACCCACTCGGCACCCGCCGCTTCCGTCCCCACCGTCACCCTGAACAACGGCGTCGAGATGCCGCAGCTCGGGTTCGGCGTCTTCCAGGTCCCCGACGAGGAGACGACCGCCGCGGTCGCCACGGCACTGGAGGCGGGCTACCGCAGCATCGATACGGCGGCCGTCTACGGCAACGAACAGGGCGTGGGCCGGGCCCTCGCCGCCTCGGGCGTCGCCCGCGAGGACCTCTTCGTCACCACGAAGCTCTGGAACGCGGACCAGGGGTCCGAGGCGGCGCTCGCCGGCTTCGACACCTCGCTGCGCAAGCTCGGCCTCGACTACGTCGACCTGTACCTGATCCACTGGCCGGCTCCCGGGCGCGACACCTACGTGGAGACCTGGCACGCGCTGGAGAAGCTGCTGGCCGACGGGCGCGCCCGGGCCATCGGCGTGTCCAACTTCCAGCCCGCGCACCTGCAGCGGCTGCTGGACTCCTCCGCCACGGTTCCGGCGGTCAACCAGGTCGAACTCCACCCCGGTCTGCAGCAGCGCGCCGTACGCGAGTTCGGCGCACGCCACGGCATCGTCACGGAGGCGTGGAGCCCGCTCGCCCAGGGCGCGCTGCTCGCCGAGGACACGGTGACCGCCGTCGCGGAGCGCCACGGCAGGACGCCCGCGCAGGTCGTCCTGCGCTGGCACCTCCAGAGCGGCAACGTCGTGATCCCCAAGTCCGTGACCCCCGAGCGGATCCGGCAGAACCTGGACGTCTTCGGCTTCGAGCTGTCGGAGGCCGACATGGACGCGCTGGCCGCTCTCGACCGCGGCATGCGCACCGGCCCCGACCCGGACACCTTCAACTGAGTCCGCCCTCCCCCGTACCACCGCATCCCCCGAATACGAGGCAACCATGAGCATCTCCGCACTGCTGCCGGGCCGCATCGGCTTCGGCACCGCGCCCCTCGGCAACATGTACCGCGCCATCCCCGACGACGAGGCCCGCGCCACCGTCGACGCCGCCTGGGACCAGGGCATCCGCTACTTCGACACGGCCCCCTTCTACGGCGCCGGGCTGGCCGAACTGCGGCTGGGCGAGGCGCTGTCCGGCCGGCCGCGCGACGCCTACGTCCTCAGCTCCAAGGTCGGGCGCCTCGTCCTCGACGAGGAGGAGACCGGCGGCGACCGCGACATGGGCGAGAAGGGCGGACTCTTCGCGCACGGCCGCCCCAACAAGGTCGTCGACGACTACACGGCCGACGCGACGCTGCGCTCCGTCGAGGACAGCCTGAAGCGGCTGGGCACCGACCGGCTCGACATCGTCTGGGTCCACGACATCGCCCAGGACTTCCACGGCGACCGGTGGCTCAGCCAGTTCGAGACGGCCCGCACCGGCGCGTTCCGCGCCCTCGCGAGGCTGCGCGAGGAGGGTGTGATCAAGGCCTGGGGCATCGGCGTCAACCGGGTGGAGCCGCTGGAGCTGACGCTCGCACTGGACGAGCCCCGCCCCGACGCGTTCCTGCTGGCGGGCCGCTACACGCTGCTCGACCACGAGCGGGCGCTGCAGCGGCTGCTGCCCGCCGCACGGGAGCAGGGCGTCGACATCGTCGCGGGCGGCCCCTACAGCTCCGGTGTGCTGGCCGGCGGCCGCCACTTCGAGTACCAGGACGCGCCGCCGGAGGTCGTCGACCGGGTCGCCCGGATCAGGGCGCTGGCCGAGCGCCACGGCATCCACATCAAGTCGGCCGCGCTGCAGTTCTCCCTGGCGCACCCGGCCGTGGCCGCCGTCATCCCCGGAGCGACCCGGCCGAGCCGGATCGAGGAGGACCTCGCCGCGCTCGACGAGCCGGTGCCCGCGCCCTTCTGGGAGTCGCTGCGCGAGGAGGGTCTGATCGTGCCGGGCGCCCCCACGCCGGGTCACTGACGCGGCCCCGGGGAGGCGCCGTACGTCCCGCCGCTCGCGGCTCCGGGAACCCGATGCGCGCGCCGCGAGCCGCGACGGCGGGCCACGGCGGGTTCGGGCGCCCTACGGGTCACACGGTGCGCACACCGTGTGACCGGTGCTTCCGCCCGACGGGGCGGACACGGGCCGGGCCCGGCGCACGCCGTCTACGGCGGTCGCCGGGCCCGGCCCGTCAGCGGGGTGAGTGCCCGCGTGGGAATGCTCGCCGGCCTTCGCACCGGGACACGGGCGGCGGTGCCGCCCGATGGCCTGGTGCCGGCCGCCGACCATCAGTGCTTGAAGACGTCCTTGCCCTTCTCCTTGGCCTGGCGGGCATCGCCCTTCGACTTCTCGGCCTGGCCCTCGGCCATCATCCGCTCGTTGCCGACCATGCGGCCCGCGGTCTCCTTGGACTTGCCCTTGAGCTGCTCGCCCTTGGCCTTGGCCTTCTGGTTGTCGCTCACGCTGCTCACGTCCTGACGTCTGTCGGAGAAGTGTTGCTGCACTCCGCGTGACCCGGCAGCGGCGGACTAAACACACCTCGCCCCCACTTGTTTCCCGCACGCCCCCCGGGCACCGGGCGCCGCACCTGCGGCCAGGGGCCCGGCCGGACCCGGCCCCGGCCCCGGCGGGGCGGCTCGGGTGTTCAGTCCAGACGGGTGAGGTCGGGGCGCAGCCGGTGCCAGACGGACTGCCGCACCAGCCCGGAAGCCGTCCACCCGGAGAAGGTGATCTCGGCGACCAGGCGCGGCTCGGCCCAGTGCGGCGCCGCCACGTCGACCGGGCCGGCGAAGGGCGAGGTGTCGCGCCGCAGGACGCGGAAGTAGCGGGCGAGCTCGCGGCGCTCGTCGAGGGAAAGCCCCGAGCCGACCGCGCCCGCGTACCGCAGCCCGCCACGGTCCCCGGGGACACCGACGAGGACGGACCCGGGCAGCCCGCCGAGGCCGCCCCTGCCCTCGCTCCAGCCGCCGAGCACCACGTCGAGGGTCACGAGGTGGCGCGTCTTGCGCCAGTGGGGCGAGCGCAGGCCGGGGACGTACGGGGAGGACAGCCGCTTGGCGACGACACCCTCGTAGCCGTGGTCGAGAGTGGCCTGCCAGGCCTCGCGGCCGCGGCCCGCCAGGTGGGCGGGCACGGACCAGTGGCGGCCCTCGCCGAGCCCGAGTCCCGCGAGCAGGCCGCGCCGCTCCTCGTAGGGCACGCGCAGCAGCGACGTGCCGTCGAGCCGCATGACGTCGAACAGGACGAGCCGTACGGGCAGGTCCCGGGCCAGCGCGGCGGCGCGGCGCCGGTCGGTCACACCCATTCTGCGCTGGAGGAGCCCGAAGTCCGGCCGGCCCGCCTCGTCCAGGACGACGACCTCACCGTCCAGCACGGCGTCGCGGCCCCGCAGGAGCGCGCCGAGCGGGGCGAGTTCGGGGTAGCGGGCGGTGATGTCGGTGCCGGTGCGGGCGCCGAGGCGCAGGCCGCCGTCGCCGGTCGTGCCGGCCACGCAGCGCACCCCGTCCCACTTGACCTCGAACGCCCACCCGGCGCTGTCGCGGTCCTCCGGCACGGGCGCCGGGACCGCGAGCATCGGCCGGACGAAGGGCGCGCCTGCCGGTGTCTGCTCCACACCCGATCATCGCCACAGCCCGGGGAGGGCCGCGACCGCTGCGGGCGCCGCCCGTGGCCGGGGCCGCCCCTCCCGCCCCCGTGAGGCCGGGGCGCCCACCGGCCGGATACGGCGGCGGGGCCGCTCCCCGGTCAGACCGTACGGCGCCGCCGCGGGCCCTTCTTCCGGCCCTTTTCCCTGGCTCCGGGAGGCGCGCCGGCCGCGGGCGGGACGGGGACGGGGGCCGCGCGCCGGACGGGGACGGACGCCTTGGCGAGCACCCGCGGCGGGACGTCGGACGTCAGGGACCGCAGGGCCAGCAGCAGGACGCCGATGTCGTCGAGGTAGACGGGGTCGGGCAGCAGGTCCGTGGGCAGCACCAGGTAGACGAGCGCCGCCCAGACCACCCACCGGCGGTTCGTGGGCAGGCCCGCGCGGCGCAGCAGGCGCCGTGTGCGGACGAGGCGCACGGCGAGGGTGATCGCCACCGCGAGCATGGCGATCACTGCCGCGGCGGCCAGTGCGACGAGCGGCCACAGGCCGTGTGTGTCCATGACGGGAGGCTCCTTCCGCTGGACTCACCTGCCGGATACCCCCGAAGTGTGCGCTCAGGCGGGCCCGTTCGCCCCGGGACACGCGCGAGGGGCCGGCCGGCCCGGGGACCGGCCGGCCCCTCGGGCCGGCGTACTGCCGCGTCACGCGGCGACACCGCGGGCCGGGACGGCGCCCGGCAGGAGGTCAGGCGGCGGCAGCGCCGGCCTTGAGGCGGCGGGCGATGCGGACCACGCGCTCGGCCTGCACGCGGGCGGCCTCGCGGGTCTCGTCGTTCACCGGGTTGTTGCCCTGGGCGTCGATGTGCGAGGTGCCGTACGGGTTGCCGTCGGCGAACTTCGCCGGGTCGGTGTAGCCCGGCGCCACGACGATGCCGCCGAAGTGGTGGAAGGAGTTGTAGAGCGCGAGCAGGGTCGACTCCTGGCCGCCGTGCCGGGTCGCGGAGGAGGCGAAGCCGCTGTAGACCTTGTCGGCCAGCTTCCCCTGGCCCCACAGGCCGCCCAGCGTGTCGATGAACTGCTTCAGCTGCGAGGCGACGTTGCCGAAGCGGGTGGGGGTGCCGAAGATCACGGCGTCCGCCCATTCGACGTCGTCCGGCGTGGCCACGGCGATGTCGGCGGTGGCGGCGTGGTTGGCGGCCCAGGCGGGGTTCGAGTCGATCGCGGCCTGGGGGGCGAGCTCGGCCACCCGGCGCAGGCGCACCTCGGCACCCGCCTTCTCGGCGACGTCCGCCAGCACCTTGGCGACCTCGGAGTTGGTGCCGGTCGACGAGTAGTAGACGACGGCGAGCTTGACGGGGTCGGTCATTTTTCTGATGCCTTTCTCAGCCCAGTGGTCAGGGTGGACGCGCCACCGATTTCGGTGACGGTTCAACCAAGTGGTTCAAACATAAACGATGTTCGGGCATTCCCCGTTGTGACGAGGGTCACGGCGCGACGGAGGCGCCGCGGAGCCACCGCGAACGCCGAAGGGTCGACCCCGGCCAAATCAGCGCGCGTAGAACGACCGTGGCGGACCCCCGGCCCGATCCGGCCAAGATCAAAGGACTGGCAAAACGCCGATACGCGCCGTAATCGGACCGTGACCGGGATCCCGGCCCTCGCGGACGTTCGCTTCCGCAGCGCCCCGACTTTGCACACCACCCGCCCGAACGCCCCGCGAGAGGCCGGATTTCGGGCCCCGGAAGGCCGGCGCGCGACCGGGGACCGGAAGTGAGTCTTGTCACCGCAGCAAACGGACCCAAAGATTCAGTCCATGCGATTGACAGGTCCACGGCCAAAAACCGAACAGCCTTGGACGATCGCGCCTCCGCGGCCCGACCACCCGACGGGCCGTCAGCACCCCCACCCAGGAGGATCAGTGACCACCACGCCCCACACCACCCGCGGCACCGTCTCCAGACGCGCCCGCCTCATAGCCGTCGCGACCGGAGTCGTGGCCGTGGCCGCGCTCGCCGCGCCGTCCGCGCTCGCCCAGCCCGCTCCGGTCGCGACCCCCAACGCGACCGCCGCGGCACTGGCCGCCACGAGCAGCGCGGTCGACCAGTCGGCCGCCCCCGGCACCGCCTGGTACACCGACCCGGCCTCCGGCAAGGTCGTCGTCACCGTCGACAAGACCGTCTCGTCCGCCGAGATCGCGAAGATCAAGAGCGCCGTGCCGGACGCGTCGAAGCTCACCGTCAAGCACGCCGCCGGCGAGTTCAAGCCGCTGGTCGCCGCGGGCGACGCCATCCAGAACTCCGAGTTCCGCTGCTCCCTCGGCTTCAACGTCCGCACCGGCAGCACCTACTACGCGCTGACCGCCGGGCACTGCACCGCCGAGGGCGGCACGACCTGGTCGTCGAGCAGCGGCGCCCGCGTCGGCACCACCGCCGACTCGCAGTTCCCGGGCAACGACTACGGCCTGATCAAGCTGAGCAGCGCCGCCACCGCCAACGACGGCCGGGTCGACCTGTACAACGGCTCGTACCAGGACATCACCACGTCGGGCAACGCCACCGTGGGCGAGCGCGTCACGCGCAGCGGCTCGACCTCCGGGGTCCACACCGGCACGGTCCAGGCGCTCAACGCGACGGTCCGCTACGCCGAGGGCACGGTCTCCGGCCTCATCCAGACCAACGTCTGCGCCGAGCCCGGCGACAGCGGCGGCCCGCTCTTCGACGGCAGCAAGGCCCTCGGCCTCACCTCGGGCGGCAGCGGCAACTGCTCGTCCGGCGGCACCACGTTCTTCCAGCCGGTCACCGAGGCGCTCAACGCGTACGGCCTGAGCGTCTTCTAGGCCGCCTCGCGGGCCCGGCCCCCGGCTGATCCCCGGGGTCCGGCCCGTCACCGACGTCGAGGCGCGACCACCACGAGCAGCAGCGCGACCGCCGCGCCGGTGCGTCGGCCGCGAGGTGTGGAAGCTGGGCATCTGCGCGTCGATGCTGAAGGACGCGGGCAGCGAGAGCCCGGCCGCCCGCGTGCGCCGGCAGGCCGTGCAGGACCGGGTCGTCGCGTTCAACGACGTGCTGCGCGACGTGTGCGCGGGCGACGAGCGCTGCCGCTACGACGGCGGTGCGGTGTTCGACTACCGCTTCACGGCGGCGCTGCTCAGCCCCTGGGACCTCTTCCACCCGGGCCGGGCGGGCCAGGGCAGGCTCGCGCAGCTCGCGTACACCCGGATCACGGCGGCGGCACCGGCCGCGTAGGCTGACGGCCCGTGACGAGCGTGGACACGGTGGTGGAGAAGGAAGCCGCGGGCACGGCCCCGGACGGCAGCGGCGTGGAGCGCTGGACGCTGGAGCGCGGCGGGACGCGGGTGCGGCTGCTGACGTACGGCGGGATCGTGCAGTCCGTCGAGGTCCCCGACCGGTCGGGGGAGCGCGCGGACGTGGTGCTCGGCCTCGCCTCGGCCGCCGAGTACGCCGCGTGCCGGGGCCCGTTCCTCGGCGCCCTGATCGGCAGGTACGCGAACCGGATCGCCGGCGGGACCTTCACCCTGGACGGGGTGACGTACGCGCTGCCCCGCAACAACGGCCCCAACTGCCTGCACGGTGGCGCGGAGGGCTTCGACCGCCGGGTGTGGCGGGCGCGGGAGGCGGCGGACGGGGTGCGCCTGTCGCGGGTGAGTCCGGCGGGCGAGGAGGGCTTCCCGGGCCGCCTCGACGTGGCGGTGACGTACACGCTGGACGAGGCGGGCGCGCTGGGCATCGCGTACGACGCGGTGACGGACGCGCCGACCCCGGTGAGCCTCACCAACCACACCTACTGGAACCTGAACGGGGCCGCCTCGGGCCCGGCGGTCGGCCACCACGAACTGCGCCTGGCGGCGGCCCGGATGACGCCGGTGGACGGGACGGGCATCCCCACGGGCGAACTGGTGCCCGTGGCCGGCACCCGGCACGACTTCTCGGCCGCGCGGCCGCTGGACGGCGGGCACGACCACAACTTCGTCCTGGACGGCGGAGCCGGCGGCCCCGCGGCGGAGCTGTACGCGCCGGCGTCCGGCCGGGTCCTGACGATCACGACGACGGAGCCGGGCATCCAGCTGTACACCGCGGACTCCTTCGAACCGTCGGTGCCGTTCGTGGCCGGCGCGGGGGTGGCGCTGGAGACGCAGGCGTTCCCGGACGCGCCGAACCGGCCCGGGTTCCCCTCGGCGATCCTGCGGCCGGGCGAGCGGTACGCGTCGCGGACGACGTACGCCTTCGGGACGCGCTGACGCGGGCCCGCACGGGATGCGCGCGGCCGGGACGCGGCGCGGCCCGCCGGGGTCTCCCCGGCGCGCGCCGGCAGCTTAGCCCGGTCCCGCCCGGGGCGGTCCCCGCGCGTCAGCCGCCGGCGGGACCCGGGTCGCCGCCGCGCAGCAGCGTGAGGAAGTGGCGGAAGACGGTCGGCATGTCGACCGCCTCCGGGTCGAGCAGCCACTGGTACTGCAGGCCGTCCATCACCGCGGTGAGCAGCGGGCCGGCCTGTTCCGGCGTCAGGCCGCTCGGCAGCCGGTCGCCGAACTCGTCGCGCAGCGACTCCGACATGTCGGCCCGCACCTGCTCGTAGCGGTGGGTGAAGAACGCCCGGGCCGGGTGGTCCTCCGTCACGCTCTCGCCGAGCAGTGCCGAGAAGGTCTGCACGATGCCGGGCCGCATGGCGTTGTAGTCGACCAGGGACGTGAGCAGTTCGAGGCGCCAGCCCTCGCGGCGGCGCGCGCCGCCGCCCGTGTCCCAGTGGTCGCGGTCCTCGAGCACCGCGACGAGCAGCGCCTCCTTGGTCGGGAAGTGGTGCAGCAGGCCCTGCTGGGTGAGCCCGACGCGCTCCGCCACCGCCCCGAGGGTCGTGCCGCGGTAGCCGCGTTCCGCGATGACCTCCAGCGCGGCGCGCATGATCTCGGCGCGCCGCTCCTCACTTCTGGCTCTCGCCGCCATCCACCTCGGCCTTCCGGTCGGTCCCTGGACAGGACCGTACGCCATGCGGACACCCTCGTGATTACGAGGTGGTAACGAAGCCTACTCATCTACAAGTTATTGGCTCAGTATGTAATCGTCGGTGGGGCCCCGAACGGTCACGGCCCCGCAGCCACCGGCCCCACCGACCGCACGTCCCCAGCACGGCCTCCCCCGCCTTCCCCCCACCCGTCCCCGCACGTGCTCGCCGCACCCACCTGGCCGCCCGCGCGCCGCAACCCGCTTGCCCCGCCCGGGCGTCCGCACGGACCTCTCCCCCCGCCACCCACCCGTCACCTGGAGGTACGGCCTTGACCGGCGCACCCAGCACCCCCGCCGACGACGACGCCCGCGAAGCGAGCGTCGAGACGGCGCTCGCCAAGCTCGACCTGGACGCGAAGACCCGGCTGCTGGCCGGCCAGGACCAGTGGTCGCTGCCCGCGATCCCCGAGATCGGACTGCCGTCCCTGGTCATGTCCGACGGGCCCGTGGGGGTCCGCGGTGTGCGCTGGACCTCCGAGGACCCGTCCGTGGCGCTGCCCTCGCCCACCGCGCTCGCCGCGAGCTGGGACCCCGCCCTCGCCCGCCGCGCGGGGCACCTGCTCTCGCAGGAGGCCCGCCGCAAGGGCGTGCACGTGCTCCTCGCGCCGACGGTGAACCTGCACCGCTCCCCGCTGGGCGGCCGGCACTTCGAGTCCTACAGCGAGGACCCGTACCTGACCGGCGAGATCGGCACCGGGTACGTGCGGGGCGTGCAGGACGGCGGCGTCGGCACGACGGTCAAGCACTTCGTGGCCAACGACGCCGAGACCGACCGCTTCACGGTCGACAACGTCGTCGCGGCGCGCACGCTGCGCGAGCTGTACCTGGCCCCCTTCGAGGCGATCGTGAAGAACGCCCGGCCGTGGGGCGTGATGGCGGCCTACAACACGGTCAACGGCTCGTCGATGACCGAGCACCGCGAACTCCAGCAGGGCGTGCTGCGGGGCGAGTGGGGCTTCGACGGCTACGTCGTCTCCGACTGGTTGGCCGCCCGCTCCACCGTCGGCGACATCCTCGGCGGCCTCGACGTCGCGATGCCGGGCCCCGAGACCGTCTACGGGGCGAAGCTGGCCGCCGCAGTGCGCGCTGGCGAGGTCGAGGAGTCCGCGGTCGACGCGGCCGTGCGCAACGTGCTGCGGCTCGCCGCGCGCGTCGGCATCCTGCCGGGCGCGCCCGCCGTCGTCACCGAGCCGCCCGCGCGAGTGGACGCCGAGGAGTTGACGCGGGAGATCGCGCGCCGCTCGTTCGTCCTGCTGCGCAACGAGGCCCGCGACGGGCGCCCGACGCTGCCGATCGACCCCGCCCGCACGCCGCGGATCGCGCTGATCGGCGCGTCGGCCCGCGACGCCCGCATCCTCGGCGGCGGCTCGGCCACCGTCTTCCCCGCGCACGTGGTCTCCCCGCTGGACGGCCTGACGGCCGCGCTGCCCGAGGGCTCCGTGTCGTACTCCATCGGCGCCGACCCCAACACCGAACTCGCGCTCGCCACCGAGGGCTTCGACCTCACGGCGACGGCGCGCGCGGCGGACGGCCGGGTCCTCGCGACCGTCGACCTGCCCAACGGCCGGGTCCAGTGGGTCGGCAGCGACCTGCCCGAGGGCGTGACGTACGAGGACCTCCACAGCGTCGAGGTGCACGGGACGTTCACCGCGCGCGACGCGGGCGAGCACTCCTTCGGCACCCGCGGCCTCGGCGGCTTCACGCTGGCCGTGGACGGCGAGGTGCTGTTCGACGGCTTCCAGGACCGCGGCGACTCCTCGGACCCCTTCGAGGCCTTCTTCGGCGCGCAGACCGAGCGCGGCCGGGTCTGCCTCGCGGCCGGGCAGAGCGTGGAGATCTCGCTGCGCGACACGGTCTACAAGATCACCGAGGCGCCGATGAAGGCGATCGGCTTCTCGCTCCTGCACCTCGGGCCCCAGCACGACCCGGACGAGCTGATCGCCGAGGCCGCGCTCGCGGCGGCGGCGGCCGACACCGCCGTCGTCGTCGTGGGCACGACGGAGCGTGTCGAGTCCGAGGGCTTCGACCGCAAGGACCTGCGGCTGCCGGGCCGCCAGGACGACCTCGTGCGGGCCGTCGTCGCGGCGAACCCGCACACCGTGGTCGTCGTCAACAGCGGCTCCCCGGTGGAGATGCCGTGGCGCGAGGACGTCGCGGCGGTGCTGCTGAGCTGGTTCCCCGGCCAGCAGGGCGGCGCCGCGCTCGCCGAGGTGCTGCTCGGCGCCGAGGAGCCGGGCGGCCGCCTGCCCACCACCTGGCCGGTCGCCCTGGCCGACGCGCCCGTCACCGACACGACCCCGACGGACGGCCGGCTCCACTACGAGGAGGGCGTGTTCATCGGCTACCGGGCCTGGGACAGGGCCGGGGCGCGGCCCGCGTACCCCTTCGGGCACGGCCTCGGCTACACCGAGTGGAGCTACGAGACGCTCGACGCGACGCCGACCGAGGTCCGCGTCCGGCTGCGCAACGCGGGCGCGCGGGCGGGCCGCGAGGTCGTCCAGTTCTACGCGGCGCCGGAAGCGGCGGGCGATTCCGCGCCGGAGCGCCCGGCCCGCTGGCTCGTCGGCTTCGCCGCCGTCGAGGCCGCGCCGGGCGAGACGGTCGAGGTGAGCGTGCCGCTGCGGCGCCGCGCCTTCGAGATCTGGGACGAGTCGGCGGATTCCTGGTCGCTGATCGAGGGCAGGTATGAGATCCAGGCGGCGCATTCCCTGACGGATGTCCGCCTGAGCGCCCCGGTGAGCATGGAGCGCTGACCCAGGCCGTACGGCCCCGAGGCGGAACCTGACGCCGCCTCGGGGCCGTATGCGCGTCCTGGGGCCGTCTGCGCCTCCTCGGGCCCTGTGCGCGACCAGGGATTGTCTGCGCGACCAGGGTCGTACGGGCGCCCTTGCGGCCGGAGGCCCGTCCGACCGTCCTTCCGTCCTTCCGTCCTTCCGTCCTTCCGTCCTTCCGTCCTTCCGGTGTCTCAGGAACCGGCGGGGCCCGCCGGCGGGGCGGGCGGCGCGGCCGGCGCACCGGACGCAGCGGAGGGGCCGGACGGGCCGGGGACGGTGCCC
>NZ_JAKGCV010000399.1 GCF_021556455.1 Streptomyces fuscigenes | reverse complement strand
TGGGCGGCGACCCGCTGGCGGCGGCGCTCGCCGCGGCGCAGATCGTGGCCGTGCAGCGGGTGCTGGCCCTGGAGAACTGGCGGCGCGTCGCGGACGGCGAGAGCGCCGAAGCGGTCCGGCCGGACGCGGTGGTGGCCGCCCGTGCCGCGTTCGGGCAGCTGCGCGACGGGCTGGGCGCGCTCGGCCTGTCGGCGGCTTGAGCCGGCGGCGTCCGGCAATGGCCGGGAGAGCCGGGGCCCGGTCGCGGAGGGCGCGGTCACGGAGGGCGCGCGCACGGCGGCGCCGGGTCCGGAGCGCGGGCAGGCAAGGCTCAACGTTACCGACCTTAACATTACCGAGTCACATTTATGACCGGGTTGCATTACGCTGACCGCATGAGCGACCCTCTCAGCCGCGCCCTCGACGAGGAGCGCGCCCACCACGAGACCTGCCGTGCCGCGCTCTCCGGGATGCTGGACGCGGCCGACGAGCAGGTCGTGAGCGGCGAGAACGCGTTCGCCTCCGGTGCGGACGCCGAGGTGCTCGGACGCCATCTGCGCAGCTACGCGCAGGAGTTGCGGCAGGAGCCGGACGGGCCGCTGTTCTTCGGCCGCCTGGACTTCGCACCGGCCGCCGACGCACCGGCCGCCGACACCCCGGATGCCGGGCGTCCGGCCGCCGGCCGGCCCCGGGGCGGAGACCTCGCGCCATCACGCCGGGCAGAGCTACCACATCGGCCGCCGGCGCGTCAGCGCCCATCCCTCCGCGCCACCCCTGGTGGTGGACTGGCGGGCGCCGGTCGCCCGGGCCTTCTACCAGGCAGGACCGCAGGACCCGGCGGGTGTGGCCGTGCGCCGCCGCTTCGGCTGGGCACCGGGCGGCACCGGGGCGCCCGAGGACCTGACCGGCCTGGAGGACGAGCACCTCACGGTCGGCCTCGCCGGCTCCCCCGCTCACCCCGGCTCCTCCGAAGTCGCCGCGCCCGGCGGGATCCTCGCCGGCGAGATCGAGCGACCGCGCGTCGGCCCCATGCGGGACATCGCGGCCACCATCCAGCCGGAGCAGGACTCGCTCGTCCGGGCCGATCTCGGCCTCTCGCTGTGCGTGCAGGGCGCGCCGGGCACCGGCAAGACCGCGGTGGGACTGCACCGGGCCGCCTACCTCCTCTACACCTACCCGCAACGGCTGCGCCGCGGGGGCCTGTTGATCCTCGGTCCGAACCGGACCTTCCTCGCGTACATCTCCGAGGTGCTGCCCGCCCTCGGCGAGGCCGGGATCCGGCAGACGACCGTGGGCGAGGAGATCGCCGACCACGTGGGAGCGCGCGGGAGCGTCCAGGAGGCGAGCGAGGCGGCCGCCGCCGTCAAGCACGACCCCCGGATGGCGGAGGTGCTGCACCGGGCGCTGTACGGGCGGGTCACCGGGCCGACGCAGGCGCTGTCGGTCCCGGAGGGCACCGTCCGGTGGCGGGTCGGACTCGCCGTGCTGGAGCGGATCGTCGGCGAGGTGCGGGCCGAGGCGCCGCCGTACGCCGTGGGGCGCGAGCGCGTACGGAGCCGTACCGTCCGCGAGATCCAGTTGCAGGCCGAGCGGCGCTCCGGGCCGCACCCGGCGAAGTGGGTGCGGAAGATCGCCCGTTCGCGGGCCGTGACGGAATACCTCGACGCGGTGTGGCCGCGCACCCGCCCGGCCGAGGTGCTCGGCGAGGTCCTCGCGGACCCCGACCGCTGGGCAGTGGGGATCCTGACCGCCGCGGAGCGGGCGGCGATCCGGCGCGGCCCCCGCCCGGCGCGCTCGTCCCCGGCCGGCGGCTGGACGGCGGCCGACCTGGTGCTGCTGGACGAGGTGGCGGGCCTGATCGAGCATCCGGAGACCTACGGCCACGTGGTGATCGACGAGGCGCAGGACCTGTCGCCGATGGAGTGCCGCGCCATCGCCCGCCGGGTGCCGTTCGGCTCCCTGACGGTCCTGGGCGACCTGGCCCAGGGCACGACGCCCTGGGCGGCCCGCTCCTGGCCCGCGCTCCTCGCGCACCTGGGCGCGCCGGAGGCCGTGCTCACCCCGCTGACCACGGGGTTCCGGGTGCCGGCGCAGGTCGTCGCGGTGGCGAACCGGCTGCTCGGCACGCTCGGGGTGGACGTGCCGCCCGCCCGCTCCCTGCGGCGCGACGGCGCGCTGCGGGTACGGCCGACGCCCGACCTGGCGGCCGGTGTGGTCGCGGCGGTACGGGCGGGGCTCGGCCGGGAGGGGTCGCTGGGCGTGGTCGCCGACGACGCGGACGCCCCGGCGCTGCGCGCGGCACTGGTGGCGGCGGAAATCCCGGTGGCTTCGCCCGACGACGTGGCGGCCCCGGGGGCACCCCGGGTGACCGTGCTGGCCGCGTCGGCGGCCAAGGGCCTGGAGTACGACCACGTGGTCCTCGCGGAGCCGGCCCGCATCGCCGAGTCCGGCGCCCGCGGCCCCAACCGGCTCTACGTGGCGCTCACCCGCGGCGTCTCCGGCCTGGAGATCGTGCACACCGAGGCGCTGCCCGCGGAGCTCGGCGACCTCGGGCAGACCGGCGGCCTCGGGGCGGCGCATGGCCTCGGGGCGGCGCACGGCCTCGGGCAGGCGGGCCCGGCGGCCGGGTGACCCCGGGACACCTGGCCGCAGGCGCCGGGGCGCGCGGCCGGGGCCCGGCTCAGGGCAGGTCGCGGGGGCCGAAGAGGGCGTACGGGCGGCCGGTCGCGCGGGCCCAGTAGCGGTCGCCGTACGACCAGTGCCACCACTCCGTCGGGTAGTTGACGAGCCCGGCCGCGCCGAGTGCCCCGCCCAGCAGGTCGCGGTGCGCGCGGGCCCGGGAGGAGACCGGGGCGTTCGTGAAGCAGGCGCCCGCGCTCTCCTCCGGGGTCGCGTTGACCCGCGTGCCGAGGTCGAGTTCGGTGCCGTCCTCCGCGACGAGGGTGAGGTCGACCGCCGCGCCCGCGCTGTGCGGGGCGACGCCGGGCGGGGACACGTAGCGGCTGGTCGCTGTGAGGACCTGGTCCGCCGTCCAGTCGGGGTGGGCGGCCCGCAGTGTGTCCGCGTACGCCTCGAAGTAGCGGCGCTGCAGCAGCGGCGGCCGATACCCCTCCAGGAACAGCAGATGCACACCCGACGGCAGTTGCTTCTCCGCCTGGACGAGTCGGGCGGCCACCGGCTCCCGCAGGTACATGTAGGTGTCCTGGCGGGCAGCCTCTCGCGCGTCGACACGCAGGAACCCGTCCGCGTACGCGCGGACGTCGACCAGCGGCTCGCCGCACTCCTCGACGGGCACCGAGGTCACGCGGGGATCGGACATGAGGACGACGTCGGCGGTCATGGCTCCGATCATGCCGGAGGAATCGTGCGCGCGGGGCGGGCGCCGCCGGACGTGAGGCAGGAGCCGTTGGCAACCCCCGGGTAAGGCACCGGCGTTGCCGGCCGCGCTGCGGGCGCCTGCCGTGGTTCGATGGGCTCACCACCATCGGGGAGGGCACATGGTCCGCGGCGCGCCTGCCGGCCAACGCCCTTACAGCGTGGCCGTGTTGGCCGTGCCACGCACACCCTCCCCCTCCGCTCGCCCGGCCGCCGCCCCCAGGTCCGCCCGCGGGCCGGTGCTCCCGCCCTCCGTCCGCGCCGGAGCGCGGCCCGGGCGCCCGGGCCCCCCGCCCACCGGGAGGAACGACCCATGGCACGCCCCAACTCGTTCAAGTTCCGCGCCGTCACCGCCCTGCAGCGGTACGTCGTCAACCCGCTCACCGTTCGCAACCCGGCCCAGGTCCTGCTGGAGACGACGGGCCGGGTGTCCGGCGAGCCGCGCCGCACACCGGTCGGCGGCAGCCTGGTGGGTTCGGTGTTCTGGCTGGTGTCGGAACACGGCGAACGGGCGCAGTACGTGCGCAACATCCTGGCAGACCCGCGGGTCCGCGTCCGGCTGGAGGGCCGCTGGCACACCGGGACCGCGGCGGTCCTGCCCGACGACGACCCCCGGGAGCGGCTCCGCTCGCTGCCGCGCGGCAACAGCGCCGCCGTCGCCTTCTTCGGCACGGACCTTCTGACGGTACGGGTCGACCTGGCGGCCCCGCACGAGGAGGGCGCGGGCGGCCCGGCCGCCTGACGGGCCCCGGGGCCCCCGGGCGACCGGGCGACCGGGCGACCGGCGCGCGGCAGCACAAACGCCCAGTGGTCGGAGGCCGGAGCCCAGTGCTCGGAGCCCAGTGCTCAGCGGCCAGTGCTCGGAGCCCAGTGCTCGGAGCCGGTGCTCGGAGATCAGAAGAGGGTCATCGCGCCCGCGGCGTCGTCCTGCTCCGGCCGCGCGCCCGGATCCGTCCCGTCCGGGTCCCTCGGGTCCATCAGGTCCCCGAGGGATGCCTGCGCGCCGGGCACGGGCAGGTCCACGAGCGCGTGGGAGCCGTCGCAGGACACGAGCGTGTCGCCGTGGCGCCTGCGCCGGTCCGGCTCGTCGTGACGCCAGACGCGGCCGGTGCCCGGCCGGCCCGCCACCGGGTGCGCGGCCACGTCCCGGCCGCAGTGCCCGCACTTCACGATCGGCATCTTCTTCACACCCCCAGTGTGCCGGGAGCGGTGGCGATGTGTCGTGAGGGCGACGGCCCGGCGTCCGGGGGCAGCGCGCTACGCGCGGGCCGCGCCGGTCTTCCCGCGCCGCCAGCGGCGGGGCTCCTGGTCCGGCAGCCAGCCGAAGGCCAGGGAGCTGCCCACCACGCCCAGCAGCATGCCGACGACGAAGCCGCCGAGGTTGGAGGTGACCCAGGTGCCCAGGGAGCAGAGCACCGCGATCACGGAGTAGAACATCCGGTGCAGCGGGTTGAACAGCAGCAGCAGGCCGCACACCGCGATCACGGCGGGCAGCAGGTACCCGGCCAGCGACTCGGTGCCCGCGTGCAGCACGACGGAGATGCTCGCGCGCTCGCTCAGCAGGATCTCGCAGCCGCCGAGCAGCACGCACAACCCGCCCCAGAAGGGCCGTCTGCGCAGCCAGCCGCGGAAGCCGCGCTGCCGGGGCGCGGGCGCCGCGACGGCGGGGGCCGCGACGGGCGGCGCCGGCGCGTCGGCCGGTGTTCCCGGTGTGCCCGGCGGTGTGCCCGGCCGGCCGGCGG
>NZ_JAKGCV010000398.1 GCF_021556455.1 Streptomyces fuscigenes | reverse complement strand
CGGGCGGTGCAGAGGCGCGCGCTGAGGCCCCGGCCGCGGGCGAAGGCGGAGGGCCCGGCTTGCGGGCGGGGGCGGGCGCCGGCTCCAGTGCTCCGGCGCACGCCCCCGTCCTGGGTGCACGGCGTGCTCGCCCCGAGCCGGTCGTCACTGCCGAGCCGTGCGTAGGCGCGCCTGCCCCCGTTCCCGGCGGCGCAACTGCTCCGTGCGGGTGATCCCCCGGCCGACGCCCGCTCAGGGGGCGTCGCGGGGGTCGCGGTCGGACCGCGGCCAGACGTACGGCAGGCCGGACGGCACGTCCGGGAAACGGGGGCGGTAGTACGCGGGGTCCTTGGTGACGAGTGCGGAGCGGTGGCTGAGGTGGAACGCCTCGTCGCCCAGCCACGGGGGCAGTTCCCCCGCGGCGGCCAGCACGTCCGTGGCCCGCACCGGTGCGCCCGGCCGGTGCGCCGCGAAGCCGGCGGTGAGCTTGGTGGCGCACGTGTCGGCCCGCCCGCCCTCGGTCCACACCCGGCACACCTCCAGCCCGTAGCGGACCAGGGCCTCCTCGTACCCCGCCCACATGCGCACCGCCGGGTGGTGGCGCCAGCCGTGGCCTGGCACCGTCAGCCCCCGCAGCACCTGCAGCGCCTCGACCCGCTGCTTGCCCAGGCGCCGTGGGTCGAGGACGCCGGCACTGGCCGCGAAGCCGGGGCACGGCAGGAAGGTCTGCATGCTCCCATCCTGGGGGCCGTACGCGTCGCGGCAATCCGGACCGGGCGGCCGGCCGCGGTGCCGGCCGGCCTGGTGCCACCGCGGTCGCGGTGGGCCGCGGGCCGCGCGGCCCGCCTAGCCGCCCGCCGCCCGCTTCCCGCCGTCGGGCGCCAGGCAGCGGGCAGCGGGCAGCGGGCCTGAGAGTGCGCCGCGCGCGGTCAGCCGACGTTCACGTCGATGCAGGTGTAGAAGGCGTTCGCGGTGTCGGCGATGTTCCACACCGCCAGGACCTTCTGCCTGCCCCGCAGGTTGCCGAAGTTCACCTGGTGGCTGACGGTCGCGCCGGGGACCTTGCCGTTGTCGTTGAACTCCGCGATCTTGCGGTCGCCGACGAAGTACTGCCAGGTGCTGGTCGCGTGGCGCGCCGTCAGGGTCCACATGAAGGTGGTGGTGGTCGCGACCTGCGTGGCGTGCCAGCCCTTGCTGTCGTCGTCGAGCTCGGCGAACCTGGCGTTGCCGCCGCTGCAGCTCTTGAGGCCCTTGGGGCCCTCGACGCTCTGCGGCTCGTACTTGATGTCGCCGCAGCTGACCGTTCCGGCGGCGCACTGCGCCTGCCGGCTGGGCGGGGTGGAGACGTAGCCGTGCGCGCTGGCCGTACCGGCCGGCAGGGCCACCGCGAGCACCGGCGCGATCACCGCGCCGGCCAGGGCGGCCTTGAGCTTGCTGCTTCCACGCATCGCGAACTCCTTCACCTGGCGCGCCGTCACGCGCTCGCGGACCGTGGGGGTGCCGCGGGACGCGGTGCGCACCTCTGGTCGAGTGTGGGGCCTTGGCTGTGCGAAGGACGCGGTACGGGGCCGCGCTCCGGCCCCCTGACGGGGCCTCGGCCAGCCGTACCGCTTGGCCTAGACCATACAGAATGGCGTGAGCACGTCAAGAGACCCGGCGGAAGCGCCGCGGGGGCGCCCCGCGGCGGTCGCGGCCCGGACGGGTCGGATCCTCCGGGGGCGATGGCCCGCTCAGTGCGCCGTCCAGCCCCCGTCGAGCGTCAGCGACGAGCCGGTGACGAAGGACGCCTGCGGGCCGCACAGGTAGGCGACCGCCTCCGCGACCTCCTCGGGCTCCAGCAGCCGCTTGAGCGCGGTGTCCGCGAGCATCACCTCGGTGACGACGCGCTCCGCGGGGATGCCGTGCGCCGCGGCCTGGTCGGCGATCTGCTTCTCCACGAGCGGGGTGCGCACGAAGGCGGGGTTCACGCAGTTGGAGGTCACACCGTGGGCGGCGCCCTCCAGCGCGGCCGTCTTCGACAGTCCCTCCAGGCCGTGCTTGGCCGCGACGTAGGCGGACTTGTACGGCGAGGCCCGCAGCCCGTGCACGGAGGAGATGTTGACGATGCGTCCCCAGCCCGACGCGTACATGTGCGGCAGCGCCCCCTTGATGAGCCGGAACGGCGCCTCCAGCATGACCGTGAGCACGGTGTGGAACACCTCGCCCGGGAAGTCCTCGATGGGCCGGACGAGTTGGATCCCCGCGTTGTTCACCAGGATGTCCACGCCGGCCCCGGCGCGCTCCGCCGCGTCGAGATCCGTGAGGTCCAGCACCTCGGTACGCAGGTCCCCGGCGCGGGCGGTCCCGGTGTCGGCGTCGTGGGCTGCGGCCAGTTCGGCGAGCGCGGCCGCGTCGCGGTCGAGCGCCCGTACGGACGCCCCGGCGGCCGCGAGCCGCAGCGCGCACGCCCGGCCGATCCCGCCGGCCGCGCCGGTCACCAGGGCCGTGCGGCCCCGCAGGTCGGGGCCGGAGGGATGCGGGACGGGGGCGGCGGCTGCCGCGTCGGTCTGCGTCATGGGCCCAGCGTAGTTGCGGGCCTTCCGGGCCCCCGGCCGCCGGTTCCCGCCGCCGGCCGGCCCCCGCTCCGCGCCGCGGGCCCTCCACCGGTGGGGTCCGTCAGCCGGTCGCCGGTTCGAACCAGGCCGGGGCGTCGGCGAGTGCCTGCTTGAGCCGGAAGACCGCGAAGTCCCGCAGCTCCGGCAGCGCGTCCACCTCGAACCAGCCCACCTCCAGGGACTCCTCGTCGTGGACGTGCGCCTCGCCGCCCACCGCCCGGCACAAGAACGTGATGTCCATGAACTGGCAGACGTCGCCGTTGGGATACGTGACCGGCCGGCGCATCGCGTGCACCGAGACGACGCGCTCCGCGCGGCAGTGCACGCCCGTCTCCTCGTACACCTCCCGGACGGCGGCCTCGGCGGGCTGCTCGCCGGGCTCGGGGATGCCGGCGATGAGCGCCCACTCGCCGTTGTCCGCGCGGCGCCCGAGCAGGACCCGTCCGTCGTCGTCGAGGACGACCGCGGTGACGCCGGGCAGCAGGAGCAGCTGGTGCCCCGCGTCCGCCCGGACGGCCTTGATGAAGTCAGGTGTTCCCATGCCGACCGACCCTACGTTCAGCGGGCCCCGGGCCGCGCGGGAACGGGCCGCGTCCCGGGAGCCGCGGCGCTCCCGTCCTCGCGCCGCGCCCGTACGGCACGGGTCAGCGCCAGGGCCGCGCCCGCGCCGCCGACGGCGACGAGCAGCCACTCGGGCAGGGAGCCGAGCCGGGTCGCGGGAGTCAGCGAGGTCCGCAGCGGGACCCGGGCCTCCAGGATCGCCGGGGTGAACATCCCGCTGTGCTGCACGATCGTGCCGTCCGGCCGGATGATGGCGCTGACGCCGCTGGTGGTGGGGACGACGACGGAGCGGCTGTGCTCCACCGCGCGCACCCGGTCCATCGCGAGCTGCTGGTAGGTCATCTGGCTGCGGTCGAAGGTCGCGTTGTTGCTGGGCACGGCGAGCATCTCGGCCCCCGCGACGACCGGGTCGCGCACATCGTTGTCGAAGGCCGCCTCGTAGCACGTGGCGAAGCCGACGCGGGTGCCCGCCATGGTGAAGACCCCGACCTTGGTGCCCGGCGAGAAGTCCTGGCTGACGAGGGCGGCGTCCTTGCTGAACTTCTCGGCGATCGACCGCATCGGCATGTACTCGCCGAACGGCTGGATGTGGCGCTTCTCGTACGTCGCGCCGGGGCCGCTCGTGGGGCTCCAGTCGATGAGTGTGTTGTACAGCTTGCTGTCGGGGCCCGGGTTCTGGACGAGGGTCCCGATCTCGGTGGGCACGCCGACCGCCTTGACCGCCGCGTCGATGGTCAGGCGGGCGCCCTCGTCGTGGAGCGGGTCGATGTCGGAGGAGTTCTCCGGCCACAGCACGAAATCGGGCTTGGGCCGCTTGCCGGCCTTGACCTCGGCGGCCAGCTTGAGCGTCTGCCGGGCGTGGTTGTCGAGCACGGCGGCGCGCTGGGAGTTGAAGTCGAGGCCCATGCGGGGCACGTTGCCCTGGATCGCGGCGACGGTCGCGGAGCCCTTCTCGGGGGCGTTCGAGACCAGCGGCAGCGCGGCGAAGGACGCGGCGAGGGGCGCGAGGACCGTGACGGCGGCCGCCGTCACCGCGCCGCGCGGCACGGTGCGGTGACGGCGGTACGCGACGGCCTGGCGGGCCGCCTCGGCGAGGCCGAAGCCGCACAGCACGACGGCGAAGCCCAGCAGGGGCGTGCCGCCGACGGCGGCCAGGGGCAGGAAGACGCCGTCCGGCTGGCCGAAGGCGACCTTGCCCCAGGAGAAGCCGCCGAACGGGAAGCGCGACCTGACCGCCTCCCCCGCGATCCACATGCCGGCCGCCCACAGCGGCCACACGGGCAGCCTGCTGACGGCCGCGATGCCCAGCCCGGCGAGACCCATGAAGACCGCCTCGGCGACGGCCAGCGCGATCCACGGGAAGGACCCCACCTCCACACTCGTCCACACCAGCAGCGGCAGCATGAAGGCGAGGCCGCCGAGGAGGCCGAGGACGAAACCGGCGCGCAGCCGGCGGCCGTGCAGGCTCCACCCGTACAGGGCGAGACCCGGCAGCGCGAGGAACCACAGGGGGCGGGGCGGGAAGCTCGCGTACAGCAGCAGGCCGCCCGCGACGGCGGCCGCGGGTCTGGCCAGCCGCGCCGGCAAGCGCGGCTTCGTGCGCCCGGGCGCCGCGGAGGGCTCGGGCTGCGGGGTCTGTACCGACGTCACGGTGGCGCTCACCTCGGCAGTGTACGGCGCGTAGTTGTGCCGGGCCCGGCCCGCCGCCGAGTGGCTCCCGGGATGCCCGGGACGGGAGAGGTCGTACTTGTGCACGATTCCTCCGCACGCCCTGCACAGGGCAGGGACGCAGCGGCTACGGTGACGCCAGTCTTTCGACGGGGGGTCGAGGGGTTGGTCACAACGGAACGTGGCGCCGCCGCGTCCGGGAGCCGTCCACAGGGCCAGGCGGAGCCCGGTTGCGCCGATCACGGCGTCACCGGCGGCGTGGCCGTGGTGGTCGTTGATCTGCTTGAAGTCGTCCAGGTCGACCAGGACCGCCACGGCCCCGGGCGA
>NZ_JAKGCV010000397.1 GCF_021556455.1 Streptomyces fuscigenes | reverse complement strand
TTCCTGAGGTCCCGGAGGTCCCGGAGCTCCCGGAGCTCCCGGAGTGCGCCCGGTTCTTCCGGTCTTCCCGGTTCTCCCGTGCGATGTGGTCGAGCACCACCTGCGCGAGCGACCGGCCGTCCGCGGCCGGGCTGCGGGTGGGCTGCGCCCCGGACACCGTGCTGGGCACCGGCACGGGGACCGCGCGCGCGGCGGTGGACGGCGGCCTCATCGGCACGCCTGTCGCCGCGACCGCGTTCATGACCACGGCCGGACACGAACACTGGCATCCGGACCCGGAGTTCTACTACCGGCCGGGGGGCGGGCCGCTGCTGGACATGGGCCCGTACTACCTTTCCGCGCTGGTCCACCTGCTCGGCCCGGTCGCGCGGGTGACGGGCGCCGCGTCGCGGCCGCGCGCCGAGCGCACCATCGGCAGCGGGCCGCGCGCGGGCACGACGTTCCCGGTCGAGGTGGCCACCCACGTGACCGGCGTGCTGGAGCACGCGAACGGCGCCCTGTCGACGCTCGTCATGACGTTCGACGTGCACGCGGCCCGGCTCCCGCGCATCGAGGTGCACGGCACCGAGGGGTCCCTGTCGGTGCCCGACCCGAACGGCTTCGACGGCCCCGTCGACCTGTTCCGGGCGGGCGGGGCCTGGGAGACGCTCCCCGTCAGCTCCGGACACCCGGCGGGCGGCCGCGGCATCGGCCTCGGCGACCTGGCGGACGCGGTGGCCGAGGGACGCCCGCACCGGGCCTCGGCCGAACTGGCACGCCACGTCCTGGACGTGATGCTCACGCTGCTCGACGCCGCCGAAGCAGGGCGCGCGCTCCCCGTCGCCAGCACCTGCGAGCGCCCCGCGGCGATGGGCAGGGCCTGAGGACGCCGGCACCGCGGCGGACAGAGCCCGCGGAGGCGGCACCGCGGCGGTGAGGGCCCGGGAGAACCGGGCGGGAGCCGGGCGCCCCGGCTCGAAACGGTGGGGAGGCATGTTCCTCCCCACCGTTCTCCATGCCCGCACATATCCGGCTCCGGCACCTTTCGCACTTCTTCGCGCTCCGCCCCGCCCCCGCCCCCTCACTCCTCGCGTCCGGTGAATTCATTTCCTTTCCAGAAGGCCCCCAATTCGGAAAACAACTGGCCTGACAAAGGCCTGACCTGGTGCTTCCACCTGGCAGAACACCCGACGTCCGGCGGGCGTTGACTTGATAACACTCTTGGTTTTACATGGCGGAAAGGCAGGGACAGGAGGGGGCCGCCATGCTGGACCGGATCTCGTCGGCACAGGCACGGATCGCGCATTTCGTCGACGCCCTCCTGCGCCCCGCCCTCCATCCGGAGCGGATCCCCATGGACGTCGGCGCGTGGCACGTGCCGGGCGAACCGGTCCCGGTGGAGGCGGCGCTGCGTGCCGCCTACGAGGGGTTCGCGCCCGGAGGCCGGTGGGGCGCGCCGTGGTCCACGACCTGGTTCCGCCTCGCGGGGGACGTGCCGCCGCGCTGGGCGGGGCGCCGGGTCGACGCGCTGGTGGACCTCGGCAGCGGCGCCGAGGGGCTCGTGCACGACGAACGCGGCACGCCGGTGGGCGGACTGCTGCCCGGCTCGGGGACGGTGGGCGTCGCGGGCGCCGCACGCGGCGGTGAG
Organism: Streptomyces fuscigenes; assembly: GCF_021556455.1. Taxonomy (GTDB): domain Bacteria; phylum Actinomycetota; class Actinomycetes; order Streptomycetales; family Streptomycetaceae; genus Streptomyces; species Streptomyces fuscigenes. The sequence goes on along the minus strand of NZ_JAKGCV010000397.1, from coordinate 3,516 downwards.
CGGGTCCGCCTGCTGGTCGAGGGGTCGGCCCTCCCACCCCTCGACGCCGCGACCGGCGCGGGCGGCCGCTACGGGACACCGGTCACCGCGGGCGACGAGCCCCTGCACCGCCTGGCGCGCGCGGACCTCGCCGTGCGCGACGAGGACGTGTGGCACCTGCTGCACGACGTCGACGTGCTCGACTCCCTGACGCGGGCACTGCCCGCCGCGCTCCCCCGCCGCCACGAGATCCTGAGCGCCCTGGAAGCGGCCGTGGACGCCGTCGATCCGCGCGATGTGGCGGCCACCGCGCCGGCGGCCCGCCGCGTCCTCGCCCCCGTGCTGGCGCGGGGCGCCCACGCGTCGGCGCACACGGTGGTCGCCGTCGGACGCCCGGGCGCCGGCCGGGGGCTGCTGTGGCCGCAGCGCGAGTCGGTGCGGCGCGCGGCACGTGCCTTCAGCGGCCTGGCCGCGCTGGCCGAGGAGTACCCGGAACTGGTGGTGGCGGCCGGCGCACCGCACGAGCACGCGTGGATGAAGGACCGCCATCCGCACGTCTTCGAGCGCATACGCAAGGCGGTGGCACACGGCAACTGGGTTCCCGCGGGCGCCATGTGGGCCGAGCCGGACGGCGTGCTGCCCGGCGGCGAGTCGCTGGTGCGGCAGCTGGTGCTGGGTGCCCGCTTCAGCCGGGAGGAGCTCGGCGGGCCGGCGGACGGCGTGTGGTTCGGCGGCTCGTCCGCGCTCACCCCGGCCCTGCCGCAACTGGCGGCCCTCGCCGGGGCGCGGTGGCTGCTGGCCCGGCAGCCGCCCGGCGGCGCGGGTACGGCCGCGCCCGCCCACCACACCTTCTGGTGGGAGGGGCTCGACGGCACTCGGCTGCTCACCCACGTCCCGCCGCTGGCGCCCGGCCCCGACGGGACGGGGGCGTCGCTGAGCGGCGGCGAACTGGCGGAGGCCGTCGACCGGTTCACCGGGGCGGGCGACGCGGGCCCCTCCCTGATGCCCTTCGGCGACACCACGCGGGGCACTGCGACCCCGACGATGCTGGAACGGGCGCGCAGGCTGGGCGATGTCGAGGGGTCGCCGCGGGTCGCGCCGGGTCCGCCGTCCCGCTTCTTCCGCGAGGTGCTGCGGGCACCGGACGGGGCCGGGGCCGGCGGGCCGGACGGGTGCGCCCCGCCCGGCGCGAACGCCGCCACGGCCGACGGCGGTCTCGTGGCGGGAGCCCCCGGCGGGGTGCCGGTCGTGCCCGGCGAGCTGTTCCCCGGCACCCACCCCGGCACGTTCACCGGGCAGGCACGCACGAAGCGCGGCAACCGGCGCGCCGAGGCGCTGCTGCGCGAGGCCGAACTGTGGTCCGCCACCGCGGCGGTACTGGACGGCGTCCCCTATCCCCACGAGGAGCTCGACGCCCTGTGGAGGGAAGTCCTGCGCCTCCAGGCGGCTCCGGTGCTCGGCGGCACTTCGATCGCCTGGGTGCACGAGGAGGCGGAGCTGGCCCACGGCAGGATCCACCGGGCGCTCGAGCGGCTGGTGCGCCGCGCCACCGGGGGACCGGCCCGGGGCGCTGCCGTGCCCGGCGCCGCCGTGTTCAACGCCGGCCCGCGGGCCCGGCGGGAGGTGGTGGTCGTCGACGAGAGCGTGGACACCGAGATCCACGCACGGGCGGGCGGCGGCCAGTTGCTGTCCGACGGCAGGATCGCGGTGCTCGCCGAGGCGCCCGCGCTCGGGGCGGGCCGCGCGGTGACACCGCTGGACGAACGGGCCCTGGTGGCGGTGAGCGAGAGCTCCGACGGCGGGGCGGTGCTGGAAAACGGGCTGCTGCGGGTGGCCGTCGACGGCCGGGGCGTGGTGCGCTCCCTCGTCGACCAGGGCTCGGGTCGCGAGGCCGTCGCACCCGAGGGAGCCGGCGGTCTGCTCCAACTCCACCGCGACGGGCCCCCGTCGTGGGGCGCGTACGAGCGGCAGCACGCGGCGGGCGCCGCGCCGCGCGACCTGGACCGCGCCACGCGCGTCGAGGTGGTCGAGCGCGGCCCGCTGCTCGCCGTGGTGCGCGTGGTGCACTCCACCGGCACCTCGAACGTCGAGCAGCGGTTCTCGCTGGCGGCGGGCGCGCGGTCCCTGACGGTGGAGACGGACGTCGACTGGCGCGAGCGGGACACCGCGCTGACGTGGTCGTGGGATCTGGATCTGCGGGCCGGACACATCACGGGCGAGGTGCAGTTCGGGCATCTCAGCCGTCCCGTGCGGCCGCCCGCCCGAGGGGCGGACGGCGGCGAGGAGCAGTGGGCACACCGGTGGCTGCACGCGGGTGAGCACCACTGGGGCGTGTCGTTCGCGGCGGACTGCGGCTACGGGCACGACGCGTCCCGGCACACCCGGCCCACTGACGGCGGCACCACCACCCGCGTACGGTTCACACTGCTGCGTTCGGCCCGTACCCCCGACCCGCACGCCGATCGAGGGCCGCAGCGGCTGCGCCACGTCGTCCGGCCGGGCGCCGGGCTCGACGAGGCCCTGGCCGAGGGCTACGCCCTCAACCTGCCGCTGCGGCCGGGCGGCACCGATCCCGGGTGGCCTCCGCTGGTGACAGTGGACAACGAGGACGTGGTGGTGGAGGCCGTGAAACTGGCGGACGACCGCTCGGGCGACGTCGTCGTCCGCCTCTACGAGGCACGCGGCGGCCGGGCGCGCACGGCACTGGGCATGGCGTTCCCGCTCGCCCGCGCCCGGGCGAGTGACCTGCTGGAGCGGGCGTCCGGTGAACTGCCCGTGCACGGCGGTGCGGTGGAGCTGACCCTGCGTCCCTTCGAGGTCCGCACGGTACGTCTCACGCGCTCCTGCGGGCCCGCGGAGGCCCTCGATGGCTGAGCGGCGCACCGGGCCCGCGGCCGCCGGCCTGGCCCCCGAGGACCGTGCGCTGCTGAGCGGCTGGGCGGGCGGGGGCGGCCCGCTGGCGACCCGGGCGCGGGTCGTCCTGCTCGCGGCGCAGGGGCTGCGGGACGCCGAGATCTCCCGGCGCCTCGGGGTGTCGCGGCAGACCGTCGGCGCCTGGCGGCAGCGCTGGACGAGCGCCGGCATCGAGGGACTCGCGCACCGCCCCCGCACCGGGCGGCCCGCCACCGTGGACGAGGCCGAGGTCATCACCCGCTCGCTGCTGGCGCCGGGCGGCAGCGGCGCCTCCCGCGCCGTGGCCCGGGAGTTGGGCCTGTCGCACGCGACGGTGGCGGGCGTGCGGCGCCGCTGGCGCCTGGTGCCGGACGAGACGCCCGCGCCGCGCGTTCCCGCCAGGCCACCGCTGCCGGCGGCGGACGTGTGGGTGATGGGCCTGTACGCGGACGCGTGGCGCGGCGTGCTGCTGGTCGGCACGCGGGAGGCGCCCCCGGTACCGGCGCCCGCGGGGACCGTGATGGGCGCCGACGTGCTGGCGGGGCTGGACGGCGCGCTGGACGCGGCGCTCGCGGCGGCCGCGCCGGCCGAGGCGGCCTGCTGGGTCGCGACCCGGGCCTGGTCGGCGGCCTTGGCAGCCGACCA
>NZ_JAKGCV010000396.1 GCF_021556455.1 Streptomyces fuscigenes | reverse complement strand
GATGAGGACTCCCACCCACTTGATGGGGTAAGGCTCCCAGTAGACGACTGGGTTGATAGGCCGGAGATGGAAGCCAGGTGACTGGTGGAGTTGACCGGTACTAATAGGCCGAGGGCTTGTCCATAGAGGCTCGCGTCCACTGTGCGGTTCCCGGATTGCGAACAGTCGCTGCCGGTGAACGCACCATGCAGTACTCAATTGAAAAGAGTGCTTGTTCGCCGATCCAATAGGGTTTCGGTGGTTATAGCGTAGGGGAAACGCCCGGTTACATTCCGAACCCGGAAGCTAAGCCTTACCGCGCCGATGGTACTGCAGGGGGGACCCTGTGGGAGAGTAGGTCGCCGCCGAACAATTTTTCAGGGACCCGTGGTCCAGCATTCAAGCTGGACTACGGGTCCTTTTTTTTGCGATCTTCACGACATGTGTACCTCCGCGCACCGGCCGGTCGGCTGCGCGACGATTGATGTGGCATCCGAACCGACGACGATGCCCGAAGACAGGAGTTTCAGCGATGTCCCCCACATCCTCCGACGACCGTCCCGAGCGCGAGCCGCGCCGCGGGAACAGCGGTGACAACCGCGGCGGCTTCGGAGGGCGCCGGGACGACCGCCCCTCCTTCCGCCGCGACGACCGTCCGGCTCCGCGTCGTGACGACCGCGGCGGCCGCGACGACCGCGGCGGGTTCCGCGGCGGCCGTGACGACCGTGACCGCGGCGGCGACCGTGGTGGCTTCCGCCGCGACGACCGTCCCGCTCCCCGCCGCGACGACGACCGCGGTGGCCGGCCTTCCTACCGCCGTGACGACGACAGGGGCGGCCGCCCCGGTGGCTCCGGCGGGTTCCGCGGTGGACGTGACGATCGTGACCGCGGGGGCGACCGTGGCGGTTTCCGCCGCGACGACCGTCCCGCCCCGCGCCGCGACGACCGCGACGGGGACCGGGGCGGCTTCGGGCGCCGCGACGACCGTCCGCCCTTCCGCAGGGACGACCGCCCCTCCTTCCGCCGCGACGACCGGCGTGACGACAGGGGCGGCGAGCGCGGCGGCTTCCGTCGGGACGAGCGCAACGACGACCGCCGTGACGACCGCGGCGGAGACCGTGGCGGTTTCCGCCGTGACGACCGTCCGGCTCCCCGCCGTGACGACCGGGGCGGCGACCGTCCGGCGTTCCGCCGCGACGACCGTCCCGCGCCGCGCCGTGACGACCGGAGCGGGGACCGCCCGGCCTTCCGCCGTGACGACCGCGGCAGCGACCGTCCGCGCACTCCGCGCCGCGACGACGACCGGGGCGGACGCCCCGGTGGCGGCTTCGCGCGCCGTGACGACAGGGACCGGGGCGGACGCCCCGCGGGCGGCGGCTTCGGCCGTCGCGACGACCGGGGCGAGCGCGGCGGTGACCGCGGTGGATACCGGGGCGGTCGTGACGACCGTGGCGGCTTCCGGCGTGACGACAGGCGCGACGACCGGCACGGCGGCGGCTTCGGCCGGCGTGACGACCGGGACCGGGACCGGGGGGAGCGCGAGCCGGTCCGCCGGCTGCCGATCCCGCCCGAGGTCACCGGTGAGGAGATCGACAAGGACGTGCGGCAGGAGCTGATGAGCCTGCCCAAGACGCTCGCGGACGACGTGGCGCGCAACCTCGTCATGGTCGCGCAGCTCATCGACGAGGACCCCGAGCAGGCCTACGCGTACTCCCGCGTGGCGCTCCGCCTCGCCTCCCGCGTCGCGGCCGTGCGCGAAGCCGCCGGCTTCGCCGCGTACGCCACGCAGAAGTACTCCGAGGCGCTCGCCGAGTTCCGGGCGGCCCGGCGGATGACCGGCAACGTCGACCTGTGGCCCGTCATGGCGGACTGCGAGCGCGGCCTCGGCCGGCCCGAGCGCGCGCTCGCCATGGCCGGGGAGCCCGAGGTGCAGAAGCTGGACAAGGCCGGCCAGGTCGAGATGCGGCTCGTCGCCGCCGGCGCACGCCGGGACATGGGACAGCTCGACGCGGCCATCGTCACCCTCCAGAGCCCCGAACTCGCCTCCCACGCAGTCCATCCGTGGACCGCCCGGCTGCGCTACGCCTACGCCGACGCGCTGCTCGCCGCGGGCCGCGAGGACGAGGCGCGCGACTGGTTCTCCCGGGCCAACGAGGCGGACAAGGACGGCAGCACCGACGCCTCCGACCGGCTCGCCGAGCTCGACGGCATCGAGTTCGTCGACGCGATGGAGACCGACGAGCGGGACGACGCCGGCGCCGGCACGGACCGTGCCCACGCGGACGCCGAGGCCGACGTACCCGCCGAGGAGCAGGACGTCGCCGACGAGATCGTCCCGGACGAGATCTCTTCGGACGAGGCCGTCGTCGCAAAGTCCGACGCCGAGGACGCCGACGCCGAGGACGCCGACTCCCAGGACTCCGACGGCGAGGCGCGCGAGGAGACCGGGGCCGAGAGCGGGACCGACGCGCCCCGGACCTCCCCGCGTACCGCGGCCGAGGACGACTGACCGCAGCGATCAGAACGGGTGAGGGCCCGCGCGCCGAGCGCGCGGGCCCTCACCCGTTTTTTCATGTCGGGCCCGGAGCCGCGGACCGGCCGCCCCGCCCCGATGCGGCCGCCGCGCCGCGTCAGCCGTCGCCGAGTGTGCGCAGGACCAGGCCGGTCGCGGGCTTCGGGCCGAACGACGTCGACTTCCTGGGCATCGTGACGCCCTGCCGGGCCAGGTCGCGCACCACCTCTTCGCGGACGGGGTGCAACAGCACGGCGGTAGCGCCGTCCTGCTCCGCCTTGCGGACGGCGGCCCGCGTGTCGTGGATGTACGAGATGGCCTCCGGCGCGTCCGGCACCCTCCACACGGCGTCCAGCAGCGTGCTGTGCAGCACCGTCGCGTCCAGCCGCCGCCACCCCTCCGGCCGGTCGGCGCGGACGGTCCGGGCCAGCAGAGCGGGATCCGGGCGGTCCACCAGGTGGAAACGGCCGTCGCCCGCCAGCAGGAACGCGTTGCCGTCCGCCGCGGCGGAGGCCAGGGCCCGCAGCGCCTCGTCCAGGTCCCCGGGCAGCGTCCGCACGCGGCACACCCCGTCCAGCGCCGCCACGGCCTTCGCCACGGGCAGGCCGTGCAGCAGCCGGTGGATGGCCCGCACCCGCAGGGGGTAGCGCACCGTGTCGACCAGCAGCACCAGCCCGTACGCCCAGGGGCCGCCGTCGCCGTGCTCGCGGCGCAGCCGCAGATACGTCGCCCAGCGGTGGTGCCCGTCCGAGATCAGCGCCTGGTGGCGGGCCAGTCCCCGGGCGATCTCGGCCTGCTCGGCCGGGTCGGTGACCGACCACAACCGGTGCGCGAACCCGTCCTCCGTGGTGGTGGCGAGCAGCGGCTCCCGCTCTCCCACCCGGTCGAGGACACCGGCCGCCGGATCGGCGTCGCCGCCCTGGTAGGTCAGCAGCAGCGGTTCGAGGTTGGTCGCCGTGGTCCGCATCAGGTCGGCGCGGTCCGCCACGATGTCCGCCATCACGTCCTCGTGGGGCAGCACCACGCCGTCGGCCGGCTCCGACAGGGCCAGCGCCCCGATGACACCGCGCTGCACGAGCCCGTCGCCGCGCTGCTCGTAGACGTACAGGGCGGGACGCTCGTCCACGGCCAGGACGCCCTCCGCGAGCCAGCGCTCCAGCGTCCGCGCCGCCTGCCGGTGCCGGCTCGCCGCGGTGGGGCCCTGCGGCAGGATCAGGCGGACGATGTTGTGGGGATCGGCGGACTCGAGGTGGTGCAGGCCGTCCGGGCGCACCACCACGTCGTACGGCGGTGACGTCACCGCCGACAGACTGCTCACCCGCTCCGGGACGTAGCGCACCCCCCGGAACGCCTCCAGCCGCAGTCCCTCACGCTCCGCACCCGTTGTGTCCACCTGTGCATCGTAGGCGGGGGCGGACATGAGCGATGATCGGGTGAGCAGCCGGAACGAGGAGCGCGGTGTTGATGAGTGAGCAGAGCGGGACCGGGCCGAGCGCCAGCGCACGCCCCCTGAACGAGGCGTACGACACGGCACTGCTCGACCTGGACGGGGTCGTGTACACCGGAGGCGACGCGGTGGAGCACGCCGTGGACGCGCTCAACGAGGCCCGCGCCGCGGGCATGCACCTCGCCTATGTCACGAACAACGCGCTCAGGCCGCCGGAGGCGGTCGCGGAGCACCTGGGCGAACTCGGCGTGCCCGCCGACGCGGAGGACGTGATCACCTCCGCGCAGGCCGTCGCCCGCCTCATCGCCGAGCAGGTGCCCGAGGGTGCGAAGGTGCTGGTCGTCGGCGGGGAGGGACTCCGCCTGGCGCTGCGCGAGCGCGGCCTCGTCCCGGTCGAGTCCGCGGACGACGGCCCGGTCGCGGTGGCGCAGGGATACGGCGGCCCCGACATGGCGTGGCGGCGCTTCTGGGAGGCGTGCGCGGCGATCAACGCGGGTGCGCCCTGGTTCGCGTCCAACACGGACCTGACGATCCCGAGCCCGCGCGGCATCGTGCCCGGCAACGGCGCGGCGGTGGAGGTCGTACGGATCGCGACCGGGGCCGAGCCGCAGGTCGCGGGCAAGCCGCTGCCGCCCATGCACCGCGAGAGCGTGCTGCGCACCGGGGCGCGGCGGCCGCTCGTGGTGGGGGACCGGCTCGACACGGACATCGAGGGCGCGTTCAACGGGGGCGTGGACTCCCTGCTCGTCCTGACCGGCGTGACCGACGCGCGGCAACTGCTCGCCGCCGAGCCGCGGCACCGGCCCACGTACGTCGACGCCGACCTGCGCGGTCTGCTCTCCGCGCAGCCCGAGGTGCGAGCGGAGCCCGACGGCGGCTTCCGGTGCGGGCGCTGGAGCGCCGAGGTCACCGGCGGGGAACTCGTACTCCACCGGGGCTCCACCGACGGAGACGGGGACGGGAACGCTCCGGGGAACAAGGCGAGCAGCGACGGCGGCGGCCGTGGAGCCACCGGTGGCGACCGCGATCCGGACCGGGAGGCCATGGACGGCCTGCGCGCGCTGTGCGCGGCGGCCTGGGCCCATGCGGGCGACGGCTCGTGCGACCTCGACCCGGGCAAGGCCCTGGAGCAACTGCGCCGGTGAGCCCCGAGTGCGCGGCCCGGCGCGGCCCGGCGCCGGGCGGCAGCCTTCGCGGCAGGTGCCCGGCTACGCGAACGGGCCG
>NZ_JAKGCV010000395.1 GCF_021556455.1 Streptomyces fuscigenes | reverse complement strand
CGTGCCCGGCACGGGCAGGGCGTCCGTGATGCCGGCGACCAGCGCGCCGTCCGCGGCCAGGTCCGACGCGCCCAGCAGGGCGAGCAGTTCGCGTACCGCGTCCGCCGGGGACCGCGAGGACCAGGCCCCGCACAGCCGGGCTGCCCCGGGGTCGTCGTACGGCACGCCGTCGCGCGTGGACGCCGCCCACACCGCCAGCGCGGCCGCCAGCCGGGGCGTGTCCCGGCCCCCGGCGCGCAGTTCCCGCAGGGGGACGAGCCAGCGTTCCGGGATCTTCAGGGAGCTGTCCGCGGCGATCTGGTCGAGGCGGTGGCGGACCGCCGGGTTGCGGAACCGCGTCACCAGCCCGTCGACGTACGCCTCCGGGTCGAGGCCGGGCGCCGCGGGCAGCGTGGGCAGCACCTCGGCGCAGTACCCGCGCACCGCCTCCTCGCCCCAGTCCGTCGCGAGCACCTCGGCCACCGTGCGGCATCCGGCGCGCAGCCCGAGGTGGGCGAGGAGCGAGTGCGCCCCGTTGAGGAGCCGCAACTTGGTGAGCTGGTGGGGCGCCACGTCGGCGACGAACCGCGCGCCGCCCGCCTCCCAGCGCGGGCGAGCCCCGGCGAACCGGTCCTCCAGCACCCACTGCGCGTAGGGCTCGCAGGTGACGGCCGCCTCGTCGCGCACCCCGAGGGCGTGCGCGGCGGCGGCCAGGTCCGCCCCTGTGGTGGCCGGGACGATCCGGTCCACGACGGTGGCCGGGAACGCGACCGCGCCCGCGTCGATCCACTCCAGCAGCGCGTCACGTTCGGGCCAGGCGGTGGCCGCGGCGAACTCCGCTACGAGACCGGCCAGTACGGGCCCGTTGCCGGCCATGTTGTCGCAGCACACCACCGTCAGCGGGGCACCCGAGGCACGCAGCCTGGCCCGCAGGCCCGCCGCAAGCTGCCCGACGGGGGTGGTGTGCGCGCCGCGGTCCGGGTCGGCCGCGAGGTCACCGCGCACCAGGGGGTCGGCGAGGTCGAGGCCCCCGCCCGGCTTCCTGCGGTAGCCCTTCTCCGTCACGGTGGCGGTGACGACGGCGGTCGCGGCCGCCGACAGCAGTCCCCGCAGCCGCGGGGCGTCCTGCGTCGCGTGCAGGGTCTCGGAGAGCGCGCCCACGACCCGCGTGCTCGGGGACCCGGCGTCCCGGAAGGTCACCGAGTAGAGGTGGTCCTGGGCACGCAGGGCGTCCAGGACCCCGCGGCTGCGCTGGGCCACGCCGGCGATGCCCCAGTCCTCCCCGGCCGCCTCCGTGTACAGGGCCTGGTGTGCCCGGTGGAAGGCGCCGAGGCCCAGGTGGACGATGCGGGGCGGCCGGCCGCCGGGGCGGCCCGCGGGGCGTGCGGCGGCGGGCAGCGCGGGCAGGGCCGCGGCCGACAGGCGGGTCACGGCGCTCACCAGTCGTGCACCGAGCCGTCGCGGCGGCGGCTGACGGGCAGGTACTTGGGGTCGTAGGGGAAGCGCTCCGCAGCCTTCTCGTCGAAGGCGACGCCGAGCCCCGGGGCGGCGGAGGGGTGCAGGGCGCCGTCGCGATAGGTGTAGCCGGGCGTGAACACCTCCAGGGCGAGCGGGTCGTGCGCCATGTACTCCTGGATGCCGAAGTTCGGCACCGTCACGTCGAGGTGGACGGCGGCGGACATGCTGACGGGCGAGAGGTCGGTGGCGCCGTGGGAGCCGGTGCGCACCTGGTACAGCTCCGCCAGGTGGAAGATGCGCCGCAGGTGGGTGATGCCGCCGGCGTGCACGACGGAGGCCCGGATGTAGTCGATGAGGCGCTCGGAGATGAGCCGCTCGCAGTCCCAGATCGAGTTGAAGACCTCCCCCACGGCGAGCGGGGTGCGCGTGGCACCGCGCACCTGGCGGAAGTTCTCCTGGAGTTCGGCGGGCGTCGGGTCCTCCATCCAGAACAGGCGCAGTTCCTCGATGCGGTGGCCGAGCTGCCCCGCCTCGGTCGGGGTGAGCCGGTGGTGCACGTCGTGCAGCAGGTGGAAGCCGAACCCGAACCGCTCGCGCACGGCGGCGAGGTAGCGGGGCGCGAAGTCGAGGTAGTCCTCGGTGTGCCAGGACTGCTCGTCGGGCAGGGAGGCGGCGGCCGGTTCGTAGCCCTGTCCGTCGCCGTGGCGCACCCCGTAGCTGCCCGGTGAGCCGGGCACTGCGGCCTGCGCGCGGATCGCCGTGAAGCCGAGGTCCTTGAACCGGTCAACGTCGTCGAGGAGTTCGGCCGTGTCCCGGCCGCTCGCGTGGCCGTAGACCAGGGCGCCGTCCCGGGCGAGGCCGCCGAGCAGGTCGTACACGGGCATCCCCGCGACCTTGCCCTTGATGTCCCACAGCGCGGTGTCGACGGCGGAGATCGCACTCATGGTGACGGGCCCGCGGCGCCAGTAGGCGCCCTTGTAGAGGTAGTGCCACATGTCCTCGATGCGGGCAGGGTCGCGGCCGATCAGCAGGGGCACGAGGTGGTCGCGCAGATAGGACGCGACGGACAGCTCGCGCCCGTTGAGGGTGGCGTCGCCGAGGCCCGTGACGCCGTCGGACGTGGTGACGCGGAGCGTGACGAAGTTGCGTCCGGGCGAGGTGACGAACACCTCGGCGGCGGTGATGGTGGCCATGGGCCTCTTCTCTTTCCGTCGGTGGTGGCGGGTCCGCCCCGCGCGGGCGCCGCCGGGTCGGGCACGCGGGGCCGTGCGAGGGGGCGGTGCCCCGGGTGCCGGGCGGCCGGGTGCGTCAGGCGGCCGGGCCGGCGTCGCGCCGCGGCCACTGGGCGTACTCCCGGCCGCCGAGCCTGCCGGGCGCGGTCTCGGGCAGGGTGCACAGGGCGACGATACTGACGGCGATCAGAGAGCCGACGTACAGCGCGTCCCAGGTGTACGAGCCGCCGCCCGCGATCAGGAGGGCCGCGGCCACCACCGTGAAGGGGCCGCTCGCGATCATCGAGCCGAACTGCCAGACCAGGGACACCCCGCTGTAGCGGGCCCCGGAGGGGAACAGTTCGGGGAAGTAGCTGGCCTGCGGGGCGTACGTGCCGGCGTGCCCGAGCGCGAGCCCCGCGACCAGCGCCGCCACGACGACGGCGGTGTTCCCGGAGCGCACCGCCTCGAAGGCGGGCACCACGAGCACGAGGTTGAGCACGGCGGCGGCGAGGAACACCGGCCTGCGCCCGACCCGGTCGGTGAGCCGGCCGAGCAGCGGGAGCGCGACGAGTTCGCAGATCACCGCCACGATCACCGCGTCCAGGACGGGGCCGGTGTCGTGGTGCAGCGAGTCCGCGTACGACACCAGGAAGACGGTGTAGAAGGGGAAGACGGCCGCCTCGACGAACTTGGCCAGCAACCCGCCGACGAGTTCGCGCCGGTGGTGGGCGAACAGCGTGCGCATCGGCGACGGCGGACTCTGCGGCCGGTTCTCCTCGACGGCGCGGAAGGTCTCCGACTCCTGGACGCGCCCGCGCACGAACAGCCCGACGAGGACGACGAAGGCGCTCAGCCAGAACGGCACCCGCCAGCCCCATGCCAGGAACGCGTCCTCGGACAGATGCCCGTGCAGGACGGCGAACAGCGCCGTGGGGACGAGGTACGCGGCGGGCGAGCCCAGTTGGACGAGGCTCGCCCACAGACCGCGCGCGGCCCGGGGAGCGGCCTCGGCGGTCAGCAGGATCGCGCCGCCCTGCTCGCCGCCGACCCCGAATCCCTGGACGAGCCGCACGAACACGAGGGCCACGGCCGCCCAGACGCCGATCTGGTGGTACGTGGGCAGGCAGCCGACGGCGAATGTGCCGAGTCCCGTCAGCAGCAGCGTGAAGACGAGGGCGCGCTTGCGGCCGAGGCGGTCGCCGACCAGCCCCCACACGAGCCCGCCGAGCGGCCTGCTGAAGAAGCCGACGGCGTAGGTCGAGAACGAGGCGAGCGTGCCGAGGGCGGGGTTCACGTCCGGGAAGAAGATCTTGCTGAACGCGAGCGCGGACGCGGTGCCGTAGATGAAGAAGTCGTAGTACTCGGCGACCGTGCCGACGACGGAGGCGAAGACGACCCGCCGCAGCGCCCGCGGGGGAAGACCGGATCCCGGCCCGCCGCCCCGGCCCCCGGCGGCGGCGGACGCGTCGCCCTCGGACCCGGCCGGTGCGCCCGATCCGGGGCCGCGCGGGTCCGGGGAGCGCGGGACCCGCGCGGAACCGGGGCCGCCCGGCGCCGGGGAGCCGGGACACCGCGGCGCCGGGGAAGAGGCCGGGGGTGGTGGGGGTGATCCGCTCATCGCTGCGTCCTCGTGCCCTTCGTCATCGGGAGGTGTCGGCTACCATACAAGTACGTCAGCGGGCGGGGTCAAGACCCGTCCGCCCCGGCCCGTCACCGTCCCGTGGGGCCGGGCCCCGGGCGCGGTAGCGTCCCGGTGACGTCGGTTCGGTGAAAGGGAGCCCGTGGCCAACACCCGGCAGCAGGTGCACGAACAGCTGCGCGCGCGCATCATCCGGCTCGACCTGGAGCCGGGTTCCGCGCTCTCGGAGAACGACCTGGCCGCCGAACTCGGCGTCTCGCGCACCCCGGTGCGCGAGAGCCTGATCCTGCTCGGCGACGAGGGCCTGGTCGACGTCTATCCGCAGCTCGGCACGTTCGTCTCCCGCATCCGCCCGGCCGACGTGGCCTCGGCGCAGTTCGTCCGCGAGGCACTGGAGTGCGCGGCACTGCGGGACGCCGTGGGGCGGGCGAGTCCGCGCGACCTGACCGATCTGCGGCGCCTGCTGCGCGCCCAGGGCGACGCGGCCGAGGACGCCGACATGGACGGCTTCTTCCGCCTGGACGAGGACTTCCACGCCCGGCTGATGGCGGTCGGCGGCCACGCCTCCGCCTGGCCGGTCGTCGCGCAGGCGAAGGCCCAACTCGACCGCGCGCGGCGCCTGTCGCTGCCGCTGACGCAGCAGCTCCCGCTGCTGATCGGTCAGCACACTGCGGTGGTGGACCTGCTGGAGGCGGCCGACCCGGCGGCGGCCGAGGAGTCGCTGCGGGAGCACCTGCGGCTCGTCTTCAGCGACGTCGAGAAGATCCGGCGGCGGCACCCCGAGCTGTTCAGCGAGGACGGCGAGACGCCGCGGCCCCGCAGGAAGCCGGTGGCGCGCCCCTGACGGGCCGGCCGCGGGAGGCACGCCGGGCGGCCGCCCGCCC
>NZ_JAKGCV010000394.1 GCF_021556455.1 Streptomyces fuscigenes | reverse complement strand
CGTTCGGCGGAGGGCCGCCCCGGGGCCGGCAGCATCGGCGGCGCCCGCCCCGGAGGCGGCAGCACCGCGCGCCGGTGCTGTGCCCCACAGCGGAAGCAGCCGCGCCGGTGCCGGGTGGAGCAGCCGGGGTGGCAGCAGCGACAGGGGATCCAGGTAGACGCCAGCGCGCAGCAGCCCCCAGTGCAGGCACCCCGCTGGGCAGTGGAAGGGTCCCGCGGCGAGCCGGGCGACGGGCTGCCCGGCCCGCACCGTGTCGCCTGCCGCCACGAGGGGCGCCACCGGTTCGTACGTGACGCGCAGCGGGGGTGCTCCGGTGCCGGGCAGGACGATCGACAGCACTCCGCGCCCGGCGACCCGGCCCGCGAAGGCGACCCGGCCCGCCGCCGCTGCCCGTACCGTCTCGCCGGGCCGGGCGGCGAGGTCCACACCGCGATGCCCCCTCCCGTAGGGCGTGGCGGGAGGCAGCCACCCGCGCACGATCACGGGACGCCCGCCCACCGGCCACGCCCGCGCGGCATCGGGTGCCGCGCCGCCCTCGGGCCCCGGCGGGGCACCCGATCGTGCCCGAGCACCCGTCCCCCGCGGGGCACCCGGTCGTGCCCGACCCCTCGTCCCCGGCGGAACTCTCCTTGCAGGCGGACCACTCGTCCCCGGCGGACCACCCCTCCCCGGCGGGGCACCCGGTCGTGCCCGACCCCTCGTCCCCGGCGGACCGCCCCTCCCCGGCGGACCACCCGTCCCCGGCTGACCACCAGCCGTCGGCGGGGCACCAAGCCGCCGCCGAGCATCGGCTCGCGACACGAGGCGGGGCAAACCGTCGGCTCCGGCCCCGGCTCCGGCCCGGCCGTACGTCCCCCACCGGGCCGGACCCGGCCGGTCGGCCCGGGGGACCCCGGCCCCGCGGTCCCCTTCGGCCCTGACCCCCGCGGCGTGGGAGCTCCCCGGCGTAGGCGCGAGCAGCGGCGCGGCCCCCGGTGCGGACGGGCCGGGCGCCGCGGGCAGGCGCGCGACAGCCGCCGCCGGGGGGAGCGGCGGCCGGGCGGCGGCCCGATCGGAGGCCGGTGCCGCGACGGCCAGCAGGACGGCCGCGGCGCACAGGCAGCGCACAGATGTCATGCGCCGACTCTCCTCCGCGGGCGCCCCGCGCGGGGGATCGCGGGCGTCATCTGTGGACAAGACGGCGGTTGTGGACAACGCCGTCACCTGGGGGGTCGAAGGTCCCGTACAATTCTTGTGCGGCCCGGGTCACCGGGTCGACTTCGCACGCCCCGACGCCGGCGTTCAGTTACCGGTGTCAGCGCCTCTCGGTCCTTTGCGGCACGGCGCGCAGGGCGTCAGGCGCGACCGCCGTCCGGCGGCCGCGACAACCGAGTACCTAGGAGTACGGCCATGGCCGTCGTCACGATGCGGGAGCTGCTGGAAAGCGGCGTCCACTTCGGTCACCAGACCCGTCGTTGGAACCCGAAGATGAAGCGCTTCATCTTCACGGAGCGCAACGGCATCTACATCATCGACCTGCTCCAGTCGCTGTCGTACATCGACCGCGCCTACGAGTTCGTCAAGGAGACCGTCGCGCACGGCGGCTCCGTGATGTTCGTCGGCACCAAGAAGCAGGCGCAGGAGGCGATCGCCGAGCAGGCGACGCGCGTGGGCATGCCCTACGTCAACCAGCGCTGGCTCGGCGGCATGCTGACCAACTTCTCCACCGTCTACAAGCGCCTCCAGCGCCTCAAGGAGCTGGAGCAGATCGACTTCGACGACGTGGCCGCCTCCGGCCTCACGAAGAAGGAGCTCCTGGTCCTCTCGCGCGAGAAGGCCAAGCTGGAGAAGACCCTCGGCGGCATCCGCGAGATGCAGAAGGTGCCGAGCGCCGTCTGGATCGTCGACACCAAGAAGGAGCACATCGCCGTCGGTGAGGCGCGCAAGCTCCACATCCCGGTCGTCGCGATCCTCGACACCAACTGCGACCCCGACGAGGTCGACTACAAGATCCCGGGCAACGACGACGCGATCCGCTCCGTCACCCTGCTCACCCGCGTGATCGCCGACGCCGTCGCCGAGGGCCTCATCGCCCGCTCCGGCGTCGCGACCGGCGACCAGAAGCCGGGCGAGAAGGCCGCCGGCGAGCCCCTCGCCGAGTGGGAGCGCGACCTTCTGGAGAAGAAGGACGAGGGCGAGGTCCAGACCTCCGCCGAGACGGCCAAGGTCGCCGACGCCGAGCAGACCGAGGAGGCCCCGGCCACCACGGACGAGCCCGTCGCCGAGACCCCTGCCGCGCAGGAGGCCGCCGCGGACGAGACCGCCGCCGAGGCGCCCGCCGAGCAGGCCTGACCCTCACGGTTCCGGACAGACGGCGGGGGCCGGTGGCCCCCGCCGTCCACCCGTAGATCCCCAGACCTTCGAATTCTTCAAGAGAGAAACCACAGAGATGGCGAACTACACCGCCGCCGACGTCAAGAAGCTCCGTGAGCTCACGGGCGCCGGCATGATGGACTGCAAGAAGGCGCTGGACGAGGCCGAGGGCAACGTCGACAAGGCCGTCGAGCTGCTCCGCGTCAAGGGCCAGAAGGGCGTCGCCAAGCGCGAGGGCCGCAACGCCGAGAACGGCGCCGTCGTCTCCCTCATCGCCGACGACCGCGCCTCCGGCGTCCTGGTCGAGCTCCGGTGCGAGACGGACTTCGTCGCCAAGGGCGAGAAGTTCCAGTCCGTCGCCCAGGCGCTCGCCGAGCACGTCGCCAAGACGCAGCCGGCCGACCTGGACGCGCTGCTGGGCTCGGAGATCGAGGCCGGCAAGACCGTGCAGGCGTACGTGGACGAGGCCAACGCCAACCTCGGCGAGAAGATCGTCCTCGACCGCTTCGCCCAGTTCCCCGCGGACGGCGGCTTCGTGGCCGCGTACATGCACCGCACCATGCCCGACCTCCCGCCGCAGGTCGGCGTCCTGGTCGAGCTGGACAAGGAGAACGCCGAGGTCGCGAAGGACGTCGCGCAGCACATCGCCGCGTTCGCGCCCAAGTACCTCACCCGTGACGAGGTGCCGGCCGACATCGTGGAGAACGAGCGCCGCGTCGCCGAGGCCACCTCGCGCGAGGAGGGCAAGCCCGAGGCCGCCCTGCCCAAGATCGTCGAGGGTCGGGTCAACGGCTTCTTCAAGGAGGTCACCCTCCTCGACCAGCCCTTCGCCAAGGACAACAAGAAGTCCGTCAAGAAGGTCCTGGACGAGGCCGGTGTCACGCTGAAGCGCTTCGCGCGCATCCGCGTCGGCGCCTGACCGCGGCGTCGGCGCGAGCGCGCCGACGCAGTCGTACACGGAGGACGGCGGACCCCGCTAGGGTCTGATGCAGTCGTCGGCCGCGTACCTGCCGGACGACCGCAGATCCGACGAGGAGGCCATTGCCGCCAGGGACGAACAACCGACCCAACCGGCAATGGCCTTCGTCGTATGTGTACGAGGAGAACCCCATGAGCAACGGCGTGGACGCCGACCATTCCCCCGACGACCGGACCGACGCCGGCCCCCGGCCCCGGCGTTTCATGCTGAAGCTGTCCGGTGAGGCCTTCGCCGGAGGGGGCGCGCTCGGTGTCGATCCCGACATCGTGCACGCCATCGCCCGCGAGATCGCCGCCGTCGTCCGCGACGGCGCCCAGATCGCGCTCGTCGTCGGCGGCGGCAACTTCTTCCGCGGCGCGGAACTCCAGCAGCGCGGCATGGACCGCGCCCGCTCGGACTACATGGGCATGCTGGGCACCGTCATGAACTGCCTGGCCCTCCAGGACTTCCTGGAGAAGGAAGGCGTCGAGACCCGCGTGCAGACGGCGATCACCATGGGCCAGGTCGCCGAGCCCTACATCCCCCTGCGCGCCGTGCGGCACCTGGAGAAGGGCCGTGTGGTCATCTTCGGTGCGGGCATGGGCATGCCCTACTTCTCCACCGACACCACCGCCGCCCAGCGGGCCCTGGAGATCCACGCGGAGGCCCTCCTCATGGGCAAGAACGGCGTCGACGGCGTCTACGACTCCGACCCCAAGACCAACCCGGGGGCGGTCAAGTTCGACGCACTCGGGTTCAGCGAGGTCATCTCGCGCGACCTGCGCGTCGCCGACCTGACCGCGATCACGCTGTGCCAGGACAACAGCCTCCCGATCCTGGTCTTCGAGCTGCTGGCCGAGGGCAACATCGCGCGTGCGGTCAAGGGTGAGAAGATCGGCACTCTCGTGAGCGACCAGGGCAGCAGGGACTGACGTCCGCGCGGCCCGCCCTCCGTACGGGCACCGCCCCGTATGGACAAAGCCCTGCCGGTCGGACACCGTGCAGGAAAGACGCGACGCAGGTACCGCCGGCCCCCGCGAGGGACCGCACCACCGGTGGCACACCGCACTCACAACACGCAGGAGCAAGTGGTGATCGAAGAAGCCCTCCTCGAAGCCGAGGAGAAGATGGAGAAGGCCGTCCTGGTCGCGAAGGACGACTTCGCGGCGATCCGCACCGGCCGCGCACACCCCGCGATGTTCAACAAGATCGTCGCGGACTACTACGGCGCCATGACCCCGATCAACCAGCTCGCCTCGTTCTCCGTGCCCGAGGCGCGGATGGCCGTGGTGACGCCGTTCGACAAGAGCGCCCTGCGCAACATCGAGCAGGCCATCCGCGACTCGGACCTGGGCGTCAACCCCAGCAACGACGGCAGCATCATCCGGGTGGTGTTCCCCGAGCTGACCGAGGAGCGCCGGCGCCAGTTCATCAAGGTCGCCAAGACCAAGGCCGAGGACTCGAAGATCTCGATCCGCGCCGTGCGCCGCAAGGCCAAGGAGACCATCGACAAGCTGGTCAAGGACGGCGACGTCGGCGAGGACGAGGGGCGGCGCGCCGAGAAGGAGCTCGACGACACCACGACGAAGTACGTGGCGCAGGTCGACGAGCTGCTCAAGCACAAGGAATCCGAGCTGCTTGAGGTCTGATGAACGACTTTTCCCGCGGTACCCCGCCGGCCGCAGGCTACTGGGGTCCGCCCGACCAGGGGGCCGCTCCGGCGGGTCCCGCCCGCGATGAGCCCGAGGCGCAGCAGACTCGCCCCATGCCCATCGTGTCCGACGGACCCGTGCCCGACGGGCCGCTGAGCGGCGGACCCGCGGCCGGCGGGCCGCTGACCGGCGGGCCCCTGCCGGGCGGGCCGCAGCCCGGCGGCCTGCCGTACG
>NZ_JAKGCV010000393.1 GCF_021556455.1 Streptomyces fuscigenes | reverse complement strand
GACGGGCCGCCGGGCCGGACCGCGGGGGCGGAAGGCGGGGGCGCCCCGGCGGGAGGGCCGCGGTCCCGCGGCAGGAGGCCCACGGTCCGGCGGCGGGAAGTCCCCGGCGGCGGTTGCGGGAGGGCGGGGGCCCGGGCGGTGCGCGGGAAACGGCCGTGAAGGGTGTGCGCGGCGGGCGATAGAGTTGCGGTGGCCGTCCGAACCGACCGTGGCCCACGAGTCCGTACGGTTCGCCACCCCACCACCCCAGGACTGGATGAACGACGATGCATCGGTACAGGTCCCACACCTGCGGCGAGCTCCGCGCCACTGACGTCGGCACCGACGTCCGGCTGAGCGGCTGGCTGCACAATCGCCGAGACCTGGGCGGCATCCTCTTCATCGATCTGCGCGACCACTACGGTCTCGTGCAGCTGGTGGCCAGGCCGGGCACGGCCGCCGTGGAGGCGCTGTCGCACCTGACCAAGGAGACCGTCGTACGCATCGACGGCACGGTCTCGGCCCGCGGCGCGGACAACGTCAACCCCGAGCTGCCGACCGGCGAGATCGAGATCGAGGTCTCCGAGGTCGAGGTGCTGGGCGAGTCCGCCCCGCTGCCGTTCACGATCAACGCGGACGACGGTGTCGGCGAGGAGCGCCGCCTGGAGTACCGCTTCCTCGACCTGCGTCGCGAGCGCATGCACCGCAACATCATGCTGCGCACGGCCGTGATCTCCGCGATCCGGCACAAGATGACCGCCCTCGGCTTCAACGAGATGGCGACCCCGATCCTGACCGCGACGTCCCCCGAGGGCGCCCGCGACTTCGTGGTGCCCTCCCGGCTGAACCCCGGCAAGTTCTACGCGCTGCCGCAGGCGCCCCAGCAGTTCAAGCAGCTGCTGATGGTGTCCGGCTTCGACCGCTACTTCCAGATCGCGCCCTGCTTCCGCGACGAGGACGCCCGTGCCGACCGCTCGCCCGGCGAGTTCTACCAGCTCGACCTGGAGATGAGCTTCGTCGAGCAGGAGGACGTGTTCGGTCCCGTCGAGAAGCTGATGACCGAGCTGTTCACGGAGTTCGGCCAGGGCCGCGAGGTCACCTCGCCGTTCCCGCGCATCCCCTTCCGCGAGTCGATGCGCAAGTACGGCAACGACAAGCCCGACCTGCGCGCCAAGCTGGAGCTGCACGACATCACGGACGTCTTCGAGGCGTCCGAGTTCAAGGCGTTCGCGGGCAAGCACGTGCGCGCGCTGCCGGTGCCGGACACGGCGGGCCAACCCCGCAAGTTCTTCGACCAGCTCGGCGAGTACGCGGTCGAGCAGGGCGCGAAGGGCCTGGCCTGGGTGCGCGTCGGCGACGACGGTGCGCTGAGCGGCCCGATCGCGAAGTTCCTCACCGAGGAGAACGTCAAGGTCCTCACCGAGCGCCTCGCGCTCGCCCCGGGCCACGCGGTCTTCTTCGGCGCCGGCGAGTACGGCGAGGTCTCGAAGATCATGGGCGCCGTCCGCGTGGAGGCGGCCAAGCGCTCCGGGCACTTCGAGGAGGGCGTGTTCCGCTTCTGCTGGATCGTCGACTTCCCGATGTACGAGAAGGACGAGGAGACCGGCCGGATCGACTTCTCGCACAACCCCTTCTCGATGCCCCAGGGCGGCCTCGAGGCGCTGGAGTCGATGGACCCGCTGGACATCCTGGCCTGGCAGTACGACATCGTCTGCAACGGCATCGAGCTGTCCTCGGGCGCGATCCGGAACCACGAGCCCGAGATCATGATCAAGGCCTTCGGGATCGCCGGGTACGAGCGCGCCGACGTCGAGCGCGACTTCGCGGGCATGCTGCGCGCGCTGCGCTTCGGCGCCCCGCCGCACGGCGGCATCGCCCCGGGCATCGACCGCATGGTGATGCTGCTGGCCGACGAGCCGAACATCCGCGAGACGATCGCGTTCCCGCTCAGCCAGAACGCGCAGGACCTGATGATGGGCGCGCCCAGCGAGCTGACCGAGGCGCGGCTGCGGGAGCTGCACATTTCGCTGCGCAAGCCGCAGGGCAAGTAGCGAAGGGCCCGCGGCGCGGCGCCGTTGGGCGCACCGCCGCGGGTACGGGCCGGGGCCGGCCGGGACGATCACGTCCCGGCCGGCCCCGGTGCTGTACGGCTTCGGGCGGCCCGGCGCCTTCGCCGGCCTTGGGCGCGAACACTCCCGCCCGGGGGGCCCGGCGGTGACCGGCGCAGGGCCGGTCGGGGCCGCACCGGGCCGGGCGCGGCGGTCAGCCGGCGCTGCCGGTGCCTTTCGAGGGCCCGCCCACGGCCGCGCCCCCCGGTGCCGCGTGCCGGAAGGCCAGGACCAGGCTGGGGACGGCGGCGACGGCGGAGACGAGGAAGACGGCTCGCGGATCCCAGCCGGAGACGATGAGCGAGGCCGCCACGAACCCGAGGATGTTGACGGCGTTGTCGGCCATCGTGTCGACGCCTTCGACCCGGCCGAGGAAGTCGGGCGGGATCCTGCTCATGTACAGCGACGTGACCGCCACGTTGTAGGGGGCGTTGGAGAGCGCGCTGATCACGACGCCGACGCTCAGCACGTACACGGTGGGGGCCGCGCCGATGACCACCTGGGCCGCGCACAGCCCCAGCATCGAGAAGGCCATGAGCCGGCCCAGGAGCGCGGGCCTGGCCAGGGCGGTGACGAGCGCCGCGGCGACCACGGCGACGGCTCCGTTCAGTGAGTAGAGGTAGCCGAGGGACGCGGTGCCGAGAGCGAACGTCCGGACGACGAGGAAGATCAGGCCGTAGTTGGTGCAGGCGGTCATGAAGGCCGTCCCGTACGACGCGAGCAGGAGCGAGCGGATCTCCGGGCTGCGCCGGACGACGGCGACCCCGTCGACGAAATCCGCCCAGTGGCTCGGCCTTCCCGCCCCACCGGGCCCGGCGCCGTCGTCCGCGCCTGCCGCCACCGCCGACGCGCCGTCACCCGCCGGCCGCGGGCCGGGGGTCCTCAGCGAGCGGCGCAGGTACCCGAGGATCAGCGCGGAGGCGACGAAGGACACGCTGTCGATCACGAAGGCCCGGCTCGCGCCGCCGGCGGCGAGCGTCAGCGCGGCAAGAGCGGGGCCGACGATCCCCACGACCCACTGGCCGGTCTCCATCAGGCCGTTGGCGCGCGGCAGCCGCTGCCCGGTCAGCAGCCGCGGAAGCAGCGAGAACGACGACGAGGAGAAGAAGACGCCGACGCCGTTGCCCACCGCGACCAGCACGAGGGCGGGCACCGTCCGGCCGTCGTGGGCGCACCAGGCAAGTCCCAGGCCGACCCCGGCGCGGACCAGGTCCGAGACCACGAGGACGGTGTACGTGTCGTACCGGTCCGCCACCACGCCCGAGAGGCCGCCCAGCAGCATGCCGGGAACATTCGCCAGGAGGACCACGAGGAGGCGCATGCCGGTCGAGCCCGACGTCGCCTCGAACAGCCAGACGTTGACGGCGAGGAGTCGGAAGGCATCCCCGAGCGCGGAGACGACGAAGGACGTGAAGAAGAGCGCGAAGGGGGCGCGGAGCCTCCGGCCCGTGGAGCTCTCCGCCCCGTTCCCGACCGCCGCGGTCATGGACGACCAGCCCCCTCGGTGTCAGCCTCCGCGGTGGCGGAGGCGCCCCCTCCGGGAAGGGGCCGGGAGGTGCGTGTGGGGGCTCGCGGGTGGCCCGCGTCCCGTCCGGCGCCCGCAGCGCGGAGAGAGCGGACCCTAGCAACGGGGACGGGCGGACCGCACCGTATTTGACGGCGGGCGGCCCCGGAGCAGCGACGAGCCGGGCGGCGCGCGCCCCGCGGGAGCCGCAGCGCGACGTGTCGGGCACGACACCGCCCCGCGACGGCAGGGCGGTCGCGGGGCGCCGGGTGCGCGGGACCCGGCGGGGTCGCGTGGCAGGATCCGGGAGGTGGTCCGGGGCGGAGCCTCCCGCGGGGAGGGCGCCCCGGGACCGGGGCAGGCCCCCGGCTGGTGCCTACATGCCGCCCTGCGACATCCCGTGCACGGCGGGAACGGTTCCGAGCAGGCCCTTCTGGAAGTCCTCGAAGGCCTGGCGCAGCTCGGCCTGGGTGTTCATGACGAACGGCCCGTAGTGCGCCATGGGCTCGCGGATCGGCCGGCCGCCGAGGAGCGCGACCTCCAGGTCCGGCGTGTTCGAGTCCTGCGACTCGTCCGCGCGCACGGTCAGCGAGGAGCCGGCGCCGAACACGGCCGTCTGGCCCGTGTGGACGGGGCGGCGCTCGGCGCCGACCGTGCCGCGGCCGGCGAGCACGTACGCGAGGCCGTTGAAGTCCTCCTGCCACGGCAACGTGATCTCGGCGCCCGGACGTACCGACGCGTGAATCATCGTGATGGGCGTGTGGGTGATGCCCGGGCCCTGGTGGCCGTCGAGCTCGCCGGCGATGACGCGGAGCAGCGCGCCGCCGTCGGGGGTGCTCAGCAGCTGCACCTGGCCGCCGCGGATGTCCTGGTAGCGGGGGTTCATCATCTTGTCCTTGGCCGGCAGGTTCACCCACAGCTGCAGGCCGTGGAAGAGGCCGCCGGACACGACGAGCGACTCCGGCGGGGCCTCGATGTGCAGCAGGCCGGAGCCGGCCGTCATCCACTGCGTGTCGCCGTTGGTGATGGTCCCGCCGCCGCCGTTGGAGTCCTGGTGGTCGAAGACCCCGTCGATGATGTAGGTGACGGTCTCGAAGCCGCGGTGCGGGTGCCAGGGGGTGCCCTTGGGCTCGCCCGGCGCGTACTCCACCTCGCCCATCTGGTCCATCATGATGAACGGGTCGAGGTACTTGTAGTTGATGCCGGCGAAGGCCCGGCGCACCGGGAACCCCTCGCCCTCGAAGCCGCCGGGCGCCGTGGTGACGGCCAGGACGGGCCGGGCGACAGCCCCGGCGGGCGCGGCCACACGCGGCAGGGTCAGCGGGTTTTCCACGGTCACAGCAGGCATGAGAGCCCTCCTCGTTTTCTCAGACCTGAATTTAGTTGAAGGATGAACATCTGGCAAGCGGGCAGGCTGAAGACCGCCCTGTTCGGGGCGGTATGCACGGGTGTGGGACGCGGTGGAGGGGTGGCGACGCGGGGCCGCCGCCGCGTCGCGGTGCCGGGGCGCGGCGCCGTGGCGTACGGGTGTACCGCCGGGGAGCGGGCGCGGGGGTCGCGGTGCAGCGGATCGGCTGCGGCGCGCGGCACCCGGAACGCGGCAGGC
>NZ_JAKGCV010000392.1 GCF_021556455.1 Streptomyces fuscigenes | reverse complement strand
GGCCCCGCGGCCCCCGTGGCTCCCCAGGCGAGCGGGCCGGGCGGCCCCGGCGGCCCGGGAGCCGGCTACGGCGCCCCCACGACGGTCGGGAACGCCCGCGTCACGGATGCCCAGCGCGCCCGTGCCGAGGGCCGTTCGCCGATCATTCCGCCCGGCATCCAGCCCGCGGGGCTGACCGCCGTGCTCGGCCTGCTGCTCGCGGGCGGCGCCGCGCTCGGCCCGTACGCGCTGCTCGTGCCCGCCGTGCTCCTCCAGGCGGTGACGGCGGCCGGCTGGTTCCGGCTCAACGGCATGTGGCCGGCCCGCCAGGGCATCGCGCTCGCGTTCCTCGGCGGCCTCGTCGCCGACGTCGCGCTGCTCGCCGCGGGCAAGGAGAACGGGCCCGCGGCGATCATGGGCACGCTCGGCGTGTGGGTGCTGCTGACGGTGGTGCTGCAACTGCGCAGCCACGCCGACCCGGACACGCGCCTGTCGGGCCTGTTCGCGACCGTGGTCTCGGCCGCGCTCGCGATCGTCGCCACGGGCTGCCTCGCCTCGTCGTCCGACGCGGTCGTCGTCGGCGCGGTCGCGGTCGCGGCCGCCACCGTCGTCCGCGCGCTGCCGCTGCCCGGGCCCGTCTCGGTCGTCGCCTCGCTGGTCGTCGCGGCGGGCGCGGGGCTGGCCATGGGGGCCGTCACCGACTTCGGCACGAAGGGCCTCGTCCTGGGGCTCGGCGCCGGGGTGTGCGCCCTCGTCGGGCTGCGGGCCGCGAGCTACGACTACCCGTCGCGTTTCGTCCACATGACGGCGGGCGTCGCCCTGCCGCTGACGGCCGCCGCCCCGGTGGTCTACCTGCTGGGCCGGGTCCTGGCCTGAGGGCCCGGGCCCCCGTTCGTGAGGACCCGCGGGCCGTCCGGCAGGCGGCGACGGCCCCCGGGCCGGGGTCCCGGGCCGCACGGCGCAACGGGGCGGTCCGCCGGACCCGGGCCGTCCCGCGACGGGGCGGTCCGCCGGAAGCGGGCGGGCCGACGGCCGGGAGCCGACTCGGACCCTGCCGTCCGCGGCCTGGCCGGGCCCCCACTGCGGGCGATACGGGTGCATCCCGCCGCCGCGCCGGGCCCTCGGCCGACGGTCCGATGAACCACTGGCCTAGGCTCACCGTCACCACAGGGGGAGCACGGCGGCGCCACACGGGCGCCACCGACGACATGGGGGCAACCGAGCGATGCGCGCACTGCGGATATTGCTGATCTTCGTCGTGATCATCGGCGGGCTGTTCGTGGCCGCCGACCGACTCGCGCTGCACTACGCCGAGGGCAAGGTCGCCGACCGGATCCAGTCCAGCCAGAACCTCGCCACCAAGCCCGACGTGTCGGTGAAGGGCTTCCCCTTCCTGACGCAGGTGGCCGGCAAGTCGCTCGACGAGGTCGACGTCGGCCTCGGCCGGCTGAACGCGACCGCCAACGGGCACACCGTGCACGTCACCGACGTCGAGGCGGTCCTGCGTGACGTGCGCATCGACAGCAGCTTCTCGTCCGCCACGGCCGGCACCGCCGAGGGGTCGGCGCGCATCTCGTACGCGGACCTCGCCGCCGCGGTCCCGCAGGGCGCCACGGTGTCGTACGCCGGTCCCGAGCGGGCCGCCAAGGGCCAGGTCAAGGTCGTGGCCAAGGTGACGGACGTGATGCAGGCCGAGAACATCCCGGACCCGTCGGGGCTGGTCACGAAGCTCGTCGGGGACAAGACGCTCACCGCCTACGGCACCGTGACCATGGTGAAGGGCGACGACCTGCGGCTGAGGTTCGACGACATCTCCGGCCTCCCCGTCCCCGGTCTCGCCGACCAGATAAAGGGACTCATCAACGACGACCTGAAGATCGACGGGCTGCCGTCCACCGTGACGCTGTCGAAGGTCGCGGTCTCGGGGACCGGCCTGAGCTTCTCCGGTACCGGCACGAACGTGGCCCTGACCGGCTGAGCACGCGACGGGGCGCGGTGACCGGTCGCGATACGGGGACGGTCCCGCGCCCTTCCCAAGCCCGGGGACGGGACGCGAACGGACCTGGAACGCGGCTCCCGATGCGGGGCCGGCGCCCGCGAGTACCGGGAGCGGCCCCGTCCCGTCCCGATCCACCGTCCCGTCCCGATCCACCGTCCCGACCCGTCCCGATCCGCGGCCCCGACCCGTCCCGATCCGCCGTCCCGCGCCCGTCCGTCCGGCGCCCGCGCCCGGCCGTCCGGCACTCGCGCGGATCCGGCGGTGGTGCGCCCGGATCCTGAGACGGGGACGTCCGGTCCGCAGATGCGGGCCGCCCGGGGGCCCGGTGCCGGGCGGCCGCGGGGCTTCCGGCCTCGTCGGAGCCGTCCCGGGCACCTCCCGGCAGGGCGCGGGGGCGCGTCGAGGACCGGGCGCGATTCCGTCCGGTGACCGCCATGCGGACGATCCTGTCTCAGCATCCGACACGACAGTGACATCGCTCTTCCTCCGTCCTTACGATCGCACCATGGAGCGACGGGTGGATCTGCGAGTGGATCTCACAAAGCGGCGGGCAGTCGACCTGTGCCGCGTTGCCACCATGCTCTGTCGCGACGCCTAGCCGGACCCCCGTGCGTACGGGCGGACGCGCGCACCGCGCCCGTCACCCGCGACCGGGTCTCCGGATCCCCAGCCCTGCGATCGAGGGCCACCCCTGCCTCGGGCACGCCCGCCCCTGCCGCCCCGCGGCCGCCGCCGGGCCGCCGTGAGGCCGCCCCCACAAGAACCTCGCCGAACACTGCCCCGGAGGGACACAGCATGAGCCGCACCGACGTCCTGGTCGACGCCGACTGGGTCGAGTCGCACCTCGACGACGCGAAGATCGTCATCGTCGAGGTCGACGAGGACACCTCGGCGTACGACAAGAACCACATCAAGAACGCCGTCAAGATCGACTGGCAGACGGACCTGCAGGACCCGGTGCGCCGCGACTTCGTGGACCAGGCCGGCTTCGAGAAGCTGCTCTCCGCCAAGGGCATCGCGAACGACGACACCGTCATCCTCTACGGCGGCAACAACAACTGGTTCGCCTCGTACGCGTACTGGTACTTCAAGCTGTACGGCCACGACAGCGTCAAGCTGCTCGACGGCGGCCGCAAGAAGTGGGAGCTCGACGCCCGCGAGCTGGTCGAGGAGGTCCCGCAGCGCGCGGCCACCGCGTACAAGGCCAAGGCGCAGAACACCGCGATCCGCGCCTTCCGCGACGACGTCGTCGCCGCGATCGGCAACGAGAACCTGGTCGACGTGCGCTCGCCCGACGAGTTCAGCGGCAAGCTCCTCGCCCCGGCGCACCTTCCGCAGGAGCAGTCGCAGCGTCCGGGCC
Organism: Streptomyces fuscigenes; assembly: GCF_021556455.1. Taxonomy (GTDB): domain Bacteria; phylum Actinomycetota; class Actinomycetes; order Streptomycetales; family Streptomycetaceae; genus Streptomyces; species Streptomyces fuscigenes. The sequence goes on along the minus strand of NZ_JAKGCV010000392.1, from coordinate 1,866 downwards.
ACGTCCCGTCCGCGCGCAACATCCCGTGGTCGAAGAACGCCAACGACGACGGCACGTTCAAGTCGGACGACGAGCTCAAGGGCCTCTACGCCGACGAGCAGGTCGACCTGGCGAAGGACACCATCGCGTACTGCCGTATCGGTGAGCGCTCCGCGCTCACCTGGTTCGTGCTGCACGAGCTGCTCGGTGTCGAGAACGTCAAGAACTACGACGGCTCGTGGACCGAGTACGGCTCGCTCGTCGGCGTCCCGATCGAGCTCGGCGCCGCGAAGTAACCGCTCACCTCGTCGGCGGGGCGCCCCGAGGGCGCCCCGCCACCCACCGCAAACCCGCCCGACCCTAAGGACGAAGAAGCATGTGTGGAGCGAAGGCCGGCGGCCCCGACGCCTCGACGATCAAGCCCGGTGAGACGACCATCCAGGGCCAGGTGACGCGTGACGGCGAGCCCGTCACCGGATACGTGCGCCTGCTCGACTCGACCGGTGAATTCACCGCGGAGGTGCCGACCTCGGCCACCGGGCAGTTCCGCTTCTACGCGGCCGAGGGCACCTGGACGCTGCGCGCACTGGTGCCCGGCGGGACGGCGGACCGCACGGTCGTCGCCCAGACCGGCGGACTCGCGGAGGTCGCGATCGCGGTCTGACCGCCGCGCCGCGCAGCCCCTCCGACGGCGCGCGGGGCCCGCTCCCTGAGGGGGCCGGGCCCCGCGCGCCGTCCGTGTCAGGCCTCACCGTTGGCCGATGTCCGGAGCCCGGTCGTACGCTGGACGCATGGACACGCGACGTCGTCGTCGTTACTTCGCGCTCATGTGCGGATGCCTGGTCCTCTTCGTATCCGCGTGGGCGTTCGTACGGCTGTGGTCGATTCCGGCAGCCGTCGCCATGTGTGTCGTGGCGATGGTGATCCCGCCCGTGGCGGCCATGATCGGCAATGCCCGCGGCCGCAACGACCGATGGTGGGACGAGACCTCGGGCGACTCCACCTCCGACGCCTGGTGGGACGAACTCGACGGCAGGACACCCCCGAAGGACCAGGGCGGCAAGAGCGACAAGGGCGACAGGAACGACAGGAAGGCGTCCGGCGAGCACAGGAACGACCGCCGCGGCGATTCCTGAGACGGCCGCGGCGGACCCGTGGGCCCGCATCTACCGCCTCGGGCCGCCCCGTCCCCGGGAAGCCGCGTGTGGTCCGACCAGGGTGGCCGGCGGGGGCCCGACGGCGCGAACCGGTGCTCCGCACACGGAGTCCGCCACTCCGCACAGGGGAACGGGCACTCCGTACCTCGTACACGCTTTCCGCGACCCCGCCCCGACGCGACCCCGCCCCGTCGCGACATCCTCCGTCCCGAGATCCTCCGTCCCGAGATCCCCCGTCCTGACATCCGCGCCCCGCCCTCCGCCCCAGTCGGCCGGTGCTGAGCGCGTGCCCGCTGCTCCCGCACACGGTGCGAGCGGGGCCCGCGCGCGGTCGCGGCGTGACCCGGGCGGCCCGGTGGGCGTCGGCGCGACGGCTGCTGCAACACACGTACGAGGTCGAGCATTTCGGGTGATGTCGCGCGTCCGCTCGTCCGTGCGGAGGCCACCAGTACGATCATGCCTCCCGTAAACAGCCTCCGCGGCCCGCCGTGCCGGCGATCCGCCCCGCCGGGCGTGCAGCCGGCGGTGGCCGCCTGCATGGCTGGTGCGGTGGGGTGCCACCCCCTCTCCGGACGGCCCTGCGCGCGTCGCCGCATCTGGACCCCTCCACTTCCTGCCACGCGCTGAACAGCCCTGATCGCGGCCGGGAGCCAGAGCCGCGCCTTGCGCTGCCCGGAGGTCGCTATGTTGGAATGCCTGCCTGTCGGGCTCGTATAGGCGAAGTGTTACA
>NZ_JAKGCV010000391.1 GCF_021556455.1 Streptomyces fuscigenes | reverse complement strand
CGGCGCGGGCGGCGGCGACGGCGACCGCGACGGCAAGGACGGCGGCGGCGCGACCGGCGACGGCAAGGACGGCCGTTCCGGGGGCTGAGCCCCAGGCGCCCGGCCGCGCGACGGCCTGGCCCCGGTCCCCGGCCCGGGGGCTTGGTCCCGGTCCCCGGCCCGGGACACGCGAGAGGGGCTTCGCCGCCCGCCACCGTGGAGTGGTGGGCGACGAAGCCCCTCTTCGCGTTCAGGCCGGGGCCGCCATGCGGCTGCCGGGCCGCCTTACGGCTACAGAGCCACGCCCAGCAGCGCGTCGACCGTGCGCGTGACGAGGCCCGGGGCACCCGCGTCGGAGCCGCCCTCGGACTCCTGCAGCGCGACCCAGCGGTCCACGGCCGCGAGCGCGGCGGGCGCGTCCAGATCGTCCGCGAGGGCGGCGCGGATCTCCTCGACGAGCGCGTCCGCGGGGGCGCCCTCCGGACGCGAGACGGCAGCGCGCCAGCGCGCCAGCCGGGCCGTCGCGTCCGCGAGCACCTGGTCGGTCCACATCCAGTCGGAGCGGTAGTGGTGGGCGTGCAGCGCGAGTCTGATCGCGCCGGGGTCGACGCCCTGCTCGCGCAGCGTCGAGACGAAGACCAGGTTCCCCTTGGACTTCGACATCTTCTCGCCGTCCAGGCCGACCATGCCGGCGTGCACGTACGACGCCGCGAAGGGGTACTCGCCCGTCAGCACCTGGGCGTGCGAGGCGCCCATCTCGTGGTGCGGGAAGGCCAGGTCGCTGCCGCCGCCCTGCACGTCGAAGCCCATGCCCAGGTGGTCCAGCGCGATCGCCACGCACTCGATGTGCCAGCCGGGGCGCCCGCGGCCGAGGGTGCCGCCGTCCCAGCTGGGCTCGCCCGGGCGCGCCGCCATCCACAGCATCGGGTCGAGCGGGTTCTTCTTGCCCGGGCGGTCCGGGTCTCCGCCGCGCTCCGCGGACAGCAGCCTCATGGCGGCCGCGTCGAGACGGGAGACCTCGCCGAAGTGCGGGTCGGCGGCGACGGAGAAGTACGTGTCGCCGTCGAGTTCGTACGCGGCGCCGCTCTCCCGCAGCCGCTCCACCAGCGGGACGATGCCCGGTATGGCCTCGACCGCGCCGATGTAGTGCTTCGGCGGCAGCATGCGCAGCGCCGTCATGTCCTCGCGGAAGAGGGTGGTCTCGCGCTCGGCGAGCGCCGTCCAGTCCTCGCCGTCGCGCTCGGCGCGCTCCAGCAGCGGGTCGTCCACGTCCGTCACGTTCTGCACGTAGTGGACCTGCCGGCCGCTGTCCAGCCACACCCGCTGCACGAGGTCGAACGCGTTGTACGTCGCCGCGTGCCCCATGTGGGTGGCGTCGTACGGCGTGATGCCGCAGACGTATATGCGGGCGACGGGCCCCGGCGCGAGGGTGACCCTGTCGTCCGTCGAGGTGTCGTGGATCCGGATGTCGCGGCCCTTGCCGGGCAGGGCGGGGACTTCGGAAGCTGGCCAGGCATGCATGCCTTGAGCGTAACCGGACGTGGTGTCCGGATACGACCCGAGGGGCGGTCAAAGATCGTCAGACGGGAGGCCAGGGGATCGCGGGCCACTGGCCGGACGGCTCGGGATGGCGTCCCGTGTGGCGCAGTTCACGCACGCGCGCACGCAGCGCCTCGGTCTCGGCGGGGGTGATCAGTGCCGCCAGCCGGGTGGCCAGCGGAGCCCCGTCGGCGAGGTCGCGGGCGAGCCGGTCGAGCACGGCGAGTGCCTCCTCGGGCAGCGGTTCGCCCGCCCATCCCCACAGCAGCGTGCGGAGCTTGTCGTCCGCGTTGAACGTGACGCCGTGGTCGATGGCGTAGAGGCGCCCCTGCGCCGAGGTCAGGAGGTGGCCGCCCTTGCGGTCGCCGTTGTTGATCACGGCGTCGAGCACGGCGAGGCGGCGCAGGCGCTCGTCGTCGGCGTGCACGAGCAGCGCGGTGACGCCCTCGCCGACCTCGGCCAGGCCGATGGCCTTCCAGCCGTCGACGGTCTCCTCCCCCGCCACCAGTGCGAGCTGCGGGGTCAGGAGGGTGAGCAGGCCGTCGGCGGCCGCGCCGTCGCCCGCGTCCGCAGCGTCGCCGGCATCCGCGCCGCCGGCCCGTTCTCCGGGGGCGCCGGAACCGCCCGGGGCGTCCGGAACGCCGGCCTCCCGCGGATCATCGGCCGCGCGGGGCCCGGAGGTGCCGTCCGATTCGCCGGGGGCTTCCGGATCACCCTCTTCTTCGGGGTCTTCGGGGTCTACGGGGTCTACGGGCTCCTCCTCGAACTCCTCGAGGGGCTGCCCGTCGATCCAGAGCTGGATCATGCCCTCGCCGTACGGCCCGTCCCGCAGGAAGGTGGGCGGCACCAGGCCCCAGCCGGTCGCCTCGGAGACCTCGTAGGCGGCCACCTCGCGCTGCGCGAGCGTCCCGTCGGGGAAGTCCCACAGCGGGCGCTCCCCGGCCACGGGCTTGTAGACGCACGCCGCCTCGTGGCCCCGGTACGAGACGGTGCAGTAGAGCACGCCGTTCGACGCCTCGCGTATCCGCCCGCGTACGGTCAGTTCGCCCTTGCGGAGCACGTCCGCGACCGGCACCTGCGCACCGGTCCCCCTGTCCGCGGTCTCGTCCACCGCGCTCTCCCCGCTCACGCGCCCCGCCGGTAGCCGTTCTGGCGCGGGCACACGTGCCCCTCCGGGTCGAGCGGCAGGCTGCACAGCGGGCACGGCGGGCGGCCCGCGTTCACCACGTGCAGGGCGCGCTTGGCGAAGGCCCTGGCCTGGGAGCCGCTCAGCCGCACGCGCAGCATGGGCGGGCCGTTCTCCTCGTCCTGGAGCAGCCGCTCCTCGGCCTCGGCGAGGTCCTCGTCGGTCTCCGCGTCCAGCTCCACCAGGGCCTGGGCCTCGATGATCATCCGCTGCTCGTCGCCGTCCCAGGCCAGCGCCATCGTGCCGACCCGGAACTCCTCCTCGATCGGCACGTCGAGCGGCGCGGAGTCGGAGACGTCCGAGGGGGCGACCGCGGGCACCGGGGCGTTGCCGCCGCTGCGCCGTACGACCTCGTCCAGCAGCTCGTCGATCCGCTCGGCGAGGGCCGCGACCTGGGTCTTCTCCAGGGCGACGCTGGTCACACGCCCCGCGGCGGACGCCTGGAGGAAGAACGTACGGCGTCCAGGCAGCCCGACCGTGCCGGCCACGAAGCGGTCCGGCGGATCGTAGAGGAACACCTGACGGGACACGTTCCCTCTCCCTCAAGAAGTGGCTGATTCGGCAGTGGTGCGGCGCCGGGGGCGGGCCGTATGCGGCCTCCCGTGACGCGTGCACGGCGCGTCCACCCTACTGCGCCCGGCGATCACGGCGCGCCCGCGCCGCCCCCCACCGCCCCGGGCCCCTCGCTCCCCGCCTCGCGGGGCACGAGCGAACCGAGATCCTCGGTGTCCCCGAGCCTGAGCAGGTACGGACGCAGCCGGGTGTAGCCGATGGCCGTCACCGAGCAGGGGTCGACGTTCAGCCGCTGGAAGAGGTCGAGGTGCATGCCGAGGGCGTCGGCGACGATCGCCTTGATGATGTCGCCGTGCGAGCACACGAGGAAGACGGCGTTCTCGCCGTGCTCCTTCTCCACGCGCTCGTTCCACTCCCGCACGCAGGCCACGGCGCGCGCCTGCATGGCCGCCATCGACTCGCCGCTGGGGAAGGCGGCCGCCGCGGGATGCTGCTGCACCACCTGCATCAGCGGTTCCTCGTTCAGCTCGGAGAGCTTGCGGCCGGTCCACTCCCCGTAGTCGCACTCGCCGATCCGCTCGTCCGTGACGAGTTCGGTGCCGGGGCGGGCGTCCAGCAGCGGCTGGAGGGTCTCGCGGCAGCGCTGCAGGGGGCTGGAGACGACGGCCGCGAAGGGGATGCCGTCGAGGCGCGCCGGCAGTGCCGCCGCCTGCGCGGCGCCCCGCTCGTCGAGCGTCACTCCCGGTGTCCAGCCCGCCAGCAGGCCGGAGGTGTTGGCGGTGGAACGTCCATGACGTACGAGGATCAGCGTGGCCATGACGGCAAGCGTAACCATGGTGACGGGGACCACGGTGGCCCGCGTCGTATGGGTGCGCGCGGACCGGGAAGAATGCCCCGCGTGATCGTGGACTGTGCCATCTACCGAAACGGCCGCCGCACGGAGGGGCCCGAGGACTTCTCGGACGCCCTCGACGAGGCGCGCGCGTCGGGGGACGCCTTCTTGTGGATCGGGCTGCACGAGCCCTCCGAGAAGGAGTTCTCCCTCGTGACGAGCGAGTTCGGGCTGCACCCGCTCGCCGTCGAGGACGCGCTGACCGCGCACCAGCGGCCGAAGCTGGAGGTGTACGACGACTCGTTGTTCGTGGTGCTCAAACCGGCGTCGTACGAAGCGGAGACGGACACCGTCACCACGGACGAGTTGATGGTGTTCATAGGCGATTCGTTCGTGGTGACCGTCCGGCACGGCGAGGGCGCGGCGCTGTCCGCGGTGCGCAACCGGCTGGAGAGCGAGCCCGAGATCCTGCGGCGCGGGCCGACGGCCGTGCTGTACGCGGTCAGCGACGCGGTGGTCGACCACTACATCGAGGTGGCCGACGAACTGCAGATGGACCTGGAGGAGGTGGAGGCCGAGGTCTTCACCCCGACGTCGGACAGCCGCGCGAGCGAGCGGGCGTCCAACGCCCAGACGACGGCCGCGCGCATCTACAACTTCAAGCGCCAGGTGCTGGAGTTCCGGCGGGCGACGGGACCGCTCGCGACGCCGATGCAGAAGCTCGCGGGGGCGGGCGTGCCCTTCGTGGACGCGAAGTCGCAGCCGTTCTTCCGCGACGTGAACGACCACCTGACCCACGCCAACGAGATGGTGGAGGGCCTCGACCGGCTGCTGACGGACATCCTCTCCGCGCACCTCGCGCAGATGGGCGTCCGGCAGAACGACGACATGCGCAAGATCTCCGCCTGGGCCGCCATGGCGGCGGTCCCGACCATGGTGGCGGGCATCTACGGCATGAATTTCGAGCACATGCCGGAGCTGCACTGGATCTGGTCGTACCCGACGGTGATCGCGCTGATGCTGGCGATCGTGGTGGGGCTGCACCGGCAGTTCAAGCGGCGCGGCTGGCTCTGAAGGCCGCCGCGCGCGGCCTCCCGGCCAGGTGCCCGCGGCCCCCGTCCCGCGCTGCCGCCGCGCGGGACGCGTGCCCGTGCCCGGCG